>NZ_JBSFUK010000004.1:0-443738 GCF_053591755.1 Streptomyces sp. NPDC002926
GTCAAAAAAACCGCGTGTTTAAAAATTTTTTTGTAACGGGCGGGGGTTTTACGGCCCCTTGCCCCCCACCCGGGGGCCGCCCCCCCCGCGCCCCCCCCGCCGCAAAACCCTCAGACCTGGCAGAACGGAACGTTCAGTGCAGGACTTTCAAACATGACTCAGAACAGCACCCGCGCCAGCGCCGAACGCGCCGCGGTCACCCGCGGGTCGTCCGGGCCGACGACCTCGAAGAGGTCGAGCAGCCGCACCCGCGCCGCGTCCCGGTCCTCGCCCGCCGTGCGGCGCACCGTCTCGACGAGCCGGCCGAAAGCGTCCTCGACATGACCGCCGACCAGATCGATGTCGGCCGCGGCGATCTGCGCGTTCACATCGGCCGGGTTCTCGGCCGCTTCCTGGCGGACCTTCTGCGGGTCCATGTCCCGTACGCGGGCGAGGAGCTCGGCCTGGGCGAGGCCCAGCTTCGCTTCCGTGTTGCCGGGATCGTCGGAGAGCACGTTCTTGTACGCCTGGACCGCACCGCCGAAGTCGCCCGCGTCCAGCGCCTGTACGGCGGCTTCCAGCAGGGCGTCGTACGGCCCTTCGGGCACCGGGGCGGGGGCCGTCGGCGTCTGGGCACCGGAGGCGTCCTGGTCGACCGCGACACCGGTGAGCCCGAAGCGCTCCTCGGCCACCTGGATCAGCTGGTCGAGGGTGCCGCGGATCTGGGTCTCGGGCGCCGCGCCCTGGAAGAGCGGCAGGGCCTGGCCGGCCACCACCGCGAAGACCGCCGGGATGCCCTGGATCCCGAACTGCTGCATCAGCATCTGATTGGCGTCGACGTCGATCTTGGCGAGGACGAACCGGCCGTTGTACTCCTGCGCCAGCCGCTCCAGCACCGGGCTGAGCTGCTTGCACGGCTCGCACCACTCGGCCCAGAAGTCGATGACGACCGGGACCTCGGCGGAGCGCTGGAGGACATCGCTCTCGAAGCCCGCCTCATCGACATCGATCACCAGGCTGGAAGGGGGTACGGCTTGGCCGCCGCCCTGGCGGGCGGCCTCGGCGCGCGCCTGTTCCGCCTTTGCCTTGGCCTCACCGGCCGCCTTCACCGCGGCGAGGTCGACGACGCCGCTCATGGACATGTTCCTAGGCTGCATGAGTACATCCTCCCCCCTCCACGCGCGCATGTGAAAAATACGGCCAAGAGACCGCTGTACTGGCCAAAATGTTCGACACTGGGTCCCCACCCGGTGTCAGTGGTTGTCGCTCTGAGCCGGTCAAGGCTTTCGCTACGAGTCGTAGCGTATCTGCACCAGCCCGGCGGCGTGTGAGAAACCTCCGGTGAACTGGCTCACAGCGAAACACCTACCCGCCGGTATGGTCGCCGTCATGTGCAGCCACACCAGCCCCAAAGCCATGCGTAGGGGCCGTACGGGACGCCCCCGCAGCGCCGAGGCCGACGTCGCGATCCTCGACGCGACCCGGGCGGCGCTCGTCGAGCTGGGCTGGTCGAAGCTGACGATGGGCGATGTGGCCACCCGTGCGGGAGTCGCCAAGACCACGCTCTACCGCCGCTGGACCAACAAGAGCGAGCTTGTCGTCGACGCCGTCGCCATACTCTTCGACGAGCTCGAACTCCCCGACCTCGGCAGCCTGATGGCCGATGTGGAGGGCGTGGTGCTGCAGTTCGCCGCACTGCTCGCGAGGCCCGAGGCCAAGACCGCGCTGATGGCGGTGGTCGCGGAATCGACGCGGGACGACGCGCTGCGCGGCCGTATCCGCTCGGCGATCGTCGACCGGCAGAAGCGGCTGGTCCTGGAGGGCCGGGCCCGCGCACAGGCCCGCGGCGAGCTGCCTTACGAGGAGGACCCGGAAGCGGCGGCCCGCAACGCGGACCTGATCTTCGATGTGATCGCGGGTGCGGTCGTCCACCGGGCACTGGTCAGTGCCGAGCCCGTGGACGAGGAGTGGGCGCGCACCTTCACGACACTGCTGGTGTCGGGGCTGGGCTCACTTCGGGGCTGAAGCCCGAGGGCCCGGACCGCCATTGGCCCGGGCCCTCGGTTCTCGGCTGTCAGAAGCCGGGCGGCTCGGTGTACGTGCCCCACTCGTCCCGCAGCGCGTCACAGATCTCGCCCAGCGTGGCCTCCGCGCGGACCGCGTCCAGCATGGGCGCGATCATGTTGGAGCCGTCCCGCGCGGCGGTCAGCATCGCGGCCAGCGAGGACCGTACGCGGGCGTCGTCCCGGCCGGTCCTGCGGTCCGCCAGGACCCGTACCTGCTCGCGCTCGACCTCATGGCTGACCCGCAGGATCTCCAGGTCTCCGGTGACAGAACCGTGGTGGACATTGACGCCCACGACCCGCTTGTCGCCCTTCTCCAGGGACTGCTGGTAGCGGAAGGCTGACTCGGCGATCTCGCCGGTGAACCAGCCGTCCTCGATACCGCGCAGGATGCCGGAGGTGATGGGACCGATGGGGTGCTGACCGTCGGTGTGCGCCCGGCGGCCGCGCTCCTTGATCTGGTCGAAGATCTTCTCGGCGTCCGCCTCGATGCGGTCGGTGAGCTGCTCGACGTACCAGGAACCGCCCAGCGGGTCGGCGACGTTGGCGACGCCGGTCTCCTCCATCAGCACCTGCTGAGTACGCAGCGCGATCTCGGCGGCCTGTGCGCTCGGCAGCGCGAGGGTCTCGTCCAGGGCGTTGGTGTGCAGGGAGTTGGTGCCGCCGAGGACCGCGGAGAGGGCCTCGACCGCGGTGCGGACCACGTTGTTGTAGGGCTGCTGCGCGGTGAGCGAGACACCCGCGGTCTGGGTGTGGAAGCGGAGCCACTGCGCCTTGTCGGTCTGCGCGCCGTACTCCTCCTTCATCCAGCGCGCCCAGATCCTGCGTGCCGCACGGAACTTGGCGATCTCCTCGAAGAAGTCGAGGTGCGCGTCGAAGAAGAAGGAGAGGCCGGGCGCGAAGGTGTCCACGTCCAGGCCGCGGCTCAGGCCCAGTTCGACATAGCCGAAGCCGTCGGCGAGCGTGTACGCGAGCTCCTGCGCGGCCGTCGCTCCGGCTTCGCGGATGTGGTAACCGGAGACCGACAGCGGCTTGTACGCGGGGATGCCCTGCGCGCAGTGCTCCATCAGGTCGCCGATCAGGCGCAGATGCGGCTCGGGCTGGAAGAGCCACTCCTTCTGCGCGATGTACTCCTTGAAGATGTCGGTCTGCAGCGTGCCGTTGAGCACGGCAGGGTCGATGCCCTGGCGCTCGGCGGCGACGAGATACATGCAGAAGACCGGGACGGCGGGCCCCGAGATCGTCATCGAAGTGGTGACATCACCGAGCGGGATGTCCTTGAAGAGGACCTCCATGTCGGCGGCGGAGTCGATGGCGACGCCGCAGTGGCCGACCTCGCCCAGCGAGCGCGGGTCGTCGGAGTCGCGGCCCATGAGTGTCGGCATGTCGAAGGCGACGGAGAGCCCGCCGCCGCCGTTGGCCAGGATCATTTTGTAGCGCTCGTTGGTCTGCTCGGCATTGCCGAAGCCGGCGAACTGGCGGATGGTCCAGGTGCGGCCGCGGTAGCCGGTCGGGTAGAGCCCGCGGGTGAAGGGGTACTCACCGGGCCAGCCGATCCGCTCGAAGCCGTCGTACGTGTCGCCGGGCCGGGGCCCGTATACGGGCTCAACCGGGTCACCGGAGAGCGTGGTGAAGTCCGCGTCCCGCTTGCGGGCCTTGTCAAAACGGGCCTGCCAGCGTCGGCGGCCTTCCTCGATGGCGTCAGCGTCCATACTCTGAATTTACTAGGACGTCCTAGTAAATGTCGATGGGAGACGGCCGCGAGCCTTGCTCGCGGCCGTGGGAATGCCGGTGCCGGTTACGCCTCGGCGGTCGCCGCTTCGGCGTCCATGACCAGGGGACGGATCTCGCGGGTGACCTTCGGCTCGACGAAGAAGGAGGCCACGGGGATGCAGCCGGCGGCCAGCACCCAGAGCAGCTTGCCGAACGGCCACTTCGCCTTGGAGCCGAGATCGAAGGCGAAAATCACGTAGATGATGAAAAGCACACCGTGGATCTGCGAGATCAGCATGGTGTCGCCGACCTCGAACCCGTACTTCGCGATGATCGCCGCGGTGAAGACCAGCAGCCACACGGCGGTGACGTACGCCATCACCCGGTAGCGGGACAGCACGCTCTGTTTCATGGCAACGAGCGTAACCGGACGCAAAGGGCGATCTTCGTCCGGGTGGTGCGGGCCGCCGCTCGCTCTACTTCTCGTCGAAGTCCTGGGCCGAGACCCGCAGCGGGCGCAGCATCGCGAAGATCTCCGCGCACTCCTCGGCGTCGTACGCGCCGAGCCCGAAGTCCATCTCCATCAGCGCGCGGGTGGCCGCCTCCACGACCTCCCGGCCCTTCTCCGTGATGGAGGCGAGCGTGCCGCGCCCGTCGTTCGGGTTGGGCCGCTTGTCGACGAGACCGGACCTGACCAGCCGGTCCACCGTGTTCGTCACCGAGGTCGGGTGGACCATCAGCCGCTCGCCGATCTTGGACATCGGCAGCTCACCGGCCTTGGAGAAGGTGAGCAGCACCAGCGCCTCGTACCGCGCGAAGGTCAGTCCGTACGGCTTGACGACGGCGTCGACCTCCGCGAGCAGGATCTGGTGCGCGCGCATGATCGAGGTGATCGCGGCCATCGAGGGCACAGGACCCCATCGCTGCCGCCAGAGCTCATCGGCTCGGGCGATGGGATCAAAGGGAAGACTGAGCGGCTTCGACACGGCACCGACCCTACCGACTGGTCATATGGCGGTCAGCCCCGTCTCGCACTTCGGTCCTCCTGGCCTCGGCGACCAGGAGCAGACAGCAGAGAGTCCCGACCGCCCCGGCCCCGGCGACCACCGTGCCCACGGAGAAGAACTCCGCCGCGACCCCGGCCAGCACCATGCCGACGCCCTGGATCGTCATCAGTCCGGCGGTGAGCAGGGTCATGGCCCGGCCGCGCAGCTCCGGGGGGACCGCCTCGATGAACCATCGGTCGACTCCCAGGGTGTACGCGGAGCCGGCGCCGGCCGCCACCAGCACGAGCAGCGCCCAGCCGAGACCGGGTGTGAGGACGTAGGCGAGGAGTGGCAGCAGGGTGACGGCTGCGAGGGGCAGAGCGATACGGGCACGGGAGGCGGGGCCGAGCGCGGACCCGGCGTACAGCTCACCGGCGATCGTGCCGACCGGCAGCGCGCACATGAGCAGCCCGAGGCCGGCCGGACCGATGCCGATCTCGTCCGCGTACGGGGTGGCGAGAACCTCCGGCGCGACGCTGAACATGGGCGGCACCCAGAAGAGCAGCATCAGCACGCGGAGCCTGCGGTCGGCGAAGATCTGCCGCGCACCGGAGAGCGAGGACCGCAGCAGGGCGCCGCTGTCGCCGCCTCTGGCCGGGCGCCTCCTCGTACCGAAGCGGAGGAGCAGCGCCGAGCCCAGGAAGGTGCACACGGTGACGACGAGGGCGCCGCGCGGGGGTACGACTGCCAGCAGCAGCCCGCCGAGCCCGAACCCGGTGAGCACGGCGCTCTGCGACACGATGCGCAGCAGCGAGCGGCCGAGAACGTAGAGGTCGCCGTCGCCGAGGATGTCGGCGAGGGTCGCCGTGCGGGTGCCGTTGAAGACGGGTGAGACCGCGGCGATGAGGCAGCGCAGCACGAGCAGTGCGGCGACGGGCGTCACGGGCAGCGCCATGGCGGCGGCGCACGCCGCGCACAGCAGATCGCACACGACGAGCACCCGCCTGGCGGGGTACTTGTCGGCGACCCCGGCGAGCAGGGTCCCGCCGACGAGGTAGGGCAGAAACCCGAGCGCGAAGGTGAGGGAGCTGAGCAGGGGCGAGGCGGTGAGCCGGTAGACGAGGACGGTGAGCGCGATCTCGCTGACGACGACGCCGAGGAGCGACATGAGATGCGCGACGAATACGGCGCGGAACTCGCGTACCTCAAACACGGCCCGATAGCCGGGGCCGGTACCGGAGCTCCCGTGCCGCGAACCCCCGTTGCCGGCCGGACGCTCGGCCTTCGCCGCACTGGTGCGGGGCGCGGCACCTTCCGGCGGGGCGAAGCCTCCGCCGTCCGGTTCGGACATCTGCACCTCGGGCCGGGCGGAGACGGCACCGGGGCGGGGCACGCCGGGGTCCGGGCCGGTGGAACCGGGGTCCTGCGGCGCGGCGGCGCCGCGGGGGGCCGGGAGCCCGGCGACGGGTTCGGGGAGGGGCGGCAGGGCGAGAGGCGTCGGCCCGCCCCCTTCCCGGGGCACTGCGGCGGCGGCCCCCGCGGGACCGCCCTCGGGGGCCGGCGGCGGCGGGTCTTCCGTGAGGTTCTCTTTCGGCATGGCCCACAGCCTGCCGATGCCCTCGCGCCCCGCCTAAACTTTCGGCAGCAGCCGAATCTTCCGAGGTGATCATGCCGTCCTACATGCACTTCGGCGAAGACGATCTGCTGCGGATCCGGTTCGCCGTCTCCCCCCTCTGGGAGACTCAGAGCGCCGTACGCATCCTCAAACGGCCCGACCGGCACGGATATCACCTGCCCTGGCTGCGCCGGATCCGCCGGACCGCCGACGAGCTCGATCTCACCGCCCTGTGGCTGCTGATGCCGCAGCGCGGGCACAGCCCGGACTTTCTCGGGCCGCCGCCCATCGGGCCCGCCGCCTCCTTCGAGGAGGAGATCGCCGCCGTACGCCGCGCCGATCCCGAGGCCGCGCGGCACGACATGGCGTGGGCGCTCTCCTGCACCCCGGGGGCGTCGGACTCACCACAGGGGCGGGCCTTCGTCGCCGATCCGGCGCGGGCCGTCCGGGAGCTCGCCGATGCCATGGAGTGCGCCTGGCACACGCTCGTCGAGCCGGACTGGCCGCGGCTGCGCGCACTTCTCGAGGCCGATGTGGCATTCCATTCGCGGCGGTTGGCGGAGACCGGCCTCGAGGGGCTCTTCGCCGATCTCCACCCCCGGCTGCGCTGGAGCGAGGGCACTCTGGTCCTGACCACGCCCGGCGACCATGTTCGCGACCTCGGCGGGCAGGGCCTCATGCTGCTGCCCAGTGTCTTCTGCTGGCCCGACGTCGTGACCGGATTCGAACCGCCCTGGCAGCCGACCGTCGCCTACCCCGCACGCGGTATCGGCGCGCTGTGGGCGCAGCCCACGGGCTCCGCGCCCGAGGCGCTGGCGCGCCTGCTCGGCGCCAAGCGCGCCGCCGTGTTCCTCGCGCTCGACGAACCCGCGGGGACGACCGCGCTCGCGCAGCTCCTCGGCCTCGCGCCGTCCTCCGTGTCGGCGCACCTCTCGGTGCTGCAGGACGCGGGGCTGCTGACGGCCCGCCGCTACGGCCATCAGGTGCTGTACGAGCGAACGCCGTTGGGTATCGCGCTCGCGGTGTCGTCGCACCCCGTGGCGCCCTGACCGTCGGCCCGGCGCTCCGCGTGGTTTCAGGCGGAGAGGTGTCGTTCGACGGTCTCCACCTTGGAGCGGAGACCGTCGGTGACGCCGGGGCGGATATCGGCCTTGAGGACGACGGAGACGCGTGGCGCGCGGGCCTCGACCGCGGCGACGGCGCGCTTGACGACGTCCATCACCTCGTCCCAGTCACCCTCGACCGAGGTGAACATCGCGTCGGTGCGGTTGGGCAGGCCGGATTCACGGACGACCCGGACGGCGTCGGCGACATACTCACCGACGTCCTCGCCGACACCCAAGGGCGTGACGGAGAAGGCGACGATCACGCGTCGACCACGCTCTCGCGGCGGGCACGGGAGGCGATGACCTCGTCCTCGGCCGCGCGCTTGAGCTTGCGCTCGGCGAGGAAGCCCCCGAAGGGGAGCACGGAGAGCACGAAGTAGAAGGCCGCGGTCTTCGCCTCCCACTTGGTGCGGTTCCAGGCGTCCAGCCAGAAGATCACGTACAGGATGAAGAGCACGCCGTGGACCGCGCCCATCACCGGGACCGCGTTGAACTCCGTTGTGCGCTTGAGCACCGAGCAGACAAGGAGCAGGAGGAAGGAGACGGCCTCCGGCGCGGAGACCAGACGGAGGCGGTGGAGGGACGAGGCGGTCTTGATGTCCACGGAAACACCTTCTGGGAGGGGGGCATTGATCTTGTGAACGCGCTCACAAGCGCTCCCCCATTGTGGCAGCCATCTTCGCGAGGACCTTGCCGGGGTCCGTGTCGGGGTCAATGTCGGGGTCCGGATCCTCCCAAAGGAGCTGTTCGCGCAGCGCACCGGCCGATAACGTCGCTCCGTGGCAATGTTCCGACTCCAAGGCAGCAAGGTGCTCGCCGTCGATATGACCGGCGACGCCGTCAAAGCGAAGAACGGCTCGATGGTCGCCTACGACGGCCAGATGGCGTTCAAAAAGATGTCCGGCGGCGGTGAGGGCATCCGCGGGATGGTGACCCGCCGACTGACCGGCGAACAGATGACGATGATGGAGGTGAAGGGGCAGGGCACCTGCTACTTCGCCGACCGGGCGTCCGAGATCAACCTGGTGAACCTGCACGGCGACAAGCTCTATGTCGAGGCGAGCAATCTGCTCTGCACCGACGCCGGGCTGCGCACCGGGACGACCTTCACCGGGCTGCGCGGCGGGGCGAGCGGCAACGGCCTGTTCACCACGACCGTCGAGGGCACCGGCCAGGCGGCGATCATGTCGGACGGCTCGGCCGTGGTGCTGCGGGTGACACCCCAGTACCCGCTCTCCGTCGACCCCGGCGCCTACATCGCGCACCAGGGCAATCTGCGGCAGGACTTCCAGTCCGGCGTGACCTTCCGGACCATCCTGGGCGAGGGCGGCGGCGAGGCGTTCCAGATCCGCTTCGAGGGCGACGGACTCGTCTACGTACAGCCCAGCGAGCGCAACACCATCGGGGGCGACGTCTGATGCCGTTCCGCGAGATCAACTCCAAGATGGTCGAGGCGACGGTCGCCCCCGGCCAGAAGATGTTCAGTCAGCGCGGCGCGATGCTCGCGTACAAGGGCGAGGTTTCGTTCACGCCGAATATCCAGGGCGGCCAGGGCGGCCTGGCCTCGATGATCGGGCGGCGGGTGGCCAATGAGGCCACGCCGCTGATGACGGTCGAGGGCAGCGGCACGGTGATGTTCGGCCACGGCGGCCATCACATCCAGGTGATCCAGCTGACCGGCGACACCCTGTACGTCGAGGCGGACCGGCTGCTCGCCTTCGACGGGACGCTGCAGCAGGGCACGATGTTCATGGGCTCGCAGGGCGGGGTCATGGGCATGGTGCGCGGCCAGGTGACGGGCCAGGGCCTGTTCACCACGACGCTCAAGGGCCATGGCGCGGTCGCGGTGATGGCGCACGGCGGGGTGATCGAGCTGCCGATCACTCCGGGGCGGGCGGTCCATGTGGACCCGCAGGCGTATGTCGCGCACCACGGCGACGTACGCAACAAGCTCTCCACCGCGCTGGGCTGGCGCGACATGGTGGGGCGCGGCTCGGGCGAGGCCTTCCAGCTGGAGCTCAGCGGCAGCGGTGCGGTGTACGTCCAGGCGTCGGAGGAGAAACTGTGAGCGCGCCCGTGATTTTCGACCCGATGACGCTGCCGAGCGACGACAACGTCAACGCGTACACCTTCTGCGTGGAGCTCAAATCCAGCCAATGGTTCCTGCAGAAGGGGAAGATGATCGCCTACTACGGGCGCATCGACTTCAACGGCATCGGCCACGGCCGGCTCGACCGGCTGCTGCGGACCTCATTCCACTCGCCGCTGCACGCGAGCGACTGGGTGGTGGCGGAGGGCAGCGGCAAGATGCTGCTCGCCGACCGCTCCTTCGACGTCAACTCCTACGATCTGGACAACGGCAATCTCACGATCCGCTCCGGCAATCTGCTGGCGTACCAGCCGACGCTGGCGCTGAAGCAGTCGATCGTGCCGGGCTTTCTGACGCTGATCGGTACGGGCAAGTTCGTGGCCGCCTCCAACGGCCCCGTCGTCTTCATGGAGCCGCCGATCAGGGTGGATCCGCAGGCGCTGGTGGGCTGGGCCGACTGTCCGTCACCCTGCCACCACTACGACCACGGCTATATGACGGGCGTGATGGGCGGGGTGCGGGCGCTGACGGGGATCGGCGGGGCCTCGGGCGAGGAGCACCAGTTCGAGTTCGTCGGAGCCGGCACGGTACTTCTGCAGTCGACGGAGGCGCTGATGGCCGAACAGGCGACGGGCGCCGTGCCGCAGGCCGCGGGAGTTCCGGGCGGCCACGGCGGGGCGGGCGCGCCCGGTCAACACGGGGCGGCACCGCGCCTTCCCGGCCAGCTGGGGGACCTCCAGCGTCGCTTCGGCCTGTGAACGGTAGTCTGCGGAGTGTGACGTCGAACGCCTGCACCCTTGTTCGCGACTCCGGTCGCGCGCCGGGTGCCGGGCGTCACACTCCCTGTTTTCGTCCGTCTTTCAACTTCTTAGGTAGAATCCATATATGGAGACCGAGACGGCCACCAGCTGGCTTACCGACGACGAGCAGTGCGCCTGGCGCACCTATCTGGACGTCAACCGACTGCTGACGTACCAGATGGAGAAGGACCTCCAGCCGTTCGGCCTGACCAACAACGACTACGAGATCCTGGTCAACCTCTCCGAGTCTGCCGACCGGCGGATGCGGATGAGCGACCTCGCCGCGGCCACGCTCCAGTCCAAGAGCCGCCTCTCGCACCAGATCACCCGCATGGAGAACGCGGGGCTGGTACGCCGGGAGAACTGCGAGTCGGACCGGCGCGGGCTGTACGCGGTCCTGACCGATCAGGGCATGGAAACGATGCAGAAGGTCGCGCCGCACCATGTCGCGTCCGTGCGCAAGCACTTCATCGACATGCTCTCGCCGGAGGCGCTTGCGGATCTACGCGAGTCACTCTCGCCGGTCGCCGAGAACCTGCGCGGGCGGCGCGGCAAGCCGTAGCCCCTCGGGCCGGTCGGGAGCGGGCCTGTGGGGTGCGAGCCCGTCGTGTGCGGGCCTGCCGGGAGCGGGCCTGTCGGGTGCGGCGGGTGGCTCGAACAGCGCACCGCCCGCCGCCGGTTGACAGCCGTTCAGCCCTCGGTGATGCCCGCCACCAGTTCGTCCGCGGCGCGGTACGGGTCCAGCTCACCCGCCACGATCCGTTCCGCCAGAGCGCCCAGGCGGCGGTCGCCGTGCAGGTCTCCGATCCGTTCCCGCAGCGCCGTCACCGCGATGGTCTCCACCTCACCGGCCGCGCGGCGCGCACGGCGTTCGGCGAGGACGCCGCGCTCCTCCATCCACGCGCGGTGCTTCTCCAGCGCCTCGACGACCTCGTCGATGCCCTCGCCGCGCGCCGCGATCGTCTTCACGATCGGCGGCCGCCAGTCGCCGGGGCCGCGGGACTCGCCCAGACCGAGCATGTGGTTCAGCTCGCGGGCCGTCGCGTCCGCGCCGTCCCGGTCCGCCTTGTTGACGACGTACACATCGCCGATCTCGAGGATGCCGGCCTTCGCCGCCTGAATGCCGTCGCCCATACCGGGCGCCAGCAGCACCACCGAGGTGTCCGCCTGCGAGGCGATCTCCACCTCCGACTGCCCCACACCCACGGTCTCGACCAGGATCACGTCACAGCCTGCCGCGTCCAGTACCCGGATCGCCTGCGGGGCGGCCCAGGCCAGACCGCCGAGGTGTCCGCGCGTGGCCATCGAGCGAATGTAGACGCCCGGGTCGGACGCGTGTTCCGACATCCGGACCCGGTCGCCGAGCAGCGCCCCGCCCGAGAAGGGCGAGGAGGGGTCGACGGCCAGGACACCGACCCGCTTCCCGGCCCGCCGGTACGCGGACACCAGCCCCGACGTGGACGTCGACTTGCCGACACCCGGCGAACCGGTCAGGCCGACGACATACGCCCCGCCCGCCAGCGGAGCGAGCGCCGCCATCACCTCACGCAGCTGCGGTGACGCCCCCTCCACCAGCGAGATCAGCCGGGCGACAGCCCGCGGCCGGCCTTCCCGCGCCTGGGCCACCAGCTCGGGGACGTCCACCATTGCCGCTCCGTTCGATCGGTTGTGTACGAGGGTTACTTGCCCGGGACGCGCACGATCAGCGCGTCACCCTGCCCGCCACCACCGCACAGCGCGGCCGCGCCGACGCCGCCGCCACGGCGCTTGAGCTCCAGCGCCAGGTGCAGGACCACCCGCGCGCCGGACATGCCGATCGGGTGACCGAGCGCGATCGCGCCGCCGTTGACGTTCACCTTTTCCGGGGACACCCCGAGGTCCTTCATTGACTGCACGGCAACCGCCGCGAAGGCCTCGTTGATCTCGATGAGGTCGAGGTCCTCGACGCCGAGACCCTCCTTGGTCAGCGCGTGCTGGATGGCGTTGGACGGCTGCGACTGGAGGGAGTTGTCGGGTCCGGCCACGTTGCCGTGGGCGCCGATCTCCGCGATCCACTCCAGGCCCAGCTCCTCGGCCTTGGCCTTGCTCATCACCACGACCGCGGCGGCGCCGTCGGAGATCTGCGAGGACGTACCCGCGGTGATCGTGCCGTCCTTGGCGAACGCGGGACGCAGCTTGCCCAGCGACTCGACCGTCGTCTCGGCGCGGATGCCCTCGTCCTTGGCGAAGACCACCGGCTCGCCCTTGCGCTGCGGAATCTCGACGGGCGTGATCTCCGCCTCGAAGATGCCGTTCTTCTGAGCGGCCGCGGCCCGCTGGTGCGACAGCGCCGCGATCTCGTCCTGCTCCGGGCGGGCGATGCCGAGCCTGGTGTTGTGCTTCTCCGTCGATTCGCCCATGGCGACGTTCTCGAAGGAGTCGGTCAGACCGTCGTACGCCATCGAGTCGAGCATCTCGATCGCGCCGTACTTGAAGCCCTCGCGCGACTTCGGCAGCAGGTGCGGCGCGTTGGTCATGGACTCCTGGCCGCCGGCGACGATCACATCGAACTCACCCGCGCGGATCAGCTGATCGGCCAGTGCGATGGCGTCGAGCCCGGAAAGACAGACCTTGTTGATGGTGAGCGCGGGGACGCTCATCGGGATGCCGCCCTTGACCGCGGCCTGCCGGGCCGGGATCTGGCCCGCGCCGGCCTGCAGCACCTGGCCCATGATCACGTACTGCACCTGATCACCGCCGATGCCCGCACGGTCCAGCGCCGCCTTGATGGCGAAGCCGCCGAGATCGGCTCCGGAGAAGGACTTGAGCGAGCCGAGCAGCCTGCCCATGGGCGTTCGGGCGCCCGCGACAATCACTGAAGTGGTACCGGTCGTTCCAGACATGAGGCACGGCCCCTTGGATGAGGAGTGAACGAGGGTTTACTTCAATGTACTGAGCGGTACGGTCCCCGGTCACCGGGCAGCCGGTGTGATCGCGCGCACGTTGCGTAACCACCGTCCGGGGCGTTGCACTGGAGCCATGCTGACGCGAATCGACCACATCGGGATCGCCTGTTTCAACCTCGACAAGACTGTGGAGTTCTACCGGGCCACATACGGCTTCGAGGTCTTCCACTCCGAGGTCAACGAGGAGCAGGGCGTAAGGGAAGCCATGCTCAAGATCAATGAGACGTCCGACGGCGGCGCCTCCTACCTCCAGCTCCTGGAGCCGACCCGCGAGGACTCGGCCGTCGGAAAGTGGCTGGCCAAGAATGGTGAGGGCGTCCACCACATCGCCTTCGGCACCGCCGATGTGGACGCGGACGCGCAGTCCATCCGGGACAAGGGAGTACGCGTTCTCTACGACGAGCCCCGTATTGGCTCCATGGGCTCCCGTATCACTTTTCTCCACCCCAAGGACTGCCACGGCGTTCTCACCGAACTCGTCACCTCTGCAACGGAGCACTGACCTCCGGATTCCCGGCCCGGTAGAGTAGGCGGTTCCGGGCCGGGGCCGGGCCGGGGCCGTGCCGCGTCCCCTCCGTTGATCTGTCACCATTCCCCGGGGGGCCGTTCGCCGGCGAACGGTGCTCGTACGGAGACAGTTGCGACCAGGGGACGGATGGGACCGCGCAGTGCGGGGCTACGAACGCCAGGAGAGCCACCGAGCTGACGACGACCACCTCTCGCGGTTCGAAGCCGAGATGGACCGGCTGAAGACCGATCGGGAGAAGGCCGTCCAGCACGCCGAGGACCTCGGCTATCAGGTCGAGGTATTGCGCGCCAAGCTCCATGAGGCGCGCCGCAACCTCGCGTCTCGTCCTGCCTACGACAGCGCCGACATCGGCTACCAGGCCGAGCAATTGCTCCGTAATGCCCAGATTCAGGCCGACCAGCTGCGCTCGGACGCCGAGCGCGAGCTGCGAGACGCCCGCGCGCAGACCCAGCGCATCCTCCAGGAGCACGCCGAGCACCAGGCACGCCTCCAGGCAGAACTGCACTCCGAGGCGAACCAGCGCCGCCAGCGCCTGGACCAGGAGCTGGCCGAGCGCCGGCAGACCGTCGAGGCGCACGTCAACGAGAACGTCGCCTGGGCCGAGCAGCTGCGCGCCCGCACCGAGGCACAGGCCCGCCGGCTCCTCGACGAGTCCCGCGCCGAGGCCGAGCAGTCCCTGGCCGCGGCCCGCGCCGAGGCCACCCGGGTCGCCGAGGAGGCCCGCCAGCGGCTCGGTTCCTCGGCGGAGGCCGCCCGTGCCGAGGCCGAGACGATCCTGCTGCGCGCCCGCAAGGACGCCGAACGCCTGCTGAACGCCGCGTCGAACCAGGCGCAGGAGGCCACCTCCCACGCCGAGCAGCTGCGCTCCTCCACCTCGGCCGAGTCCGACCAGGCCCGCCAGCAGGCCGCCGAACTGAGCCGCGCCGCCGAGCAGCGGATCCAGGAGGCGGAGGAGAAGCTGCGCGAGGCCCGCGCGGAGTCCGAGAAGCTCCTGGCCGAGGCCAAGGAGTCGGCGGCCAAGCAGCTGGCGTCGGCCGAGTCGGTCAACGAACAGCGCACCCGTACCGCCAAGGCGGAGATCGCCCGGCTGGTCGGCGAGGCCACCAAGGAATCCGAGGCGGTCAAGACCGAGGCCGAGCAGGCGCTCGCGGATGCCCGCGCCGAGGCCGAGAAGCTGGTCGCCGAGGCGGGCGACAAGGCTCGTACGATCGCGGCCGAGGATTCCGCAGCGCAGCTGGCCAGGGCGGCCCGCAGCGCCGAGGAGGTACTGACCAAGGCCTCCGAGGACGCCCGGCAGACCACCCGCAAGGCGGGCGAGGAGGCCGAGCGGATCCGCCGCGAGGCCGAGGCGGAGGCGGACCGGCTGCGCGGCGAGGCCGCCGAGCAGGCCGACCAGCTCAAGGGCGCGGCCAAGGACGACACCAAGGAGTACCGCGCCAAGACCGTCGAGCTGCAGGAGGAGGCGCGCAGGCTGCGCGGCGAGGCCGAGCAGCTGCGCTCCGAGGCGGTCGCGGAGGGCGAGCGGATCCGCGGCGAGGCCCGCCGCGAGGCCGTGCAGCAGATCGAGGAGGCGGCGAGCACCGCCGAGGAGCTGCTGACCAAGGCGCGGACCGACGCGGACGAACTGCGTTCCACGGCGACCACCGACAGCCAGCGGGTCCGTACCGAAGCGATCGAGCGCGCCACCACGCTGCGCAAGCAGGCCGAGGAGACCCTGGAGCGCACCCGCGCCGAGGCCGACCGGCTGCGCGCCGAGGCCGAGGAGCAGTGCGAGGGCGTCAAGTCCGCGGCCGAGCAGGCGGCGGCCGATCTGCGCGAGGAGACCGAGCGCGCCATCGCGGCCCGGCAGGCCGAGGCCGCCGACGAGCTGACCCGGCTGCACACCGAGGCCGAGTCGCGCCTCGCCGCCGCCGAGCAGGGCCTGAGCGACTCCCGCGGCGAGGGCGAGCGGATCCGCCGCGAGGCCGCGGAGGAGACCGAGCGGCTGCGCGGCGAGGCGGCCGAGCGGATCCGTACGCTCCAGGCGCAGGCCGAGCAGGAGGCCGAGCGGCTGCGCAACGACGCCGCCGCCGACGCCTCGGCCACCCGCGCCGAGGCCGAGAACGTCGCGGTACGGCTGCGCACCGAGGCCGCCACCGAGGCGGAGCGGCTCAAGACCGAGGCACAGGAGAGCGCCGACCGTCTGCGGGCGGAGGCCGCCGCCGCCGCCGAGCGCGTGGGCGCCGAGGCCGCCGAGGCGCTCGCCGCCGCCCAGGAGGAAGCCTCCCGCCGCCGCCGGGAGGCCGAGGAGATCCTCGACTCCGCACGCAGTGAGGCGAATCAGGAGCGCGACCGGGCCCGGGAGCAGAGCGAGGAGCTGCTGGCCTCGGCCCGCAACCGGGTCGAGGAGGCGCAGACCGAGGCGCATCGCCTGGTCGAGGAGGCCGACCGGCGCGCCACCGAGATGGTGTCCGCGGCCGAGCAGACCGCCCAGCAGGTCCGGGACTCCGTCAATGGGCTCCACGACCAGGCCGAGCAGGAGATCGCCGGGCTGCGCTCGGCCGCCGAGCACGCCGCGGACCGCACCAGGACCGAGGCCCAGGAGGAGGCGGACCGGGTCCGCGCCGACGCGTACGCCGAGCGCGAGCGGGCCGCCGAGGACGCGGGCAGGCTGCGCGCCAGGGCCCAGGAGGAGACCGACGCCGCCAACGCGCTCGCGGAGCGGACCGTCGGGGACGCGATCACCGAGACTGACCGGCTGCGCGCCGACACCGCGGAGTACGCGCAGCGGGTACGTACCGAGGCGGCGGACGCCCTCGCCTCCGCCGAGCAGGACGCCTCGCGCGCCCGCGCCGAGGCCCGCGAGGACGCCAACCGCATCCGCTCCGACGCCGCCGCCCAGGCCGACCGGCTCATCGGCGAGGCGACGAGCGAGAGCGAGCTGCTGCGCACCGAGGCGGCGGAGGCGCTGTCCGGCGCCGAGTCGGCCGCGGCCCGGCTGCGCGCCGAGGCCGAGCAGGTCAAGGCCCAGGCCGAGGCCGAGGCGGAGCGGCTGCACGCCGGGATCCGTGCCGACGGCGAGCAGATTCTGGACGACGCGCGTCAGGCCGCCGACAAGCGCCGCGGTGACGCGGCCGCCCAGGCCGACCAGCTGATCTCCGAGGCGAGCGGTGAGGCGGAGCGGCTGCGCGCCGAGGCCGCCGAGACGGTGGGCTCGGCCCAGCAGGCCGCCGAGCGCATCAAGTCCGAGGCCCGGAAGATCGGGGCGGACGCCGAGGAAGCGGCCGAGCGGATGCGTGCGGAGGCCAGGGCGGAGGCGGACCGGACGGTGGACGAGGCGCGCGAGGCCGCGGCCAAGCGCCGTGCCGACGCCGCGGAGCAGGCCGACCAGCTCATCAACAAGGCTCAGGAGGAGGCACTGCGCGCGGCCACCGAGGCCGAGGCGCAGGCCGACACCATGGTGGGTGCGGCCCGCAAGGAGGCCGAGCGGCTGGTCGCCGAGGCGGTCGTCGAGGGCAATTCCCGGGTGGAGAAGGCCCGTACGGACGCCGACGAGCTGCTGGTCGGCGCGCGCCGGGACGCGACCGCCATCAGGGAGCGGGGCGAGGAGCTGCGGGCCCGGGTCGAGGCCGAGATCGAGGAACTGCACGAGCGCGCCCGCCGCGAGACCGCGGAGCAGCTGAAGTCGGCCGGCGAGCGCGTCGACAAGCTGGTGAAGGCCGCGACCGAGCAGCAGGCCGAGGCCGAGGCGAAGGCCAAGGAGCTGTTGTCCGAGGCCAATTCGGAGGCCGGCAAGGTCCGGATCGCCGCGGTGCGGAAGGCTGAGGGGCTCCTCAAGGAGGCCGAGCAGAAGAAGGCCGACGTGTTCCGGGAGGCCGAGCGGCTCAAGGCGGAGTCCGAGGCCGAGGCCGAACACACGGTTACGGAGGGCAAGCGGGAGCTCGACGTGCTGGTGCGCCGCCGCGAGGACATTCAGGCGGAGATTTCCCGTGTCCAGGATGTGCTCGAAGCGTTGGAGTCCTTCGAGGCGCCGTCCGGGGGCAACAAGGAGAATGGCGTCAAAGCGGGCGCGACAGCGGGGGTTACACGTTCGAGTGGCAAGTCATCCGAGACCTAGCCACTCAAAAGGCTGGACATTCTCCAGATCAAACCGGCATCCGCTCGATGACACGCCGCTTCGGCCCCTAGGATTCCCCCTATCACCTCACCGGTCTCATTCGACAGGAACCCCATGAGCGACACTTCCTCCCCCTTCGGCTTCGAGCTCGTGCGGCGTGGTTACGACCGCGGTCAGGTGGATGACCGCATTACCAAACTCGTCGCCGACCGTGACAGTGCTCTCGCCCGAATCACCTCTCTGGAAAAGCGCATCGAGGAGCTACACCTCGAGACGCAGAACGCCCAGGCCCAGGTCACCGACGCGGAGCCGTCGTACGCCGGTCTCGGTGCGCGCGTCGAGAAGATCCTCCGCCTCGCCGAGGAGGAGGCGAAGGACCTGCGCGAGGAGGCCCGTCGCGCCGCCGAGCAGCACCGTGAGCTCGCCGAGTCCGCCGCCCAGCAGGTGCGCAACGACGCCGAGTCGTTCGCCTCGGAGCGCAAGGCGAAGGCCGAGGACGAGGGCGTCCGTATCGTCGAGAAGGCGAAGAGCGACGCCTCTACACTGCGTACCGACGCGCAGAAGGACGCGCAGTCCAAGCGCGAGGAGGCGGACGCGCTCTTCGAGGAGACCCGCGCCAAGGCCGCCCAGGCCGCCGCGGACTTCGAGACGAACCTCGCCAAGCGCCGCGAGCAGTCCGAGCGCGACCTGGCCTCGCGTCAGGCGAAGGCGGAGAAGCGCCTGGCGGAGATCGAGCACCGCGCCGAGCAGCTGCGCCTGGAGGCCGAGAAGCTGCGTACGGACGCGGAGCGCAGGGCCCGTCAGACGGTGGAGACCGCGCAGCGCCAGGCCGAGGACATCGTGGCCGACGCGAACGCCAAGGCCGACCGGATCCGCAGCGAATCGGAGCGCGAGCTGGCGGCGCTCACCAACCGCCGCGACTCGATCAACGCGCAGCTGACCAACGTCCGCGAGATGCTGGCCACGCTGACCGGTGCGGCTGTGGCCGCCGCCGGCTCCCCCGCCGACGACGAGCCGGTCTCCCGCGGCGTCCCGGCGCAGCAGTCCCGCTGAGTACGCACTCACTCATCGGGTACGCCGCGTAGGTCAAGGACCTGTCGAGCCCCCCGCCACTCCAGTGGCGGGGGGCTTTGCGCGCCTTTAGCGTGGCCGCATGATTGAGCTCGAGGGCCTCACCAAACGCTTCGGCAGCCTGACCGCGGTCGACCATCTGTCGTTTCAGGTGAGACCTGGTGTGGTGACGGGTTTCCTGGGCCCGAACGGCGCCGGCAAGTCGACGACGATGCGGATGATGCTCGATCTCGACAACCCGACCAGTGGCTCGGTGCGGATCGACGGCAGGCACTACCGCGACCTCGAGGAACCGCTGAAGTACATCGGCGCGCTGCTGGACGCCAAGGCGATGCACGGCGGGCGGAGCGCGTACAACAACCTTCTCTGTCTCGCCCAGTCGAACCGCATCCCCGCCTCGCGGGTCGCCGAGGTCCTGGACACCGTCGGACTGACCCAGGTGGCGAAGAAGAAGTCCAAGGGCTTCTCGCTCGGTATGGGCCAACGGCTGGGAATCGCCTCCGCGCTGCTCGGCGATCCGGAGATCCTGATGTTCGACGAACCTGTCAATGGTCTGGACCCCGAAGGAATTCACTGGATCCGCAATCTGATGAAGACCCTTGCATCGGAAGGACGGACGATCTTCGTCTCTTCGCATCTGATGAGCGAAATGGCCCTCACCGCCGACCACTTGATCGTGATCGGGCAGGGAAGACTTCTGGCCGACACATCAATGGCGGATTTCATCCATGAGAACTCCCGCAGTTACGTGCGGCTCCGTTCACCGCAGCAGGAGCGGTTGCGCGATGTGCTGCACGAGTCGGGGTTCATTCCGGTCGAGTCGGGCAACGGCATGCTGGAGGTCGACGGCGCGACCACCGAGCAGCTCGGTGAGCTGGCCGCCCGGCATCAGCTCGTTCTGCATGAACTGAGCGCCCAGCGCGCTTCCCTGGAGGAGGCCTTCATGCGGATGACCGCGGGCTCGGTCGAATACCACGCGCACTCGACCGACGAAGGAGCGCCGCCGCCGGTCCGGCAACCGGGTCTCCAGTGGGGCCGGAGCTACCAGAGCAGCAAGGGGGCCTGACCCATGGCCTCGGTACCCGCCGTCCTGCAGTCCGAGTGGACCAAGATCCGTACGGTCTCCTCGACCACCTGGACGCTGGTGAGCGCCCTCGTCGTCACTGTCGCGATGGGCGCCGCGCTCAGCGCGCTGCTGAAGTCGACCTTCGACGATCTGCCGAGGCAGGAGCAGCTCACGTTCGACCCGACCTTCATCAGCTTCTCCGGGATGGTCCTGGGCCAGCTCGCGATGGTGGTCTTCGGGGTCCTGGTGGTCGGTACGGAGTACAGCTCCGGCATGATTCGTACCTCGCTCGCCGCCGTACCGCAGCGCGCCACCTTCATGTTCAGCAAGATCACGGTGGCCACGGGGCTGGCGCTGGTGGTCGGCATGGCGACCAGCTTTCTCTCCTTCTTCCTGGGCCAGGCACTGCTGGGCGATCTCCGTACGGACATCGGTGCCGACCATGTACTGCGCGCGGTCATCGGCGGCGGGCTCTACATGGGGTTGATCGCGCTCTTCTCGATGGGCGTGGCGACGATGCTGCGCAGCTCGATGCTCTCGCTCGGCATCCTTATGCCGTTCTTCTTCCTGGTCTCGCAGATCCTCGCGTCCGTGCCGAAGGCGAAGACGGTCGCTCGCTACTTCCCCGACCAGGCCGGCTCCAAGATCATGCAGGTGGTGCCGGATGCGATGGGCAGCGACAGGGCCCCGTACGGGCCGTGGGGCGGGCTGGGCATCATGGTCCTCTGGGTGGTCGCGGCGCTGCTGGGCGGCTATCTGGTGCTCAAGAAGCGGGACGCGTAGGCGGCTGCGGGCGGGTTCACGCAGCTCACGGCCCCGCTGGAGGCTCGCCCCGGCCACGCCGACCGATCAAAACCCGACACCATAGCGTTACGGCTTGGCCGGAACCGTCAAGGCACGGATATCCTCCTAACTCTTACGGGGGTGTACGGCCGGATGGCCTGGGCCCCGACGACCCGAAAGTCGATGGGGCTGGAGAATGATCGAGGCAGTCGGCCTGACAAAGCGCTACGGCGCCAAGACGGCCGTGTACAACCTTTCCTTCCAGGTACGACCCGGTGCCGTCACCGGGTTCCTCGGCCCCAACGGCGCCGGCAAGTCGACGACGATGCGGATGATTCTCGGGCTCGACCAGCCGACCGAGGGCCAGGTGACCATCGGCGGCCGCACCTTCCGGCAGCTGCCGAACGCGCCCCGCCAGGTCGGTGCGCTCCTCGACGCCAAGGCCGTGCACGGCGGCCGGAGCGCGCGCAACCACCTGCTCTCGCTCGCGCAGCTCTCCGGCATCCCGGCCCGCCGGGTGGACGAAGTGCTCGGCGTCGTCGGTCTCCAGGAAGTCGCGAAGAAGCGCTCCAAGGGCTTCTCGCTCGGTATGGGCCAGCGGCTCGGGATCGCTGCTGCGCTGCTCGGCGACCCGCAGGTGCTGCTCTTCGACGAGCCGGTCAACGGTCTGGACCCGGAGGGCATCCTCTGGGTCCGCAATCTGATGAAGCAGCTGGCCTCCGAGGGCCGTACCGTCTTCGTGTCCTCGCACCTGATGAGCGAAATGGCGCTCACCGCCGATCAGTTGATCGTGATCGGCCGGGGGCAGCTGCTCGCGGACATGAGCGTCAAGGACTTCATCTCGCACAACTCCGCGGACTTCGCCCGGGTGCGGACGCCGCAGACCGATCCGCAGCAGCGCGAGAAGCTGTCCGCGGCGCTGACCGAGGCCGGCGGGCAGGTCATGCCGGAGCCGGACGGCGCTCTGCGGGTCACCGGGCTGCCGCTGCCGCAGATCAGCGATCTGGCGCACAACGCGGACGTACGCCTGTGGGAGCTGTCGCCGCACCAGGCCTCGCTGGAGGAGGCGTACATGCGGATGACACAGGGCGCGGTCGACTACCGCTCGACCACGGACCAGAAGTCGGGTCTGATGCAGCAGCCGCCGATGGGCTACCTCCCGCCGCCGCAGCAGATTCCCGAGGTGCCGCAGCAGGGCTGGTACGCCCCGCCGCCGCCCCAGCCCGGCCAGAACCCGTACGCCGGCGCGAACCCGTACGCCGGCGCCCCCATGGCGCCCGCCGCGTCTGCCGGCGCTCCTGCCGCTCCGCCCGTCGTGCCCCCGGCCGCCGCCGCGCCCGCCGACCTGACCAAGCCCGAGGACGCCCGATGACCACCCCGTACCAGCAGCAGGGCGCACCCGCCGCCGCGTACTCCTCGCCGATTCCGGAGCGCAGCGCCCATCTCGGCGACGCGCTCGCCTCCGAGTGGACCAAG
The DNA here is from genome assembly GCF_053591755.1 of Streptomyces sp. NPDC002926. Taxonomy (NCBI): domain Bacteria; kingdom Bacillati; phylum Actinomycetota; class Actinomycetes; order Kitasatosporales; family Streptomycetaceae; genus Streptomyces; species Streptomyces sp. NPDC002926. The sequence continues at coordinate 22,318 of NZ_JBSFUK010000004.1, forward strand.
ATCCGGTCCGTTCGTTCCACCATGTGGACACTCGGCGTCATGATCGTGCTGATGGTCGGCATCGGCGCGCTCTCCGCGGTGGCCGTCTCCGCCTCGGACGCCGATCTGGGAGATCAGTCGATCCTCTCGCTCGGTTTCTTCGGCGTACTGCTCGGCAGCATCTGTGTGATCACGCTGGGCGTGCTGACCATCGCGTCCGAGTACGGCACCGGCATGATCAGGACCACGCTCACCGCGTGCCCGAGCCGGGCCCGGGTGCTGACCGCCAAGGCGATCGTCTTCTTCCTGCTCGTCTTCACGCTCACCACGGTGATCACCGCGCTCGTCGGCGCGCTGCAGATCGCGATCGTGGGCCAGGGCTCGTCCACCGGCGAGGAGTGGTTCCGCGCCACGGTGGGCGTCGGCGTCTATGTCGCGACGCTCGGTCTGCTGTCTCTCGCCGTCGGCACCCTGATCCGGCACTCGGCGGGCGCGATCACCGTCATGATCGGCGTCGTGCTGCTGCCGCTGGTGCTGGCGATGTTCATGTTCTCGGAGTCGCTGCGGGATCTGCAGCAGGCTCTCTTCGAGTACTCCATCCCGAACCAGATCGGGGTGCTCTACGACACCGCGGTGACCGAGTCGGGCCCGGCCGGCTGGGACCCGCTGTGGATCGCGCTGGGCGTGACGGCGGTCGCGCTGGCCGGCGCCTACGCCTCGCTCACCTCACGGGACGTGTAACTGGCTCAGTACTTCGGCGCGTTACGGGACCGCTGCACCCGCGTGGTGCGGCGGTCCTTCGCGTTCCAGCAGGCCTTGTGCCAGTGCCGCCGGTCGTCGACGCCGCCGTGTTCGGGCCAGGCGACCACATGCGGCATCCCGGAGGGGATCTCCTGGTCGCAGCCGGGGCAGCGGTACCGCTTGCCGCCGGCACTTGCGCCGGCGACATGGCGCACCGACCACTCCTCGCCGTGCCAGGACTCGCTCCGTCCCAGGCCGCCGTACCTCTCGCCCGGCTCGCTGGTTCGCTCGGTCGGCTTCTCGCCGCCTCGGGGGCGGTTACGGCGCGGGGACACGTGACACCTCAGGGGGCAAGTCCGGACAGTTCGTCTCCCAGCCTACGGTCCGCGGTGGGGGGTACATGCCCCGCACGGGGTGAGACCGTGGCACCCATAGGGGCCAGTTACCGGAAAATCGCAACAACTTCACGATTGGCCGTGCCTATGGCACGTGTCAGGCGTTGTTGCCAGTAGGGGGAGTGACGCGTCGGCCGCAAGGAGGCAAAAGGCGATGCGCGTGGGAACGTTTGTACTGGCGGCCCAATTCCCGGGCCAGGGACAGGGGGAGGCGCTGCACCGCGCGGTGCGGTCCGCCGAGGTCGCGGAGGAGTCCGGTCTGGACTCCGTCTGGTTGGCCGAGCACCATTTCGTGTCGTACGGCGTGTGCCCGTCCGCCGTGACACTCGCCGCGCTGCTGCTCGGCCGCACCCGGCGGATCCGGGTCGGCACCGCGGTGAGCGTACTGCCGAGCGCCCATCCGGTGGCGCTGGGCGAGCAGGCGGCACTGCTGCACCTCACCAGCGGAGGGAGGTTCTCCCTCGGTGTGGGAAGAGGCGGTCCCTGGGTCGATCTGGAGGTCTTCGGCTCGGGCCTGGACGCGTACGAAAGGGGCTTTCCCGAATCCCTGGACCTGCTGCTGCGCTGGCTGCGCGAACCCCGGGTCGCCGCCAGCGGCGAAAGGTTCGGCTTCCGTGAAGTCCCGGTCGTGCCCAGGCCGGACGAGCTGATCGGCGGGCCGCCCCACGGCCCCGAGGTGATCGTCGCCTGTACGTCCCCGAAGAGCGTGAAGCTCGCCGCCGAGCGCGGGCTGCCGATGCTGCTCGGGATGCACTGCGACGACGAGGAGAAGGCGGAGATGGTCGCCCTCTGGCGTACGCACGCGCTCTCCGCGGGCCGCTCACCCGAGGAGGTCGCGGACGCCGGGCACGTATCGGCCGGAGTGGCCCAGATCGCGGACCGCCGGGCCGAGGCCACGGAAACTCTGGTGAAGGCGATGCCCGGCTGGCTCAAACAGGGACTGGACGCCCATGTGACCGTCGACGGCCGGCCCCGCGCGATGCGGGACCCGGTGGGATACACGGAACTGCTGTGCGGGCTCCACCCGGTGGGCCCGCCGCGGCTCGCCGCCGACCGGATCGCGGCCACCGCCGAACGTACCGGCATCACGCGGTTCGCGCTGCTGGCCGAGGGCTCGGGCGATCTGGCGGCCACGGAGGAGAATGTGCGGCGTCTGGGCACAGAGGTCCTGTCTCTGCTGGTCTGAGTCCGCCGTACGGGAGGTGCTGCCGCTCCGACACCAGTAGCACCTCCCGCGATGCGGAGCGGCAGCAAAAGACTTCAGCAGTCGCGGAATTCGGGCGACTGATTGAGCAACTGAGCCCGAACGGAGGTGAAGCGGGCAAGCCGCTCGTCGACCGAGGAGTCCAGCGGGAACACCGCTACGCGGTGGCAGTTCTGGAATGCGAGGCGCACTCCGAAGTGCCGCTGCAGGGCACCGCGAATAGCGTCACTCGCGAGCGCGCGCAGCAGCTGACCACGTGCCTGCTCGTCCGGCGGGGGCGTCTGGTTGTCGGCGAAGTCGCCGCCGTCCACCTTCAGCTGAGCCACCAGAGAACTGATCATCTCCCATGCGTAGGGCAGGGAGGTCCGGACGCAGTCGACGAAGGCAGCTTCGTCGACCTCGCCTCGCTCGGCCTGATCCAACAGCGCCGGTGAGACGTCGAGCGACATGGGTTCTCCTCTCGCGGCCCCGATGAACGGGGCCTTACGGGCAGGGAAGGAGGGCGACGGACGACGGCGTCGTACGAACGACGTACGACGACGCAGAGTGCACGACCGGCAACCTCCTGCTTCCACGGTAAGTGCGCTGGCCGGAGGGCACCAGGAGATTGGGAACACAACCGGCCAAATAACGAAGGGGGCTTCCGGGGCGAATCGCGCGCAACTGCTTCCGTCGAGTAGCGTTGCCGACCATGCGTCTTGTCATCGCCCGCTGCTCCGTGGACTACGCGGGCCGGCTCACGGCCCACCTGCCCTCCGCCCCCCGTCTGATCCTGGTCAAAGCAGACGGCAGCGTCTCCATCCATGCGGATGACAGGGCGTACAAACCACTGAACTGGATGTCCCCTCCCTGCACTCTGAAGGAAGACGGCGAGGGAACGGACAGTGTGTGGACCGTCGTGAACAAAGCGGGCGAGAAACTGATCATTACGATGGAGGAAATCCTCCATGACTCGTCGCACGAGCTCGGCGTGGACCCCGGCCTCATCAAGGACGGCGTGGAAGCCCACTTGCAGGAACTGCTCGCCGACCGCATCGAGACACTGGGCAAGGGCTACAGCCTGATCCGGCGCGAATACCCCACGGCCATCGGCCCGGTGGACATCCTGTGCCGGGACTCGGACGGCGCGACGGTGGCGGTGGAGATCAAGCGACGCGGCGAGATCGACGGCGTGGAGCAGCTCACGCGCTACCTGGAGCTGCTGAACCGGGACCCGCATCTGGCGCCGGTGAAGGGCGTGTTCGCGGCACAGGAGATCAAACCGCAGGCGCGGGTGCTCGCGACGGACCGCGGGATCGGGTGTGTGGTGCTCGACTACAACGCGCTGCGCGGGATCGAGGACGACAAGCTCAGGCTGTTCTGACCATCACGAGAAGTGTGTGTACGGCCCCGGGCGGCGATGCGGTCCGGGGCCGTACCGCGTCCTGTGACGGTCAGATCACCGGCGAGGCGGCGGCGCTGGAGCCGGACGGACCGGACGCCCCGGGAGCGCTGCTGTTCGTGACCGGGGCGCTGGCCGAGTTCGGTGTCGACGGCGTGCTCGACGACGGGCTGGTGGACGGAGTGGACGGCGTGCTCGAAGGCGGGGACGTGGTCGGAGTCGGGCCCGGCGAGGAAGAGGACGGCTTCGGCGTCGGTTTCGTCGTGGGCCTGCCCGACGTCGACGGCCTGCCCTCCGGCGTCGCCGGACTGGACGCCGGCCTGCCGCCGGGCGTGGACTGCGCACCCGACGAAGAGGGCGCGCCCGGCGTCACCTTGTCCGGGTCCTTCGGGGCGCCGCCGCCACCACCGCCGGGCCTGCTGGTCGAGCCGTCGGCCGGCACGTCCGCGTCCAGGCCGTTCTGCGAGTCGTCCTCGTTCGCGGACTGGCCGTTCCTGACCTTGTTGCCCGGGACGTCGTTGTTGTCGGAGGTCGCGCCGAGCGTCACCACCGTGCCGAGCACCGCGGCGAGCAGCGCCCCCGCGCCCGCGGCGACGAGGTTGCGCCGAGCGCCGCCGAGGAGCGAACGGCCGCGGCCCGGCCACCCACCGCCCGCGGGCGTCTCGCGCCGCGACACAGTCGTCGCGGGCTCGTCCGAGGGCTTGCGCAGCCCCACAGAACCCAGTCCGGAAAGCCTTCCCAGCCCCGTGAGCGGTACGGCCGCCGGTACGCCTCCGGGCGGCGACGCCGACTCCTCGTGGCGCGCCGCAGGCACCTCCTCGCCCGCCGGGGTGCGGCCGCCCGGCACCGGGGTGCCCGAGCGGTCCGTCACGAGCGCCAGCGCCCTGCGACCCGCCACGGTGCCGCGCTTGTCGGCGAGCGCCCCGCGCATGCCGATCGAGGCCTCGAGCTCGGCGCGCGCCCGGTCCAGGTTGCCGTTGCAGAGCGCCAGAACGCCCAGTTCGTGGTGGAAATACGCCTCTTCGGCCACTTCGCCCGCCAGCCGGGCCGCTTCGGAGCCGACCCGCAGGGTCTTCTCCCAGGCGCTCCAGTGCTGCCCGGCTGCGAAGGCGGGCGCCGCGCTGCGGGCCAGCAGTACAGCCGTGCTGGGGTGTCCGGACTCCTGGCCGGGCACGAGCGCGGTGAGCGCCGCGAGCACGGCGTCCGCCTCGGCCACGGCCCGCTCGGGCGTCACCGAGGGATGCCCGGCCCACCAGGCGTAGTGCTGGGCGGCGGTGTGGGCGTGGGCCGCCGCGTCGGTCGCGTAACCCTTCTCCGTCAGCTGCGCGATCACGCCCGCCGCCAGCCGGTAGCGCGTGCCGACCGGGGTGAGCAGCCCGCAGCTCATCAGTTCGCCGACGGCGGCGTCCGCGTGGGTGTCCCCCACCAGCGCCGGCAGATGCGCCTGGTGCGGGACCTCGCCACCGAGCGCGACCGCGAAGCGCAGCGTCTCGCGAGCCGACTTGCTCAGCCGGGAGGCGAGCAGCGCGGCGGGCGCGGCACCCTCCGCCAGACTCGGCAGCGGTATGTCGCCCCCCTCGACGCGGTCGGCGGGCATGTACGGGTCGAAGTCCTCCGGGTCGGTACGCAGGGCGTCGCACTGCCGCAGCAGCGCGCCCGCCTGTACGAAGCGCAGCGGCAGTCCCTCGGACTCGAACCAGAGGTCGCCCGCCCAGTTCGCCTCGTCCTCGGTGAGCGGCCGGTCCACGCCTCGCTGCAGCAGCTCCAGCGAGGCACTGCGGCCGAGACCGCCGAGGAAGACCTCTTCGAGGTGTGAGTCAGCGGCGGGCGCGGCGACGTCGGGTGTGGCGGCGACCAGGAAGGCGCATTCGGGTGCGGAGTCCAGCAGCTCGCCGAGCGCGGCACCGCCGAACTCCAGGTCGTCGAGGAGCACGATCGCACCGATGTCACGGACGAGCGTGAGCAGCCCGGCCCGGTCGGGCCGGTGCTGAGGAGCCTTGTGGACGATGGCGTAGAGCTCGTACAGCAGCTCCGTGGGGGTGCGGCGGTGGCCGTTGAGGCGGACGACACCGTCGGGCGCGAGATCCGCGCACTCCTGCGCGACGGTGTCGAGCAGTGCGCTGCGTCCGGAGCCCGCGGGGCCGGTGAGCCGCACCGAGCGGCCTCGGCCCAGCAGCCGTACGAGCCGCCGGCGCTCCTCGTCGCGCTCCAGCAGCGGGAGCCGCGGCGCGGCAGGTCCTGCGGGTACGGGCGGCTGCGCCGCGCGCTGCAGCTCGGTGCGCTCGGCGGCGCTGTGCCGGGCCCGCGGCGCGGTCCGCTCTCCTCCGGCGGGGCCCCCACCGGGCGGGCAGGGCTCGATCTCGCTGCCGTCGACGGGATTGACGGTGAGCAGGAAGTCGCCCGAGACGAGCTGGACGGTACGGGCGAGCGTCGGCGCGGACTGTCCGAAGTCCGGCGTGGTGGCCTCGCGCGGCGTACGGGCCTGGCCCGCGCCCTCGCCGAAACTGTCGTTGTCCATGGTCCAAGCCCCCCAGATGCGCTTCGCTTAGCTTCGTCCCCGCCAGGATCGTGTGACTTCTGGTGGCGGAGCCGCGTGCGGATGTGTCCCTCCCGGCTCTCTGCACGCCCCGCTGTAGCTTCGGTCCGGTGCCCGCCGCGTGGGTACGTCGAAACGGCGGGCGACCGAACCTTAGACCTTCGCTCAGTATCTATGAACCGGGGGGGTGCAGCCCCGCCCGTGACGTCACAGTCTCGTGAGGATTGCGCGCGTCGTACGGTTCACACCCGGGGAAGCGTTTCGGCCGCGATGCCGCCCTCGATGGCAAGGATGCGATGCAGCCGGGTGGCCACCAGCAGTCGCTGCATCTGCGGCGGAACTCCGCGCAGCACGAGTCGGCGGCCGCACCGGCCGGCCCGGCGATGTGCGCCCATGATGACCCCGAGCCCGGTGGCGTCCCAGGAGTCGAGCTCGGTCAGGTCGAGCACCAGGTCGCCGACTCCGCTGTCGACCGCCGCATGCAGGACCGTACGGGCGTCCGCCGCGCTGCGGACGTCGAGGCGGCCCCCGACGACCAGCTCGGCATGGTCGCCCCTGATGTGCATATGCGCTCCCCGAGAGTGCTTCAGTGCCCTGTGTCTGTCTGTTCTGGTCTGCTTCTGTCTTGTTCCGTCTTGCACCAACTGACTGCCGTGCAGGCAGCGCGGTTGCTGCTTGTAAGCGAACCGATACCGAATTCACCCTGTGGGGTGATACCAAAACGGTCGATGAAGGTCAGTGCTTGTAGAAGCCCTGCCCGCTCTTGCGGCCGATGTCACCGGCATCCACCATCCGGCGCATCAGCTCCGGCGGCGCGAACTTCTCGTCCTGGGACTCGGTGTAGATGTTGCTCGTGGCGTGCAGCAGGATGTCCACGCCGGTCAGGTCGGCGGTGGCGAGCGGCCCCATGGCGTGGCCGAAGCCCAACTTGCAGGCGATGTCGATGTCCTCCGCGGAGGCAACGCCCGATTCGTACAGCTTGGCGGCCTCGACGATGAGCGCCGAGATCAGGCGGGTGGTGACGAAGCCGGCGACGTCGCGGTTGACGACGATGCAGGTCTTGCCGACCGACTCGGCGAACTCCCGCGTGGTGGCGAGCGCTTCGTCGCTGGTCTTGTAGCCGCGCACCAGCTCGCACAGCTGCATCATCGGGACGGGCGAGAAGAAGTGCGCGCCGACGACCCGCTCCGGACGCTCCGTCACTGCCGCGATCTTCGTGATCGGGATGGCGGAGGTGTTCGAGGCGAGGACGGCGTCGTCCCGTACGAGCTTGTCGAGCGTACGGAAGATCTCGTGCTTGATCTCGAGCTTCTCGAAGACCGCCTCGACGACGATGTCCGCGTCGGCGACGGCGTCCAGGTCGGTGGTGGTGGTGATGCGCGCCAACGCCGCGTCGGCGTCGGCCGCTTCGAGCTTGCCCTTCGAGACGAACTTGTCGTACGAGGCCTTGATGCCGTCCGTACCGCGGGTCAGGGCCGCGTCGGTGACATCACGCAGCACGACCTCCCAGCCCGCCTGGGCCGAGACCTGCGCGATACCGGACCCCATGAGTCCGGCCCCGATGACGGCGAGCTTCCTGGCCACTGCGGCACTCCTTAACACCCGTTTACATGTGGACTCTCTGCGGGAGGTTAGCGCTCGTGAGGGGCCGTGTGGTGGTGAAGAGATGCGCGTCACGTCTCGTATTACGGACATCACACCGGTGCGACCCATCAGGCGTCTCATACGGCGCACTTGAGGATCTTCTCCCCCAGGACCTCCGCCCTGTGGTCGGGGATGACGAGAAGCCCGCGGGAAGACCCCCTACGGGAAGCGGCACGGCCACCACGTCGCGGCCGTGCTGTCCGGCGCGATCATGGCGATCACCTTCGCGCAGGTGGCCGTGACGGTCGGCACACGTGTCGTCCGCCGGGCCGGTGCGTAACTAGGCTGGTCGCATGGTCAACCTCACGCGCATCTACACCCGCACCGGCGACCAGGGCACGACGGCCCTCGGCGATATGAGCCGGACGGTCAAGACCGATCTGCGGATCGCGGCGTACGCCGACGCCAATGAGGCCAATGCCGCCCTGGGCACGGCCGTCGCGCTCGGACAGCTGGACGCGGAGGTCGTACAGGTCCTCGTCCGGGTCCAGAACGACCTCTTCGACGTGGGCGCGGATCTGTGCACCCCCGTGGTCGCGGAGCCGGAGTATCCGCCGCTGCGGGTCGAGCAGTTCTACATCGACAAGCTGGAGGCGGACTGCGACCGCTTCAACGAGGAGCTGGAGAAGCTGCGCAGCTTCATCCTGCCGGGCGGTACGCCCGGGGCGGCGCTGCTGCACCAGGCCTGCACGGTCGTACGGCGCGCGGAGCGCTCGACCTGGGCGGCGCTGGAGGTGCACGGCGACATCATGAACCCGCTGACAGCCACCTATCTCAACCGGCTCTCCGACCTCCTGTTCATCCTCGCGAGGACGGCGAACAAGGACGTCGGCGACGTGCTCTGGGTGCCCGGCGGCGAGCGCTAGGCCACTGTCCCGGCGGCTTTGCCCCGGACCGCGCCCGCCCGGCGGGCATGGAAGGGGCGGGGCGCGGAACAAGCTCCGCGAGCGGGCTAGCGCTCGACGCCGACCCGTTCGCGCTCCGCCGCCGGTGCCTTCTTCGGGAAGAGGGTGTAGCTCCCGGCGATGATCACGTTGATGCCGATGACGAAGAGCATCTTCTGCTGCCACATGCGCAGCGAACCGATGTCGCCGTCGCCGCCGACGTACCAGATCGCCCCCTGCAGCAGGCCCATGGCGACCACCGCGGCGACGGTCCAGCGGGTGGCCGTCTTCCACTCGTGGATGACGCGGGCGGTGCCGTACTTCGGCGGCCCGACGGGCGGCGGACCGCCGGCGAAGCGGTGCGCCACCCGGGCGTCGACCCATTTGATCGTGTGGTGGCCCAGGCCCACGGTGAAGCCGATGTAGACCGCGGCAAGTCCGTGCTTCCAGTCCGGCGCGGCGCCGTTCTTGAGGTCGATCGCCGTCACGGCCAGCAGGACGACCTCCAGCAGCGGCTCGCAGAGCAGCACGGCCGCGCCGAGCCGCGGCATCCTCGCCGGATAGCGCAGGGCCAGTCCGGTGGCCAGCAGCACCCAGAAGCCGACCTCGCAGATCACAATCAGCGTGACGATCACGGCACTCTCCCTTCGTTCCTGCTTCACACTCCCGTCCCTGCGGCGGTGAATCGTCGTCGGCAGTGACGACGCGGCACTGCATCCTTCGATGTACTCGGCCTTCACCCGCGACGTGGAGGCTCGCGCGCCGCCTGCCGTGTTTGATGGGTCCGTGACCGCTCTCCCCCGCCCCCACCGCGACGATGTGCTCATCGCCGTGGCCGGTTTCCTCGGCGGCCTGCTGCTCTGGTCGCTGGGTCTGGACACCCGCCGCGGTCAGGGTTTCGACCCGCGCTGGCTCTCGCTGCTGCCGCTGGCGGTGATGTGCGGCGCGGAGCTGCTGCGCCGGACGATGCCGAACACCGCGCTGGCGATCGGCTGTACGGCGATGCTGGCCGACCAGTTCACCGACGGGAACGTCGCGACGATCGCGCTGTTCACGGACCTGGTCTACGCGGCGGTCCTCTACGGCACTCCGGCCGCCGCTCGGCGCATCCCCGCCGTGTCCATGGTGGCCACCGCCGCCGTCACCGTCACCGCACTCGTCGTCTTCCAGGACGCGCAGGCCGTGCTGCTCGGTCTGCTCTTCGCGGTGGTCACGGTGGCCCCCGCCTGGACCGGCGTGAGCGTACGCACCCACCGCGACGCCGCCGAGGCGGCCCGGCTGCGTGCCGAGCAGACCGCACTGCTCGCCGAGATCGACCGCACCCAGGCGGTCACCGCCGAGCGCGCCCGGATGGCCCGGGAGCTGCACGACATGGTCGCCAATCACCTCTCGGCGATCGCCATCCACTCCACGGCCGCGCTCTCCCTCGACGATCCGAGGACCTCCCGCGAGGCACTCGGCGTCATCCGCGAGAACAGCGTCGACGGACTCGCCGAGATGCGGCGGCTGATCGGGCTGCTGCGGGAGAGCGGCGGCGAAACGTCGACGTCCGCCGTGCCCAGGCTGGCCGGCGTGGACGCGCTGCTGGAGCAGGCACGGACGAACGGCGCCTCCAGCGGCCTGGAGTTCACGCTCACCGACACCCGCGGGGAGAACCTCCCCCTGCCCGCGCCGGTCGAGCTCGCCGCCTACCGCATCATCCAGGAATCGCTGACCAATGCGCTGAAGCACGCCTCCCCCGGCGGGATCACGGTCGCTCTCGGCCGGGACGGACAGATGCTGACGGTGGGCGTCACCAGCCCGTACGGAGAGGCCGACGGGCCCGGACCGCGCGCCCCCGGCTCGGGAGCCGGTCTGGTCGGTATGCGCGAGCGCGTGGCGCTGCTGGCGGGGACCTTCGACTCCGGGCCGGTCACCGCTGCGGACGGCGCCAGGATGTGGCAGGTACGGGCGGAGCTGCCCCTCGACGAAGGGAACGGGAAGGCATGACGATCCGGGTACTGGTCGCGGAGGACCAGGGCGCCGTACGCGCCGGTCTGGTTCTCATCCTGCGCAGCGCGCCGGACATCGAGGTGGTCGGCGAGGCTGCGGACGGCGAGGAGGCGGTACGGCTCGCCCGCGAACTGCGCCCGGATCTCGTCCTGATGGATGTTCAGATGCCACGGCTTGACGGGGTGTCGGCGACCCGGCAGGTCGTCGCCGAAGAGCTTGCCGATGTCCTCGTGCTGACCACGTTCGATCTGGACGAGTATGTCTTCGGGGCGTTGAGAGCGGGGGCGGCGGGCTTTCTGCTGAAGAACACCGAGGCCCACGACCTTCTCGAGGCGGTACGCACAGTGGCGCGCGGCGAGGGGCTCATCGCTCCGGCCGTCACCCGTCGGCTGATCGCGGAGTTCGCGGCGCCACGGTCCGCCAACGCGCGCGGCCCCGCCGTCCTCGACCCACTCACCAGACGCGAGCGCGAGGTGCTCTCCTGTATCGGTGAGGGGATGTCGAACGCCGAGATCGCGGGGCGGCTCGACATGGCCGAGGCCACGGTGAAGACCCATGTGAGCCGGCTGCTGGGCAAGCTGGCGCTGCGGAGCCGGGTCCAAGCCGCCGTACTGGCACGGGAGTTGGGCATCTGACCCACTTCTGACTCGCCGTCCGGTACACGTCCGGCCCGCGCGGGACCCGGACCTCACCCGCAAACCGGCCCGCGACCGATCCCGCCCTCCGGCCCACCCACCACCGCTTTGGTCTGGACCTATTGACGATTGGTCCAGACCTTCCTACTCTCACCGCACACGCTGCGGTGAGCCGTCGCAGGGTGCGCAGTTCACGGACCACCCCGATTGTCCGTCCGCAACTCGAGGAGCACCCTTGAGCACCCAAGCCCCCCTCCACCGAGATAAGTTCAGATCCAGAGCGGTCGCGGGTCTGACTGCGCTGCTGCTCCCCCTCGCCGCCATGGTCGGCCTCGCCTCGTCCGCCCAGGCCGCCGCATCGGCCACCGCAAGCTACGTCAAGGTCTCCGACTGGGGATCCGGCTTCGAGGGCAAGTGGACGGTGAAGAACACCGGCACGACCTCCCTCGGCTCCTGGACCGTCGAATGGGACTTCCCCTCCGGCACCTCCGTCACCTCCGCATGGGACGCCGACGTCACCAGCTCCGGCACCCACTGGACCGCCAAGAACAAGAGCTGGAACGGCACTCTTGCGCCCGGCGCCTCCGTCTCCTTCGGCTTCAACGGCGCGGGCCCCGGCGCCCCCTCCGGCTGCAAGCTCAACGGCACCTCCTGTGACGGCGGCAGCGTCCCCGGCGACAACCCGCCCTCCGCCCCCGGCACCCCGAGCGCGTCCGGCATCACCGACACCGCGGTGACGCTGAGCTGGACCGCCGCCACCGACGACAAGGGCATCAAGAACTACGACGTGCTGCGTGACGGCGCCAAGGTGGCGACCGTGACCGGCACGACGTACACCAACACCGGGCTCACGGCCGGCACCGACTACTCGTACACCGTCCAGGCGCGTGACACCGCGGACCAGACAGGACCGGCCAGCGGCGCCCGCGCGGTCCGCACCACCGGCGGTGGCGGCGACCCGGGCCCCGGCCCGGGCTCCACGGTCAAGCTCGGCTACTTCACCGAGTGGGGCGTCTACGGGCGCAACTACCACGTGAAGAACCTGGTGACCTCCGGCTCCGCCGCCAAGATCACGCACATCAACTACGCCTTCGGGAACGTCACCGGCGGGCGCTGCGCGATCGGTGACGCCTACGCCGACTACGACAAGGCCTACACCGCCGACCAGGCGGTCGACGGCGTCGCGGACACCTGGGACCAGCCGCTGCGCGGCAACTTCAACCAGTTGCGCAAGCTCAAGGCGAAGTACCCGAACATCAAGGTGCTCTGGTCGTTCGGCGGCTGGACCTGGTCCGGCGGCTTCGGCCAGGCAGCGGCCAACCCGGCGGCCTTCGCGCAGTCCTGCTACGACCTGGTCGAGGACCCGCGCTGGGCCGATGTCTTCGACGGTATCGACCTGGACTGGGAGTACCCGAACGCCTGCGGTCTGTCCTGCGACACCAGCGGCGCCGCCGCCTTCAAGAACGTGATGCAGGCGATGCGCGCCAAGTTCGGTACGAACAACCTGGTCACCGCTGCCGTCACCGCGGACGCCTCGTCCGGCGGCAAGATCGACGCGGCCGACTACGGCGGCGCGGCCCAGTACGTCAACTGGTACAACGTGATGACGTACGACTTCTTCGGTGCCTGGGCCGCACAGGGCCCGACCGCCCCGCACTCCCCGCTCACCTCGTACCCGGGCATCCCGCAGGCGGGCTTCAACTCCGCCGAGGCGATCGCCAAGTTCAAGGCGAAGGGCGTGCCCTCGGCCAAGCTGCTGCTGGGCATCGGCTTCTACGGGCGCGGCTGGACCGGAGTGACCCAGAGCGCGCCGGGCGGTACCGCGACGGGACCGGCCCCCGGCACCTACGAACAGGGCATCGAGGACTACAAGGTCCTCAAGAACAGCTGCCCGTCCACCGGAACGATCGCCGGCACGGCGTACGCGAAGTGCGGCAGCAACTGGTGGAGCTACGACACCCCGGCCACCGTCGGCTCGAAGATGAGCTGGGCGAAGGGCCAGGGCCTGGGAGGCGCGTTCTTCTGGGAGTTCAGCGGTGACACCACGAACGGAGAGCTGGTCGGCGCGATCAACAGCGGCCTGAACTAGCCGTCCGGACCGGCACGGCGCACAGCGAAGCCCGGGAGGCCTGCTCTCCCGGGCTTTGTCACACTCTCAAGCTACGTTCGCTCTTCCCCGGACTTCGTCCAGGGGGACCCCCACCCAACGAGAGAGCCTATCTATGCCACATTGACCCTCCCCCAGACTCCGTCCAGGGGCACCCCCACCCAACGAGACAGCCCATCTATGCCACATTGACTCGTTGGCCGGGCGGGGCCGCCTCCAGCCAGGCGAGGAAGCCGGTGAGCGCGTCCTCACTCATCGCCAGCTCCAGGCGTGTCCCGCGGTGGCGACAGACGAGCACGACCGCGTCGGACAGCAGCGCCAGCTCCTCCTCGCCCTCGGGCGTACGGCGTGCCACGACCTCGATGGCCGAGCGCTCCAGGAAACGGCGCGGGCGCGGGGCGTACGAGAAGACCCGGAACCACATGATCCGGTCACCGCTGTAGCGGGCGACGCCGTACACCCATCCCTTGCCGGAGACATCGGTCTCCTCCGGGATGTTCCAGCGGAGGCTGCAGTCGAAGGTGCCGCCGGAGCGCTGGATCAGCCGCCGGCGCAGTCCGAAGACGAAAAGCCCGATCACCACCAGTGCGACGACCAGGCCGCCCACAAGAAGAGCGAGGAACATCTCCACCGACCTCCTCGCATCGTCCAGTAACGGGAATTCCGCTCGTACCTTCACCTGCATTGCCTCAGCCGCGGCACGCTCTGGAGAGTTCCAGGCCGGGCCGCGGCTGAGACGGAAACTGTCGGCGGGGCGCCTAGCGCACCGCCACCGCGCGCAGACGGACGTCGGCGCGCCGCTCCGCGGCGGCGTCCTCGTCCGACTTGGCGCGCTCCAGCGCCCGCTCGGCGCGCTGTGCGTCGATCTCGTCCGCGAGCTCGACGATCTCCGCCAGCAGAGAGAGCTTGTTGTCCGCGAAGGAGATGAATCCTCCGTGGACAGCAGCGACGACGGTCCCGCCTTCGCTCGTACGAATGGTCACCGGGCCCGATTCCAGCACACCGAGCAGCGGCTGGTGACCGGGCATGACGCCGATATCGCCGGACGCGGTGCGCGCGACGACCAGGGTGGCCTCGCCGGACCAGACCTGTCGGTCGGCGGCGACCAGCTCGACATGCAGCTCAGCAGCCAAGGGTGGCTCCTCGGGTCACCACCCGGCGGTTCTGCCGGGTGTTGGGTCAAATTCTAGTAGGCGTAGTGAGAGGGGCGGGACACCCGCCCCTCTCACGGAGTCACGGGACTCAGGAGACGCCGAGCTCCTTGGCGTTGGCCTTGAGGTCCTCAATGCCACCGCACATGAAGAACGCCTGCTCGGGGAAGTGGTCGTACTCACCGTCGCAGATCGAGTTGAACGCGGCGATCGACTCGTCGAGCGGCACGTCCGAACCGTCCACGCCGGTGAACTGCTTGGCGACGTGGGTGTTCTGCGACAGGAAGCGCTCGACGCGACGGGCACGGTGGACAACGAGCTTGTCCTCCTCGCCCAGCTCGTCGATACCGAGAATCGCGATGATGTCCTGGAGGTCCTTGTACTTCTGGAGGATCCCCTTGACGCGCATGGCGGCGTTGTAGTGGTCCGCCGCGATGTACCGCGGGTCCAGGATGCGGGACGTCGAGTCCAGCGGGTCGACCGCCGGGTAGATGCCCTTCTCCGAGATCGGACGCGACAGAACGGTCGTCGCGTCCAGGTGGGCGAAGGTGGTCGCCGGCGCCGGGTCGGTCAGGTCGTCCGCGGGGACGTAGATCGCCTGCATCGAGGTGATCGAGTGACCGCGGGTCGACGTGATGCGCTCCTGCAGCAGACCCATCTCGTCAGCCAGGTTCGGCTGGTAACCCACCGCGGACGGCATACGGCCGAGCAGCGTGGAGACCTCGGAGCCGGCCTGGGTGTAACGGAAGATGTTGTCGATGAAGAAGAGCACGTCCTGCTTCTGCACATCGCGGAAGTACTCCGCCATGGTCAGACCGGCAAGCGCGACACGGAGACGGGTGCCCGGGGGCTCGTCCATCTGACCGAAGACAAGCGCCGTCTTGTCGATGACGCCGGACTCGGTCATTTCCTCGATGAGGTCGTTGCCCTCACGGGTACGCTCACCGACGCCCGCGAACACCGACACACCGTCGTGGTTGTTGGCGACGCGGTAGATCATTTCCTGGATCAGAACGGTCTTGCCGACACCGGCACCACCGAACAGACCGATCTTTCCACCCTTGACGTACGGGGTGAGAAGGTCGATGACCTTGACGCCGGTCTCGAACATCTCGGTCTTGGACTCGAGCTGGTCGAAGGCGGGCGCCTTGCGGTGGATCGGCCAGCGCTCGGTGACCTCGACCGTGGACGGGTCCACGTTCAGGATCTCACCGAGGGTGTTGAAAACCTTGCCCTTGGTGATCTCGCCGACCGGCACCGTGATGCCGTTGCCGGTGTCCGTCACCGTGGCCTGGCGGACCAGACCGTCGGTGGGCTGCATCGAGATCGCGCGGACCAGGCCCTCGCCCAGGTGCTGGGCGACCTCGAGGGTCAGCTTCTTGAGCTTTCCGTCCTCGGCCGGGTCGGCGACCTCAACGGTCAGCGCGTTGTAGATCTCGGGCATCGCGTCGACGGGGAACTCCACGTCGACGACCGGGCCGATGACCCGGGCGACGCGGCCCGTGGCGGCGGCCGTCACTTCGTTCTCGGTAGTCGTCGTCACTTACTTGTCACTCCCCGCGGTCGCGTCGGCCAGGGCGCTGGCGCCACCGACGATCTCGCTGATTTCCTGGGTGATTTCGGCCTGGCGGGCCGCGTTGGCAAGCCGGGAGAGGGTCTTGATGAGCTCTCCGGCGTTGTCGGTCGCCGACTTCATCGCGCGGCGGGTGGCAGCGTGCTTGGAAGCAGCGGCCTGAAGCAGCGCGTTGTAGATCCGGCTCTCGACGTACCGCGGCAGCAGGGCGTCGAGGACGTCCTCCGCCGACGGCTCGAAGTCGAACAGCGGAAGGATTTCGCCCTTCGTACCGGACTCCTCGGCCGCCTGCTCGAGGCTGAGGGGCAGCAGCCGGTTCTGTACCGGCGTCTGCGTCAGCATCGAGATGAACTCGGTGAAGACGATGTGGAGCTCGTCCACGCCGCCCTCGGCCGTGTCCTGCTGGACGGCCTCGATGAGCGGAGCCGCGACCTTCTTGGCGTCCGCGTACGTCGGGTTGTCCGTGAAGCCACTCCACGATTCCGCGATCTTGCGCTCGCGGAAGCCGTAGTAGGCGACACCCTTGCGGCCGACGATGTACGTGTCGACCTCCTTGCCCTGCCCACGGAGCCGCTCGGTGAGCTGCTCCGCCGCCTTGATGGCGTTGGAGGAGTAGCCGCCGGCCAGACCGCGGTCGCTCGTGATGAGCAGTACCGCGGCGCGGGTCGGGGCGTCAGCCTCGGTGGTCAGAGGGTGCTTGGTGTTCGACCCGGTGGCCACCGCGGTGACCGCGCGGGTGAGCTCGGTCGCGTACGGCGTGGAGGCCGCCACCTGGCGCTGCGCCTTGACGATGCGCGAGGCGGCGATCATCTCCATCGCCTTGGTGATCTTCTTGGTCGCGGTGACGGATTTGATGCGACGCTTGTAGACCCGGAGCTGGGCTCCCATGAGTCAGGTCCCTTCCGTCGTCACTTGGAGACGTTGACGGCCGGCGCGTCTTCGCCCAGAAGCTTGCCGTCCGAGGTCTCGAACTGCCGCTTGAAGGCGGTGATGGCGTCCGCGATCGACTGCAGCGTGTCGTCGGACATCTTGCCGCCCTCGGCGATGCTGGTCAGGAGCTCCTTGCGCTCGCGGCGCAGGAACTCGAGCAGCTCGGTCTCGAAGCGGCGGATGTCGGCGACCGGGACGTCGTCCATCTTGCCGGTGGTGCCGGCCCAGACGGAGACGACCTGCTCCTCGACGGGCATGGGCTGGTACTGGCCCTGCTTCAGCAGCTCGACCATGCGCTTACCGCGCTCCAGCGAGGCCTTGGAGGCCGCGTCCAGGTCGGAGCCGAAGGAGGCGAACGCCTCGAGCTCACGGTACTGGGCGAGGTCCACGCGAAGCCGGCCGGAGACCTGCTTCATGGCCTTGTGCTGGGCGGAGCCACCGACACGGGAGACCGAGATACCGACGTTCAGGGCCGGACGCTGGCCGGCGTTGAACAGGTCGGACTCCAGGAAGCACTGACCGTCGGTGATGGAGATGACGTTGGTCGGGATGAACGCCGACACGTCGTTCGCCTTGGTCTCGACGATCGGCAGACCCGTCATCGAACCGGCGCCCATGTCGTCGGAGAGCTTGGCGCAGCGCTCCAGCAGACGCGAGTGCAGGTAGAAGACGTCGCCCGGGTAGGCCTCGCGGCCCGGCGGACGGCGCAGCAGCAGCGACACGGCGCGGTAGGCGTCGGCCTGCTTCGACAGGTCGTCGAAGATGATCAGGACGTGCTTGCCCTGGTACATCCAGTGCTGGCCGATGGCCGAACCGGTGTACGGGGCGAGGTACTTGAAGCCGGCCGGGTCGGACGCCGGAGCCGCGACGATCGTCGTGTACTCGAGGGCGCCTGCCTCCTCCAGCGCACCGCGCACGGACGCGATGGTGGAGCCCTTCTGACCGATGGCGACGTAGATGCAGCGGACCTGCTTCTTCACGTCACCGGAGCGCCAGTTGTCGCGCTGGTTGATGATCGTGTCGACAGCCAGAGCGGTCTTGCCGGTCTGACGGTCACCAATGATCAGCTGACGCTGGCCGCGGCCGATCGGCACCATGGCGTCAACGGCCTTGTAGCCGGTCTGCATCGGCTCGTGCACCGACTTACGGACCATGACGCCCGGAGCCTGCAGCTCGAGGGCGCGGCGACTGTCGGTCGCGATCTCGCCGAGGCCGTCGATCGGGTTGCCGAGCGGGTCGACAACGCGGCCGAGGTAGCCCTCGCCGACGCCGACGGAGAGCACCTCACCGGTGCGCTGCACCGGCTGGCCCTCCTCGATACCGCTGAACTCACCGAGGACGATCGCACCGATCTCGCGCTCCTCGAGGTTGAGGGCGAGACCGAGAGTTCCGTCCTCGAACTTCAGCAGCTCGTTCGCCATGGCCGAGGGAAGGCCCTCGACCTTCGCGATGCCGTCACCGGCAACGCTGACCGTACCGACCTCCTCGCGCGAGGCCGCGTCCGGCTGGTACGACTGGACAAAGTTCTCCAGCGCATCCCGGATCTCCTCCGGCCGGATCGTGAGCTCCGCCATCTGGGTTCCCTGCTCTCCTTGTTGGGCCCGAAGTTTCTTAGGGGGTCTGGGGGCCGACCCCCAGGAATCTTCTGCAATCTCTGCACGGCCCAACCGGGCCGCTCGTACTGCTTCGTACTGCTTGTTCAGTTGGTGGCTGGTCAGCCGGCGATGCGGCGGCCAGCCTCGTCGAGACGTGCCGCGGTGGTGCCGTCGATCAGCTCGTCGCCGACGCGCACCTGCACTCCGCCGAGGACCTCGGGGTCCACGTCGAGGTTGAGGTGCATCTCTCGGCCGTAGATGCGAGACAGACGGGCGCCGAGGCGCTGCTTCTGCTCATCGGTCAGCGGCACCGCCGAGGTGACGACCGCGACCATCCGGTCCCGGCGCGCCGCGGCGAGCTTGGACAGGGACTCGAGTCCAGCTTCCAGGCTACGTCCCCGGGGCTGGGTCACAAGACGGACGACCAGCCGCTCGGTGACCGGATTCGCCTTGCCGTCGAGCAGCCCGCGCACCAGGCCGCCCTTGGCGGACGCCGGAGCCGACCTGTCGGTCATCGCGGCACGCAGCTCGACGCTGGAGGCGACGATCCGGCCGAAGCGGAACAGCTCGTCCTCGACGTCGTCGAGGGCACCGGCCCGCTGCGCCGCGGTGAGGTCGGCGGTGGCCGCCAGCTCCTCGACCGCGTCGACCAGATCGCGCGACCGCGACCAGCGGGAGCGGACCATGCCCGCGAGCAGGTCGACGGCTTCGCTGCCCACCTGACCGCTCAGCAGCCGCCCGACCAGCTCGGCCTTGGCCTCGCCGGACTGCGCCGGGTCGGTCAGGACCCGACGCAACGACACCTCACGGTGGAGCAGCGCGGTGACGGCGGCCAGCTCCTCGGCGAGCTTCGCCACGTCGACCGACGTGTTGTCGGTCAGCGCGTCGAGAGACTCGCGTGCGGCAGCCAGTGCCTCGCGGCTCGCTCCGTTCATCGCGTGGCCTCGGCCTTCGAAGCGCCGTCCTCGAGAGCCTCGAGGAAGCGGTCGATGGTGCGGCTCTGTCGGGTGTAGTCCTCAAGGGACTCACCGACGATCTTGCCGGCCAGGTCGGTGGCGAGCTTGCCCACGTCCTGACGCAGTGCCGCGGCCGCGGTCTTGCGGTCGGCCTCGATCTGGGCGTGACCGGCAGCGATGATCTCCTCACGCTGCCGCTGGCCTTCCGCCCTCATCTCCTGGATGATCGCGGCGCCCTGCTCGGTCGCCTCCTGGCGCATACGAGCGGCCTCGTGGCGGGCCTCGGCGAGCTGAGCCTTGTACTGCTCGAGCACACTCTCGGCTTCGATCTTGGCCGCATCAGCCTTCTCGATGCCACCCTCGATAGCCTCTCGGCGCTCTTCCAGAACCTTGTTGATGTTCGGGAGGAGCTTCTTGGCGAGGAAACCGAAGACGATGACAAAGGCGAGCAGGCCGATGACGAGTTCTGGAATCGGCGGGACGAGGGGGTTTTCCGCCTTCTCGGCCGCAAGCTGAACCAGAGGGTTCACATCAGTGCCTTTCGTCTAGTTGGCTGGTCGAGGATCCGAAGATCACGTGCCGTAGACGAACGGCATGACCAGACCAATCAGGGCGAGCGCCTCACAGAAGGCGAACCCGAGGATCTGGTTCTGGCGGATCAGGCCGGCCGCCTCGGGCTGGCGAGCAAGAGCCTGGGTGCCGTTACCGAAGATGATGCCGACGCCGACGCCGGGGCCGATGGCGGCGAGGCCGTAACCGACGGAGCCGAGGGAACCGCTGACGGCAGCAAGGGTCTGGGACATGCCAGTTCTTCCTTCTCTTTCACGGACCGGTGGGGGTTGGCCACCGGACGACAATGGGGTTCAGGGGTGGGCGGTCAGTGGTGCTCGGCGAGCGCGCCCTGGATGAAGCTGCAGGCCAGGAGCACGAAGACGTATGCCTGAACCGCTTGGATGAAAAGCTCGAAGATCGTCATGACCAGGACCATCACGAACGAGACACCGGCGTAGGCAATGCCGATTCCGTTCAGCAGGTACCAGCTGGCGATCGTGAAGAGCAGCAGCAGAGTGTGTCCGGCGAACATGTTCGCGAAGAGTCGGACCGCGTGCGTGAAGGGGCGGACCAGCACGTTCGAGAAGAACTCGATGACCATGACCATCGGGAGAACCGCACCGAGCGACTTGTCGTAGCCGGTCAGATTCTTGAAGCCGCCGACAAAACCGTGGGTTTTGAAGGTGAGGCTCATCCAGACGACATAGACGATGGCCGCGAGAGCCGCCGGGTAGGCGATGATCGAGGTCACCGGGAACTGGGCGAGCGGAATGATCGACCAGAGGTTCATCATCCAGACGAAGAAGAACAGCGAGACCATCAGCGGGACGTACTTCTCGCCGGCCTTCTTGCCGATGATCTCGTAGACGATGCCGCGGCGGACGAAATCGTAGCCGGTCTCGGCGACCATCTGGAGCTTGCCGGGAACAACCTTCGGCTTACGGAAGGCCGCCCAGAAGAAGCTCACCACGATGATGGAACCGAGCAGAGCGAGCAGCATCGGCTTGTTGAAGTAGATGTTGCTGTCCGCGTTACCGAAGATCGGCTCGAAGAGGAACGAGTGCAGGCCCGGAGCGTCGAAGCCACACCCAGAAAAAATGTGACAGTCGGTCTCGAAGGCGAGCACCGTGGTCGGGTCAGCACTCACCGCGGGCTCCTTCAGCGTGGCGCATAGGTACGGCAACCTCGTTGTGTCGGCGCGGCGCACAGCCGCTGATCGGCACTGGACTGGTGTTACGAATGTGGGGGCGGCTGGCAGGCAGGGAGCCTCGCGATTGAGCAGGCGTCAGCTCAGATGCCCGCGCCCGCAGTGCCGCAGTTGGCACCGGACGATAGCAGGATCGCGAACGCCCGCTTATACCGGCCCTACCCCTCACGAGGAAGACCCCTTGTTCTCGGGCTTCTTGCCCTCGGAGGAGTCCGGTTCGACATAAAGGATTTTGGCCTTCATGTGCGCACGGGTCTGCGCGGCGATCCACACGAGGGTCGCTGCGACCAGCGTGATCGCGAAGGCCTTGGGGTTGAACAACGTGGTGTTCTTGAACGCGGCGACAAAGATGAACAGCAGCAGAATCTGTGCCGTATAGAGCATGAGCCCCATGGCCTGGAACAGATGCGGAAGCGACTTGGCCGTCCGCTCCAGGACCACCAGCCCGATCCCCATGAAGAGGATCACGATCAACGTCGCAACGACAGCTCCGAGAGCTCCCTTACCACCGGCAACCAACGCACTGATCCCGACGGCAACAGCGCCGGCGACAGCGGTGGGTACGGCGACTCGAAGGAGAGTCCGGACGTCGTTGGACGGCATGGCGGCAGCTCCGCTTGCTTGGTGGGGGCAGTGGTGTCGTCATGGACGAGCGTAGGCCCGGTCCGAGTTGGGTCCTCGGGGCCAAAGAACCGTCGCACTACGGTCCCTCGGCTCGTCTCCGGGTCTCGTGAACGGTATCACAAACTATTTGATGAGGTCTTTACCTGAGGGGTGTGCTGACTGTCACACATGAGAGTGAGTGCGCGCGTGTGTGCACTCAAACTGGTCGCCATGTCTGGTAATGGGCGGACATGCAGCGACACGTCACCCGCGGGTTCCGGCCTTCCGCCGGTCAGGGAAACGCGAACGGGGGCCGATAGCAGTCGCTCCGTTGACGCCCGCCGGAACCGGGGGCCGCTCCTCGGACGCCCCCTCCGACGCCTCCGGCTCGTACGCAAGCGCCGGAACAGAAGACTCCGGAAGCACCTCGCGGCGCCGGTAACGCGGCGGAACGAAACCCTCCGCCCAGCGCGGGGCGCGCGGAGTGAAGCGCGGCAGCAGCAGAAGCACCAGGCCCACAGCGCTCAGCGCCACAATGAGCAGAACGCTCCACATCGACGCCGAGTGCACCGAGTACGCGACGACACCGAACGCGATCAGCGCCGACCAGAAGTACATGATCAGGACCGCGCGGCTGTGCGAGTGTCCGACCTCCAGCAGCCGGTGGTGCAGATGGCCACGGTCCGCGGCGAACGGCGACTGCCCGTTCCAGGTACGGCGGACGATCGCGAGCACCAGGTCCGCGACCGGGATCGCGATGATCGTCAGCGGCAGCAGCAGCGGGATGAAGACCGGCAGCGCCGCGTGCGTGGCCTGGCGGGTGCTGCCCTCGAAGATCTTCAGGGCGTCCGGGTCCACCTGTCCTGTCACCGAGATCGCGGCCGCCGCGAGCACCAGACCGATCAGCATCGACCCCGAGTCGCCCATGAAGATCCGCGCGGGGTGCATGTTGTGCGGCAGGAAGCCCAGGCACATGCCCATCAGGATCGCGGTGAACAGAGTCGCGGGAGCGGCGGCCTCGATGCCGTAGCTGAACCAGATCCGGTACGCGTACAGGAAGAAGGCCGCGGCGGCGATGCAGACCATGCCGGCGGCGAGGCCGTCCAGGCCGTCCACGAAGTTCACCGCGTTGATGGTGATGACGACGAGGGCGACGGTCAGCAGGGTGCCCTGCCACTGGGTCAGCGAGACGGTGCCGACGCCGGGCACGGGGATCCACAGGATCGTCAGACCCTGCATCACCATCACACCCGCGGCGATCATCTGGCCGCCGAGCTTGATCAGGGCGTCGATCTCGAACTTGTCGTCGAGGACACCGATGATCCAGATCAGCGCCGCGCCGGAGAGCAGTGCGCGCGGTTCGTTGGACAGCTCGAAGACGCTGTTGAGGTTCTGCAGATGGTCGGCGACGAGCAGGCCCGCGCACAGGCCGAAGAACATGGCGATGCCGCCGAGTCTCGGTGTCGGCTCTCGGTGTACATCGCGGGCACGGATCTGCGGCATCGCACCGGTCGCGATGGCGAACTTCCGCACCGGCCCGGTCAGCAGATACGTCACCGCAGCCGTGACACAGAGCGTCAGCAGGTAATCACGCACGGGCTGCCCCACAGGAATCGCTGGCCATCTCAGCCCCACACCCTAGCTCTGGTAGCCACATGCTTGAGGACATACGGGAGCCGACGACGGTTGCACGACGTACCGGCTACCCCTGATAAGGCGGAAATCTACCCGTCAGCTCCCGCACCTCCGCACGGATCTTCCGCGCCTCCTCGCCGTCCTCACGCATCGCCGCCGTGAAGAGTGCCGCGATCCGCGCCATCTCCGCCTCGCGCATGCCCTGGGTGGTGACGGCAGCGGTGCCCAGCCGGATGCCGCGCCCGTCCCCGTACGGCAGTGCGCAGGTGTCGAGGACCATACCCGCCGCGGCGAGACGGCCACGGGCCACCTTGCCCTCCACACCCAGCGGAGCTGGATCCGCGCCGATCAGATGGGTGTCGGTGCCGCCGGTCAGCACCGCGAAGCCCTCCGCCTCGAGTCCCTCGGCCAGTACCCGCGCATTGGCGACGACCTGATGGGCGTACGCCGCGAAGGCGGGCGTCGCCGCCTCACCGAAGGCGACGGCCTTGGCGGCGATCGTGTGCATCTGGGCGCCGCCCTGGGTGAAGGGGAAGACCGCCCGGTCGATGCGTGCGGCCAGGGCGGAACCGCAGAGGATCATCCCGCCGCGTGGCCCGCGGAGCACTTTGTGGGTGGTGGCGCACACCACATCGGCGTACGGGACGGGGCTGGGGGCCGCACCGCCGGCGATCAGGCCCATCGGGTGCGCGGCATCGGCGATCAGATAGGCGTCCGCCTCGTCCGCGATCTCGCGCAGTGCCGCGTAGTCGGGATGGCGGGGGTAGGAGATCGAGCCGCAGACGATGGCCTTGGGCCGGTGCTGCCGGGCCAGGACGCGCACCTGGTCGTAGTCGATCAGTCCGGTCTCGGCGTCGACGCCGTAACCGACGAAGTCGAACCAGCGTCCGGAGAAGTTCGCGGGCGACCCGTGGGTGAGATGCCCCCCGTACGGCAGTCCCATGGCGAGCACGGTGTCGCCGGGCCTCAGCAGCGCCGCGTACGCCGCGAGGACCGCGGAGGAGCCGGAGTGCGGCTGCACATTGGCGTGTTCGGCGCCGAAGAGAGCGATGGCACGCTCGACGGCGATCCGCTCGGCCGCGTCGACCAGCTCGCAGCCGCCGTGGTGGCGGGCGCCGGGGTAGCCCTCGGCGTACTTGTTGGCGAGCGGGGAGCCGAGGGCGGCGAGGACCGCGGGCGAGGTGAAGTTCTCGGCGGCGATGAGCTGGAGGCTGTCGCTCTGGCGTCCCAGCTCTCCCAGGACCACTTCGGCGATCTGCGGGTCCTGTCGGCGCAGGGCTTCGAAATCCGCGCCGGGGGTGGTGATGCGGGCGGCGTCTGGTGCAGCGGTGACCGGCATCTGAGGCTCCAGGCGTGGGCGGGCCGTGGCTGTGTCCTCCCGGGGACGGTGATACCAGCGACCGACGCCGCGGGCCCGGCCCCCGGCCGAGGAGTTCGGCAGGGCTGAGCGGATCGTCCTCGCGAGGGTGAATCCCAGTGGAAACCAATGTAGGCCGGTGCGACGCGCGATGCGCGCCGATCGTCCGGGCGAGCCGTCAGTGCCGCGCCGGGACCCCCGTCAGAGCCGTCACCACAGGGTCCAGCGCCTGGTTGATCTCGTCGCCGATCGAGCGGAAGAACGTGATCGGCGCACCGTAGGGGTCGTAGACCTCGTCGGCGTCCGGGCTCGGGGCGAGCAGCCAGCCGCGCAGCGCCGCCGCCGCCCTGACCAGGGCACGAGCGCGCTCGACGACGCCCTCGTGCGGCTCCGGCAATGTTGTCGGGTCGATCGCCCGTACAAGCCGGGTGAACTCCTTGAGCGTGAAGGTCCGCAGGCCCGCCGAGTGACCCATCGAGATCACCTGCGCGCGGTGGTCCCGCGTCGCGGTGAGGACGAGGTCGGCGCGGATCACATGCTCGTCGAGGAGTTCGCGGCCGACGAAACCGGTCGCGTCCGCGCCGAAGTCGGCCAGGACGATCTCGGCGTTGGCCTCCATCGGGGCACCTTCGTGGCCCCAGGTGCCGGCGCTCTCCACGATCAGTCCGCCCGTCAGCGGATCGCCGAGGCGGTCGCTCAGGGCATGGCGGGTCAGCCGCTCGGTGATCGGCGAGCGGCAGACGTTGCCGGTGCTGACGTGGAGGATGCGGAAAGTGGAGGTGTTTCCCCCAGACTCCGCCCGGGGGGACCCCCAGGATTCCGCTATGCCACGCCCCTCAGGGGCGGTCAATTGGCCACCTCGAGGTCGGGTACGACCTTGCGCAGCTCGTCCGGTGAGAGCGCCCCCTCGCGCAGCAGGACCGGGACCTTGCCGGTGACGTCGACGATCGAGGACGGGACGATGCCCGGCGTCGGGCCGCCGTCCAGGTATACCGAGACCGCGTCGCCGAGCATCTCCTGCGCGGCGTCACAGTCCTCCGGCGCCGGATGTCCGGTGAGGTTGGCGCTGGAGACGGCCATCGGGCCGACCTCGGTGAGCAGCTCGATCGCGACCGGGTGCAGCGGCATCCGGATCGCGACGGTGCCCCGGGTGTCGCCCAGGTCCCACTGCAGCGAGGGCTGGTGCTTGGTGACGAGGGTCAGCGCGCCCGGCCAGAAGGCGTCGACCAGCTCCCAGGCCTGCTCGGAGAAGTCGGTGACCAGGCCGTGCAGGGTGTTCGGGGAGCCGATGAGGACAGGGGTGGGCATATTGCGGCCGCGCCCCTTGGCCGCCAGCAGGTCGGCGACTGCCTCGGAACCGAAGGCGTCCGCACCGATCCCGTACACGGTGTCGGTGGGCAGCACGACCAGCTCGCCGCGGCGAATGGCCGACGCGGCTTCACGCAGACCGGTCGTACGGTCGGTCGCGTCGTTGCAGTCGTATCGCCGTGCCATTTAACGGCCCTCCTCGGACAGGGTCTGGAGATGATGCTGCGGTTCAGGATTGCCGGTCACGGCATGGCCTTGCGTGCGGTCGCGAAGCGCGGCCGCCGGTTCAGGTCGGGATGGTCGGCCGCGTCCGCCCAGCCCGCTTCCTCGTTGAAGATCCACGGCACTTGGCCGCCCTGGGTGTCGGCGTGCTCGATGACCACCAGGCCGCCGGGCCGCAGCAGCCGGTGAGCGGTCCGCTCGATGCCGCGGATGGTGTCCAGGCCGTCCTCGCCGGAGAAGAGCGCCATGCCCGGGTCGTGGTCACGGGCCTCGGGCGCGACATACTCCCACTCGGTGAGCGGGATGTACGGCGGGTTGGAGATGACCAGGTCGACCTGGCCGTCGAGCTCCGGCAGAGCGGTCAGCGCGTCGCCCTGGTGCACGGTGACGCGGGAGCCCTCGGCGTTCTTGCGGGTCCACCGCAGCGCGTCCTCGGAGAGCTCCACACCGTGTACCCGCGAGCGCGGCACCTCCTGCGCCATGGCGAGCGCGATGGCCCCGGAGCCCGTACACAGATCGACGATGAGGGGCTCGACCACATCCATGGCCCGTACGGCGTCTATGGCCCAGCCGACGACCGACTCGGTCTCCGGGCGCGGTACGAAGACGCCGGGGCCGACCTGCAGTTCGAGGAAGCGGAAGAAGGCGCGTCCGGTGATGTGCTGGAGCGGCTCACGGGCCTCGCGGCGGGCGACCGCCTCCCAGTAACGGGCGTCGAAGTCCGTGTCCTTGACGTTGTGCAGCTCTCCCCGCTTCACGCCGTGCACGAACGCGGCGAGCTCCTCCGCGTCGAAGCGCGGCGAGGGCACGCCGGCGTCGGCCAGCCGCTGGGTGGCCTGGGCCACCTCGGCAAGCAGCACAGAACGGGGGGACGGGGGTCGTCCCCCGGGAGTTAGCTGCACGCTGGTCCTCCGGGGCTGGGGCGGTGTACTGGGCTTACTGGGCGGCGGCGAGCTTGGCGGCGGAGTCGGCGTCGACACAGGCCTGGATCATGGCGTCCAGATCCCCGTCGAGCACCTGGTCCAAGTTGTACGCCTTGAAGCCGACGCGGTGGTCGGAGATCCGGTTTTCCGGGAAGTTGTACGTCCGGATCTTCTCGGAACGGTCGACCGTACGGACCTGGCTGCGACGGGCGTCCGACGCCTCCTTCTCCGCCTCCTCCTGTGCCGCGGCAAGCAGCCTGGAGCGCAGGATACGCAGCGCCTGCTCCTTGTTCTGGAGCTGGCTCTTCTCGTTCTGGCAGGAAGCGACGATGCCGGTCGGCAGATGCGTGATGCGCACCGCGGAGTCGGTGGTGTTGACGGACTGGCCGCCGGGGCCCGACGAGCGGTAGACGTCGATCCGCAGGTCGTTGGCGTGGATCTCGACGTCGATCTCCTCCGCCTCGGGCGTCACCAGGACGCCTGCGGCGGAGGTGTGGATACGGCCCTGGGACTCGGTGGCCGGCACCCGCTGCACGCGGTGCACTCCGCCCTCGTACTTCAGCCGCGCCCAGACGCCCTGTCCCGGCTCGGTCGCGCCCTGGCCGCCCTTGGTCTTCACCGCGACCTGGACGTCCTTGTAGCCGCCCAGCTCGGACTCGGTGGCGTCGATGATCTCGGTCTTCCAGCCGACGCGCTCCGCGTAGCGCAGATACATCCGGAGCAGGTCACCGGCGAACAGGGCGGACTCGTCGCCGCCCGCGCCGGCCTTGACCTCGAGGATGACGTCCTTGTCGTCGCTGGGGTCGCGCGGCACGAGCAGCAGCCGCAGCTTCTCGGTGAGCTCGTCGCGCTGCTTGTCCAGCTCCTTGACCTCGGCGGCGAACTCCGGGTCGTCGACGGCCAGTTCACGCGCGGTCTGGATGTCTTCCCCGGTCTGCTTCCAGGAGCGGTACGTGCCGATGATCGGGGTCAGCTCGGCGTAACGCTTGTTGAGCTTGCGCGCGTTCGCCTGGTCCGCGTGGACCGAAGGGTCGGCGAGCCTCTTCTCAAGATCGGCGTGCTCGCCGATCAGTTCCTCGACCGCCTCGAACATCGGGTGCTCCTGGTTTTGTACGCGAGTACACGAAAGGGTTGCTGCTCAGAATGGACAAAGCGCCGGCCTCGGCCACCCCGAGCAGGGGCGGCCAAGGGCCGGCGCAGTGGCTCGCTACTTCTTGGCGGAGCCGGCAGCCTTGCCGAAGCGGGCCTCGAAGCGGGCCACACGGCCACCGGTGTCGAGGATCTTCTGCTTGCCCGTGTAGAACGGGTGGCACTCGGAGCAGACCTCGGCACGGACGTTGCCGGACTCGATGGTGCTACGGGTGGTGAACGACGCGCCACAGGTGCAGCTGACCTGGGTCTCGACGTACTGGGGGTGGATGTCGCGCTTCAAGGGTGTCTCCTAGTTTCGGGAGGGCACCGGGTCGTACACGCGGATTGCTCGTACGTGAACCGGGGCCGACGTACCAGTCTGCCAGGACCGGCCGTATCTCCCAAAACCGGGGTCGGGCCGGAGGTATTCCCTGCCGCGCTTCAGCGGCTCTGTACGAGGGAACCGGCAGCGCCCTTGTCGCCGGCGGAGTCCTTGACGGCGGAGGCGGGGATGGGCTTGTCCTGCTTGAGCGCGGTCCAGACCTGCCGGGAGGCCGTCTTGATCGGGATCACGCGGTTGGGGTCGGCGGGGTCGTACTCCACCGGCATCGTGATCATGTGCACGTCCTGGGGGCCGAGACCGCTGAGCCCCTTGGCGAAGCTCATCAGCTCCTTGACGGAGTCGAGCTCGGAATCGGGCGTGATCGCCTTGGTGCCGGTGTCGGCGACGTCGTAGAGCTTCTTCGGGTCGGTGAAGACGCCGACGTTCCTGACCTGATTGATGAACGCCTTGATGAACGCCTGCTGGAGCTGTATCCGGCCGAGGTCGCTGCCGTCGCCGACGCTCTTGCGGGTCCGTACGAGACCGAGCGACTTCTCCCCGTTGAGGGTGTGCGTGCCGGGCTTCAGGTGCAGATGGCTCTTGGAGTCGTCAATCGTCTTGGTGGTGGTGATCTCGACGCCGCCGAGCTCGTCGATGAGCTTCTTGAAGCCGGTGAAGTCGACCTCGATGTAGTGGTCCATGCGGATGCCGGACATCTTCTCGACGGTCTTCACCGCGCAGGCCGGACCGCCGACCTCGTACGCGGTGTTGAACATGGCGCGCTTCGCGCCGGAGACGGACGCGGATGAGCCCTTCTCGCCGGCACACCGCGGTCGCTCGACAAGGGTGTCGCGCGGGATCGAGACGACGCTGGCCTTCTTGTGGCCCTCGTGGACGTGCACCATCATCGCGGTGTCGGAACGGGCGGCGCCCTCGTCGACGCCGTACTCGGCGTTCGCGCCGGAGCGGGAGTCGGAGCCCAGGACCAGAATGTCCATGGAGCCGTTGTCGACGTTCTCGGGGCGGTCGGGGCCGAGTGCGGCATTGATGTCGACGCCCTGGATGTTGCCGTTGAGCTTGAAGTAGACGTAACCGAGACCGGAACCACCGACCAGCACCAGACCCGCGGCGGACCACGCGGCGATGGTCAGCGCCCGGCGGCCCCCGCTGGGCTGCTTACGGCGCTTGCCGCGGCTGCGTATTCGGCTTTCGGTGCTGCTCTGCTCGCCCATGCTCTCCTCGGCTCTTTGTGGTCCCGCTACCCCCTGCCGTGGTGTTCAGGCGCGGATTGTCGGCACTTGGTCAGACGGTGAAGCACCATGAAGGGTTGCACAGGAGCCTGAGAGCCCCCTGAGAAACGCCTGGTGCCCACCGCGCACTGCGCGGTGGGCACAAGTCGGCGTGTGCGATGGGGCTTTAGCCGAAGAGGTTGTACGCCTGCCAGCCGGTACCGAAGGCGACACGTGTGGCGAAGATCCCACCCGTGGACTTTCCGTTACCGGGGTAGAGCCAGAGCTTGCCGGTGGTGTCACGGGCGAGCAGGTCGGCGTTGCCGTCGCTGTTCACGTCGCCTGTGGTGACCAGGGCGTTCATGCTGCTGAAGGCACCCACCAGCACCCGCGGCGCGAAGGCGGCGGAGACATTGCCGGTGCCCTTGTAGAGGTACGTCTGGCCGTCGGAGGCACGCGCGAGGAGGTCGGCGTTGCCGTCGCCGGTGAAGTCACCGTGACCGCGGACCATGCCGTACTGACCCCAGCCGCTGCCGACCAGGACCGGCGCGGCGAAGCCGCCGTTGCCCTTGCCCGGGTAGATGTAGAGCTTGCCCGCGGAGTTGACCGCCAGCATGTCGGGCAGGTCGTCGCCGGTGACATCGCCGGGCGTCAGGATCTGCTTGTACGAGCCCCAGGCCTTGGCGACCAGCTTGGACTCCCACTCGTCGAGAGCCGGGTTGTAGTGGTCCCAGAACACGTCGCCGTTGCTGACGCGGTACAGCATGTCGCCGAAGTCGTCGCGGTTCAGGTCGTTCTGCGCCATCAGGTTGATGCCGCCGAAGTTGCCGTGGTTGAACGTGCGTGTGAGGCCGGTCACCTTCGAGGTCCAGCCGAAGAGCGTGCTGTCCGAGGCGCGGCGGGCCAGCAGGTCGGCCGTGTGGTCGTTGTTCCAGTTGGTGTCGTCCGCCCGCGACTGGATCTGCGCGGAGTACGTGGACACCTTCGCGTAGACCGTGTACTTGCCCGC
Organism: Streptomyces sp. NPDC002926; assembly: GCF_053591755.1. NCBI lineage: Bacteria > Bacillati > Actinomycetota > Actinomycetes > Kitasatosporales > Streptomycetaceae > Streptomyces > Streptomyces sp. NPDC002926. Next base: position 53,519 of record NZ_JBSFUK010000004.1, read on the forward strand.
GGCCGAGCAGTTCACATCGCCCCAGGACACCAGGCCGACGAGCTTGCCGCCGGCCACCAGCGGGCCGCCGGAGTCGCCGTTGCACGCGGTCTCGGACGTCGCGTCGGAGCCGGTCGGCGGAGCGCCGGCACAGACCATGTGGCCGGCGATGAATCCGCCGGGGTAGGCGGCGCTGCAGGTGCTGTTGGAGTTGATGTCCGCGTCGGCCGTCTTGAGCGTCTGCGAGATGCCCGGCTCGGTGGAGCTGGTGCGGCCCCAGCCGTACACCTTCGCGTCCGTACCCGGCGTGTAGACGGCCGAGTCGGTGGGCTGCACGATCTTCAGCGGCTTGACGGCGACCGGCTCGGTCAGCGTCAGGACGGCCACGTCGTTGTCGATGGTGGCGCTGCTGTATCCCGGGTGGTTCCACTGCCGGTACGCCCCGACGAGCTTGCCGCCGTGGAAGTCCCAGTTGCCGGCGGTGTCCTGCGTGGGGAGCTGGTCGGTGCCGGTGATGATGGCGCCGCCCTGGTAGAACTTGCGGCCCTTGACGCAGTGCGCCGCCGTGGCGACCTTCGTCGGGGCGATCACCACACCACCGCAGAAGTAGCCCAGGTCGTCGCTGGTGTCGTCAGGGGTGCCCATGTCGTCCGTGTAGTGGACCTGGGCCATCCACGGCGCGGTGGAGATGGTCGTCTCGTTGCCGCCGATGATCCTCGGGTCACGCGTCGGAGCGTTGGTCGCTGCCTCACGGGGCGCCTTGGTGTCGCGGGCATCGGCCACCATGGCCCCGATGACGCGCTCGCGCAGCTCCTTGGTGGACGGCGCCGCGGGCTTCGTCGCGTCGTAGCTGATCTTCGGCTGCTGACCGGCCTCCGCGGCCTGGGAGCCGGACATGGCGACACCGGTACCGACCAATGCGATGACTGCGGCGGCGGCCGGGACCGCGATTCTCATTCGGCGCTTGTGCCGACCACCACGGGTGCGAATCTGCACTCGGTAACCCCTCGGGTTGAACCGGCGGAGCGCACGGCGCACCACCGGAAGACAAACGGGTAGCGGTGGGGCTCACGAGTAACAAGGCAGTCCGGATCCGAGGCCCCCCGACCTCTCTCGGTACTGCGGCGGAATTCCCCCCCACCAGTAACCAGGGCATGCTACGCCCGTCAACTGCGGGTTGACCAGCGACTGGTGGGGCGTACGCGAAAACGAGACCGCCCCGTCACTTCCGTGCCGGGGCGGTCTCGTTCACTGCGAAAGGACGTCAGTCGTTGCCGTTTCCGGCGGACGGAGTCGTCTTCTGGATCTGCAGCAGGAATTCGGCATTCGACTTCGTCTGCTTCATCTTGTCCAGCAGCAGCTCGATCGCCTGCTGCTGGTCGAGCGCGTGCAGCACCCGGCGCAGCTTCCAGGTGACGGCGAGCTCGTCGCTGCCGAGCAGGATCTCTTCCTTACGGGTGCTGGACGCGTCCACGTCCACCGCCGGGAAGATGCGCTTGTCCGAGAGCTTCCGGTCGAGCTTGAGCTCCATGTTGCCGGTGCCCTTGAACTCCTCGAAGATCACCTCGTCCATGCGCGAGCCGGTCTCGACCAGCGCGGTGGCCAGGATGGTCAGCGAGCCGCCGTCCTCGATGTTCCGCGCGGCACCGAAGAAGCGCTTCGGCGGGTAGAGCGCGGTCGAGTCGACACCACCGGACAGGATGCGGCCGGAGGCCGGTGCCGCGAGGTTGTACGCACGGCCCAGGCGGGTGATCGAGTCCAGCAGGACGACCACGTCGTGACCCAGCTCGACGAGGCGCTTGGCGCGCTCGATGGCCAGCTCGGCGACGGTGGTGTGGTCCTCGGCAGGGCGGTCGAAGGTCGAGGAGATGACCTCGCCCTTCACCGACCGCTGCATGTCGGTGACCTCTTCCGGACGCTCGTCGACCAGGACGACCATCAGGTGGCACTCGGGGCTGTTGACGGTGATCGCGTTGGCGATCGCCTGCAGGATCATGGTCTTGCCGGTCTTCGGCGGGGCCACGATCAGGCCTCGCTGGCCCTTGCCGATCGGCGCGACGAGGTCGATGATCCGGGTCGTCAGGATGCCGTGGTCGGTCTCGAGGCGCAGTCGGTCCTGCGGGTACAGCGGGGTCAGCTTCTGGAACTCCGGGCGCCCGCGGCCGGATTCGGCCGCCATGCCGTTCGCCGAGTCCAGGCGTACGAGCGCGTTGAACTTCTCACGGCGCTCGCCCTCCTTCGGCTGCCGCACCGCGCCGGTGACGTGGTCACCCTTGCGCAGGCCGTTCTTGCGGACCTGGGCGAGGGAGACGTACACGTCGTTCGGGCCCGGCAGGTAGCCGGAGGTCCGGATGAACGCGTAGTTGTCGAGGATGTCCAGGATGCCCGCGACGGGGATCAGGACGTCGTCCTCGGAGACCTGCGGCTCGTTGCCGAAGGAGTCCTCGCGGCCGCGACGGCCACGACGGTCGCGGTAACGGCCACGGCGTCCACGCCTGCCGCCCTCGAAGTCGTCGTCGGCCTCATCGGCACGCGGGCCCTGCTGACCACCCTGCTGGCCGCCCTGGCCGCCCTGACCGCCCTGGCGCTGCTGACGCTGGCCGCCCTGCTGGTCGTCGCCCTTGCCGCGACGGTCGCGCTGACGGTCACGGCGCTCGCCGCCGCGGTCGCCGCCGCGCTCACCACGCTCGCCGCGCTGGCCCCGGTCCTGGCGGTCGCGCCGGCCCTCGGCGGTGTCGGCGGCGGCCTCTGCCTTGGCATCCGGCTGAGCCTCCGTCTTGACGTCGACGGCCGTCTCGGTCCTGGCCTCGGCCTTGGCCTCGGTCTTGGTGTCCGGGCTGCCCGCCTGGGCGGTGGCCCGACGACGGCGGCGCTCACCGGCCGGCTGGTCGTCGCTGGCCGGCTGACCGGGAATGTCGATCTGCTGCTGGGCGACGGCCTTCTCGGCCTTGTCCGCCTTCACGGCAGCGGCCGTGGACTCGTCGCCCGTGCGCGCCTTGGAGGTGGCGCGCCGCTTCGGCTTGGTCTCGGCCTCGCCGGTGCCCGCCTCGGCGCTCTTCGGCGCGGACGAGCCCCCGCCCGCCTGCGCCTCCTTGATGACCTCGATCAGCTGGCTCTTGCGCATGCGCGCAGTGCCCCTGATCCCGAGGCCGGACGCGACCTGCTGCAGCTCGGCCAGGACCATGCCCTCGAGGCCGGTGCCGGAGCGGCGGCGCCGTGAGGTGGTGCCAGTGGCAGCACCTGCGGCGGGCGCGGCGGTGTCGACGTTGTTGTCGGCAGTCACGCCCATCAGATCGGTGGTGTCGCTCACGAAGGGTCCTTCCCTGGAGCGGACGTCGGCCTTCTGGCTCGGCGACCGGTTGTGCTGTCCGACGGCGGTCCTGGCTTGCGGACCGTGCCGGAGCGGTGGTCCCGCCGGCAATTAACGGCGGAGAGATATACGTGCAAAACCCGGCCCGAGGTTCCCCCTGCTCGGCCCACTCCTGGAAAAGCGAGGGGTTTCGTGCCGTTTCCGGAGCGTGCTCGAAGCTGCTCAGGCAGGCTGCTCAGGCAGTCGGGGAGGCTCCCGGAAGAATGTTGGTCCCGAATGGGGACGCTAAGCACCGCGCCACAAAAACGTCGGGTGCAGACTTGAGGTTAACACTACCGGCTCCAACAAACATTCCCCCTCTCCATCACCGGCAATCTTGGTGTCGCTACGGGGCGAGCGGCAGAACACTCGCTCCCGCGACGTCGAAGGTGAGCCGGTTGGCCGCCCACCCCTCGCCCGCCAGCCGTGCGACCTTGTCGGCCACACCGTCCTCGGTCAGCGCGAGCACCGTCGGGCCGGCGCCGGAGATGACTGCGGGGACGCCGTCGGCGCGCAGTCGGTTGACCAGTTCCACGCTCTGCGGCATCGCCGGGGCGCGGTACTCCTGGTGGAGCCGGTCCTCCGTAGCGGGCAGCAGCAGCTCGGGGCGCCTGGTCAGCGCCTCGACGAGCAGGGCGGCGCGGCCCGCGTTGGCGGCTGCGTCCACATGGGGGACGCTGCGCGGCAGCAGCCCGCGCGCCGTCTCGGTGAGCACCGGCTTGCCAGGGACGAAAACCACCGGAACGACGGAATCGGAAGGATCCATCCTGATGGCGCGCGCCGCTCCGCCGTCGGTCCAGGCGAGCGTGAAGCCGCCGAGCAGACACGCGGCGACATTGTCGGGATGCCCCTCGATCTCGGTGGCGAGCTCGAGCAGCGCCTCGTCGTCGAGCCTGGCGTCGCCGCCTATGGTCACCGCGCGGGCGGCGACGATGCCGGCGCAGATGGCTGCCGACGACGAGCCCAGACCGCGCCCGTGCGGGATGCGGTTGGCGCAGACGATCTCGAGGCCGCGCGGCTGCCCGCCGAGCAGGTCGAAGGCCGTACGCAGGGAACGTACGAGCAGATGGCTTTCGTCGCGGGGAAGCGTCGTGGCGCCCTCACCCGCGATGTCGATGTGCAGACCGGAGTCCGCGACCCGGACGACCACGTCGTCATACAGCCCAAGGGACAGCCCGAGGGCATCGAAGCCCGGGCCGAGATTGGCGCTGGTGGCGGGGACGCGCACTCGGACGGCGGCGGCGCGGAACGCTGGACCGGCCATCGCTCGATGACACTCCTTGGTTCTGACTGCGAGATTTTTCGAGAGTTACGAACACCCGTGGGCCGTAACGGCAACAACACCGCGGCATATGCGGCGGGGCGGGATCAGGTACAGCGTAGCGAAGGATGGCTGAGTGGCGACATAGGGCGCACGGGAGGCGCACGATGCGTGTCGTAAGCCTCCTGTGCCCCTACGTACACCGTTGTCCGGCTTGCCATGCTTTCTCAGGTGCGCCCCGGGAAGGCAGGGCGGGGCTCTGCGGCAAAGCCCTGTGCCAGACCTTTACCCAGAGCATTACCCGAGTACCCGGAGCTTTACCGCGACGTTCGCCCGGGGCTCCGGGCGGGGCTTCCCGCGCAGTGCCCACCACGCAGAGTCCTGCGCGGAGAACCCTGCGCGGAGGCCTTACGCAAGACCGAGCTGCTCCGCGGCCGCGGCCGCGTCGACCGGCACGGTGACCGGCTGGGGCGCTCCGGCGACCGCCCAGTCCGGGTCCTTGAGTCCGTTTCCGGTGACCGTGCAGACGATTCTCTGGCCCGGGTCGACCTTGCCCTGCTCGGTGGCCTTCAGCAGACCGGCCACCGAGGCGGCCGACGCGGGCTCCACGAAGACGCCCTCCTGCGAGGCCAACAGCCGGTAGGCGCGCAGGATCTCACGGTCCGTCACCTCGTCGATGAAACCGCCCGACTCGTCCCGCGCGGCGAGCGCGTACTGCCAGGAGGCCGGATTGCCGATCCGGATCGCGGTGGCGATGGTCGACGGGTCCTTGACGATCTCGCCGCGCACGATCGGCGCCGAACCGGAGGCCTGGAAGCCCCACATCCGGGGAGTGCGCGTGGACATCGTGTCCGCGGCGTACTCCTTGTACCCCTTCCAGTACGCGGTGATGTTGCCGGCGTTGCCGACGGGCAGCACGTGGATGTCCGGGGCGTCGCCGAGCGCGTCGACGATCTCGAACGACGCGGTCTTCTGGCCCTCGATACGGAATGGATTGACCGAATTGACCAACGCCACCGGGTAGTTCTCGGACAGGCCGCGCGCCAGGTTCAGGCAGTCGTCGAAGTTTCCGTCGACCTGCAGGATCCGCGAGCCGTAGACCAGCGCCTGCCCCATCTTGCCGAGGGCGATCTTGCCCTGGGGCACCAGGACGGCACAGACCATTCCGGCCCGTACGGCATAGGCGGCGGCCGAGGCGGAGGTGTTGCCGGTGGAGGCGCAGATGACCGCCTGCGCGCCCTCCTCCTTGGCCTTGGTGATGGCCATGGTCATACCGCGGTCCTTGAAGGACCCGGTGGGATTGGCGCCCTCGACCTTGAGGTACACCTCGCAGCCCGTGCGCTCGGAGAGGACCTGCGCCGGGACGAGCGGCGTGCCACCCTCGCCGAGCGTGACGACAGGCGTCGTGTCCGTCACCGGGAGACGCTCCCGGTACTCCTCGATGATGCCGCGCCACTGGTGGGTGCCGTTGGTCGTCATGGGTCCCTTACTCCCCTTCAACACGCATGATGCTGGCGACACCGCGCACGGTGTCGAGCTTGCGCAGCGCCTCGACGGTCCCCGAGAGGGCGGCGTCGGGCGCGCGGTGGGTGACGACGACGAGGTCGGCCTCGCCGTCCTTGCCCTGCTGACGGACCGTATCGATGGATACGCCGTGCTCGGCGAAGACCGTCGCCACCTGGGCGAGTACGCCAGGCTTGTCGGCCACGTCGAGGCTGATGTGGTACCGCGTCACCACCTCGCCCATGGGGCTCACGGGCAGCTGGGTGTACGCGGACTCGCCGGGACCGGTGGAGTCGGCGAGCTTGTTGCGGCAGACGGCAACGAGGTCGCCGAGCACCGCGGAGGCGGTCGGCGCGCCGCCGGCGCCCGGACCGTAGAACATCAGCTGCCCGGCCGCCTCGGCCTCGACGAAGACGGCGTTGTACGCCTCTCGGACGGAGGCGAGCGGGTGGCTGAGCGGAATCATCGCCGGGTGGACGCGGGCGGTGACGGACCGGCCGTCGGCCGCGCGCTCACAGATGGCGAGGAGCTTGACGGTGCAGCCCATCCGCTTGGCGGAGGCGATGTCGGCGGCGGTGACCTCGGTCAGGCCCTCGCGGTAGACGTCGTCGAGGCGTACGCGGGTGTGGAAGGCGATCCCGGCGAGGATGGCGGCCTTGGCGGCGGCGTCGAAGGCCTCGACGTCGGCGGTCGGGTCGGCCTCGGCGTACCCGAGGGCGGTGGCCTCGTCGAGCGCCTCGGAGTAGCCGGCGCCCGAGCTGTCCATCTTGTCGAGGATGAAGTTGGTCGTGCCGTTGACGATGCCGAGCACGCGGTTGACCTTGTCGCCCGCCAGGGACTCGCGCAGCGGCCTGATCAGCGGAATCGCACCCGCGACGGCGGCCTCGAAGTAGAGATCCCTGCCGTGCTCCTCGGCGGCGGCGTAGAGGGTCGCGCCGTCCTCGGCCAGCAGCGCCTTGTTGGCGGAGACGACGGACGCGCCGTGCTCGAACGCGGCCGTGATGAGGGAGCGCGCGGGCTCGATGCCGCCGATGACCTCGATGACGACGTCGATGTCTCCGCGTTTGACCAGGGCCGTCGCATCGGTGGTGATCAGCGCCGGGTCGATGCCCTCGCGCACTTTGGAGGGCCGGCGGACCGCCACACCCGCCAGTTCCACCGGAGCGCCGATGCGGGCCGCGAGGTCTTCGGCGTGCGTCGTCATGATGCGCGCCACCTCTGAGCCGACCACTCCGCAGCCCAGCAGCGCCACCTTCAGCGGACGCGTACGCATCATCCGACCTCGTTTCGTGTGCATCAACGGTGTGGACCAGTCTCACTCACCGGACGGGAGTTTCTATCCCCCGTCCGGCATGCGAGACATCTATCTCAACTAACCGACATCCAGACGCAGGAGATCTTCCTCCGTCTCACGCCGGACGATCACGCGCGCCTCGCCGTCCTTGACAGCGACGACGGGCGGGCGGAGTGCGTGGTTGTAGTTGCTGGCCATGGACCGGCAGTACGCGCCGGTGGCGGGCACGGCGATCAGATCACCGGGCGCGAGGTCGGCCGGGAGGAAGGCGTCCTTGACGACGATGTCGCCGCTCTCGCAGTGCTTGCCGACCACGCGGGCGAGCATCGGCTCCGCATCGGACGTCCTCGACACGAGCGCCACGCTGTACTCGGCGTCGTAGAGGGCCGTACGGATGTTGTCCGACATGCCGCCGTCGACGGAGACGTACGTGCGCAGCCCCTGGAGCGGCTTGACGGTGCCGACCTCGTACAGGGTGAAGGCGCTGGGCCCGACGATGGCGCGGCCCGGCTCGACGGAGATCCGGGGCGTGCGCAGCTTCGCCGCCTCGCACTCGCGGGTGACGATCTCGCTGAGGGCCTTGGCGATGTCGTGCGGCTCGCGCGGGTCGTCGTCGGACGTGTACGCGATGCCGAGACCGCCGCCGAGGTCGATCTCGGGCAGCTCGATGCCGTGCTCGTCCCGTACTTCGGCGAGCAGCCGCACGACGCGGCGCGCGGACACCTCGAAACCGGCCATGTCGAAGATCTGCGAGCCGATGTGCGAATGAATGCCGATGAGCTCGAGGCCGTCGAGCCTGAGGGCGCGCCGTACGGCTTCGGCGGCCTGCCCGTCGGCGAGGGCGATCCCGAACTTCTGGTCCTCGTGGGCGGTGGCGATGAACTCGTGCGTGTGCGCCTCGACGCCGACGGTGACACGGATCTGGACACGCTGGCGCTTGCCCTGGCGCTGCGCGATGTGCGCGACGCGGACGATCTCCTGGAAGGAGTCGAGGACGATGCGCCCGACACCGACGCGTACGGCCCTTTCGATCTCTTCCTCGGACTTGTTGTTGCCGTGGAAGGCGATGCGGTCGGCGGGCATGCCGGCGTCGAGGGCGGTGGTGAGCTCGCCGCCGGAGCAGACGTCGAGATTGAGGCCTTCCTCCGTGAGCCACCTGACGATGGCCCGTGACAGGAACGCCTTGCCCGCGTAGAACACATCGGCGTCCTTGCCGAAGGCGTCGGCCCAGGCACGGCAGCGGGCCCGGAAGTCGGACTCGTCGAGGAAGTAGGCGGGAGTACCGAACTCCTCGGCCAGCCGCGTCACTTCGATCCCGCCGACGGAGACGGCGCCGTCCTCGTTCCGGGTGACCGTCCTGGCCCAGACCTTCTCGTCGAGGACGTTGAGGTCGGTCGGCGGGGCGGTGTAGTGGCCCTCGGGGACGACATCCGCGTGGCGGGGCCCGGCGGGGTGTGCGGAACGGCTCATGGTGTCTCTTTCACAGATGTTCGGGTGCGCTGATGCCGAGCAGGGACAGGCCACCGGCGAGCACCGTCCCGGCGGCTTCGGCGAGCGCGAGCCGGGAACGGTGGGCGGCCAGGGGTTTTTCGTCGCCCATGGGCAGCACCGTGTGCTGGAAGGCGAGAAGGGCGTCGGCCGTGCCTTCCAGATACCGGGCGAGCCGGTCGGGGGCGCGGTGACGGGCGGCGCCGGCGAGTACGGCGGGGTAGTCGCCGATGGCGGTGGTGAGGGCGGCGGCGTCGACATGCGTTTCGGCGGCGCTGCCGAAGTCGAGTTGTGCGGCGTTACGGGTGAGGGCGCGGGCGCGGGAACAAGCGTACTGGATCTTGAACAGCGGGTTGCTCTCCTGCCGCGTCATCAGCTCGTCCCCGGCAAAGGGGTGATCGTGCCCGGCAGGTCGCAGCAGCGCCCAGCGCGCGGCATCCGGCCCGAGCCGCCGGAGGAGTTCACGGGCGCTCTCCCCGGCGGGCACGGGGGTCACATCCGTGGGCAGGTAGCGGAGTCCCCCCTGCGCCTCGACGCGCACGCCCAGCTCGGCCCAGACCGGGTCGGCCGCCCCTTCGCAGCTGGTACGGACGAGGGTGCCCTGCGACACCAGGATCCGGCGCAGGGCATCGGCGGTGACGGCAGCACGCACCTCGGCACGGTAGCCGGGTTGCGCGACCGCCCCGGTCGGCGCGATCCACCCGTACCTGCTCCCCCGCTCCAGCACCTCCCGTACGAGCGCCTGCTGCGCGCCCGCGTCCAGGGTGATGTTGAGGAAGCCGGGCCCGGTGATCTCGATCCCGGCGATCCCGGGGACCTCGGCGATCCGGTGCCGCAGCATTTCGGCAACCGCGCGGGGCCGCTGCCCGGCCGGCCCCGCCAGCCGTAGGGCGACATTGGTGGCGTAGTCCCCGCAGCCACCGGGCCGGGGCCGCTCGACACTGACGCTCTCGGGCACGGGCACCCGCAGCGCACCGTCCTCCACCGCGCGGCACACGGCGTGCAGCACGGTTCGGGAGAGCTCGGCGGGGGTCACGGGACAAGCGTATGGGAGGGAGGGGGGCCCTTCGCGAACCGGTTTCGCGATGCGGTCAGCCGCGTGCGCTTCCCGCCCGCCCGGCGCCATGCCTGCCGTCGACGGACGGCGGGCCCTCCCTGTGCATCAACTGCCGTACGAGACGGACCAGCTCGGACGGCTCGAAGGGCTTCGCGAGAAAGGCGTCCACACCGGCGGCGAGCCCGTTCTCCACCTCGTACTGCGTACAGGCACTGATGATCGCGACAGGCAGATGCCTGGTCCGTGGATCGGCCCGCAGCCGGGCGGCGGTGCGCAGCCCGTCGAGGCGGGGCATCACGACATCAAGCGTGATCACATCGGGGCAGACGCGATGGACGACATCCAGACACTCGGCACCATCGGCCGCGGTCACGACCTCGAAGCCCTCCAGCTCGAGATTGACCCTGATCAGCTGCCGTATGACCCTGTTGTCGTCGACAACGAGCACCCGGCCGGACGCGCCTGACACAACTCGAGAGTAGGTCGGGGGGCAGGGCCGCGTCCGGGTTTTGCCGACTTCCACCCTGGCCGCGCGCCACGAGCGGGGCGCGGGACGAGGGCGAGGGGGGCGGCGCGGGGGCTGCCGCTGGGGGCGGAAATACCTGTTCACGGCGACCCTGTGGGAGCTGGTAGGGTTCTACCCGTCGCCGCAGAAGTGCGGCGGAACGCCCCCGTAGCTCAGGGGATAGAGCAACGGCCTCCGGAGCCGTGTGCGCAGGTTCGAATCCTGCCGGGGGCACTCGCCAAGCAGCCAGCAAGAATCAAGCGCTGAGCTGGGCGGATGCCGACATGAGAGAGCGGAAGTCAGTCTCACTGACTCCCGCTCTTTCTCGTTGTCTCTCAGTGTTCGCGACACACCTCCGACACACCCTGTCGGAGGGGCCCGCGGCAACGCCGACTCGCTGTTCGCCGGTCGCAGCTCAGGCCACCGCAAGTACCTCGACCAGGTCGCGTCCGGGCGTGCCAGCCATCACTCAAGGCGGAACCATGCTTGGCACCCGCCTGGGCGCGTACTGCCGAGTCTCGGAGCGCAGCTTCGCATGGCTCAACGACTCATGAATCGACAGAGATGCGCTGTACACCACACGCGGCATCACGCTGACCTGTACGGTATACGCCTGTCTTTTGAGAATTAGGGGCCCACGGTGTCGCGACGCATGTTGCGGGATACACATCCATCGTTCTTCGGGGAAATCTGTGCGGTTGAGCCGGCATCCGTAGATCCAGACTCACTGAGTACAGGTAGCGGGCGAGTTGTCCTATGGCAGTGCCGTGACTGCAATCATCGGTGGCGTACCCGAGTTGTCGATCGGACAAAGGGTGGCGGCCACGGATGCCCGTGCTGTTCGAAGGCCTCCAGGCACCAGACATGGAGGACTCCACCTTCCGGGATGTCCCTTAACGATCTCTTCCCCGATGTGGCATATGAGCTCATAACAGTGAACGGAGAAGAAGGTCACACCGCGGCCGACTTGCACGCCAAATCGAACAAGACATGCCTCTGGCAGTGCCGCCACTGCGGTAACCAGTGGAGAACTACTCCGAATTCAAGAACCAATAAGGGAAGCGGGTGCCCACACTGCGCCCGAACTCGCCGGCGACTAAATCGGGAACTAGCGATTGAGGAGTCGAAATCTCTCGCTGCTCATTATCCGAATATTGCTCAAGAGCTAGTCACAGTCATTGATAATAGCGAGGTAGGCCCCACTACCCTGAACCCTTCTTCCTCAAGCGAGTGCAAGTGGAAATGTTCAGTATGCGCCCATGAGTGGAATTGCGCCGTCAAGAAGCGCGCCTCTGGTGGCGCAGGTAGCGGATGCCCGCTATGCGGGCGCCTGCGCACTATCAATGCTCGCCGGATAGCCCGCGCCGGCGAGTCAGTAGCGGATACCTACCCGGAAATCGCGGCAGAGTTTATCGAAAACCTGGACAATGATCTGTCGATATCGCAGCTGAAGCCCAATAGCAACTACCGGTGCAGGTGGCGATGTCGCACCTGCAGTAATGAGTGGGCGGCAACTCCAAATAATCGCACAAGGGGCCAGACTGGTTGTCCCGCTTGCTTCAACGCTAGACGTGGCGAGTGGAGACGTCGACCTGACGGTTTTTCGCAAACCGCCCATGAAGCGCTCGGACACATTGCTGCTGAGTTCGTAAGAAATATGACCTCCCCAGGATTCGACTTGACCATGCTCCGATCGGGATCAAGCGATAAATGCACTTGGAGATGCTCGACGTGCGGCAATACGTGGATCGCATCAGTTAACTCACGTGTTTACTCTCACCGAAACCGAAATGGTTCGGGTTGCCGCAAGTGCTACGACCGCCGCATTGCTACCCATCGCAGGCAGCCAAAAGAGGGGATGTCCCTCGAAGAGCGCCACCCTCGGATTAGTCAATCCTTCGTCGAGAATTTGACTACACCGGGGGCAGGACCCGATCAGCTTAAAGCGGGAAGTAACGATCGGTGCCGATGGCGGTGCCCCAACGGACACGAGTGGGAGGCATTGGTTCTGACGCGAAGCTCTGGGTCCGAATGCCCAAAATGTGCTGCAGCAGGGAGGTCCCGATTCGAGCTCGAAGTGCGGTCCCTCCTGGAAGCGTCCTGCGACACGGAAGTACTGTGCGATTACGAGATCGAGCACATAAATGGGCTCTCGGGACGGCCACTCCGGGTTGATATTTTCGTGCCAGCCATTCAGCTCTATATCGACCTCGACCCGCTGTACACTCACAAGTCAGATCGGAATATCGAGAAAGATTCGAGAAAAAGTCTACTCCTGCGCCCTTTGGACTACGTGCGAGTACGGGCGGAAGGTCTACCGCACGTCGTCGGTCAGTCAATTATTGTCACCGATTCCACAAGGAATGGGATCGACCCTTGGACCTGGACGACAGCCATTCGGCCGTTGATGATTGCGCGTGGCCTTCAATTCGAGTCGTTGACTGAACTTGAGCAACTTGCGGCTCTCCGGGAAGCCGCTGACACATGGGCACAAATTAAGGGACAGGTAAGGTACACGTCCGTCGCCGATAAACACCCACATCTAGTTGGCGAGTTCCGACGGAATCTGACCAACGAGGCATTTGGCCTTCATCTGCGATCGCCCTCCTCAAGCGACCTAGTGGAATGGCAATGCCGCAAGTGTGGGCACGTATGGGAAACCGTAATTCGCAACAGAGCTAGCGGGTCGGGTTGCCATGCCTGCTACCGGAATGAGGGAAATGCTCGAAACACCTCGCGCTCAATGGCTCCCCCTGGCGAATCTCTCGCGGAACTTCGCCCGGCCGTTGCCGCTCGGTTCATCCGCTGTCTAAAAGATCCGAGCCGTAATCCGCAGAATCTTCGTTTGAAGAGCAACCTAAGGTGCGAGTGGTATTGCCAGACTGGCCGCCATATCTTTATCTCCGCTGTGTTTGCCGTGGCAGACGTCGCTGAACGACGATGCTGTAAATGAATAACCCGCGACCGCAGAGTGGCAATGTCTCAGCCAATAGAATTGAGTTGCCGGTGGCCGACCATGGGGATTTCGGGCGTTTCGCGTTACCACCAGCGAAGGGGACTCCGAGGTGGGGCCGCCCCTGCAAAGGGAAGGCCCCACCCCGTACTGCGCGCTCCTTATATCGCGTCTCCGTCCTCCTCTAGAGACTTGGAGATTTTCGCGTTGGCGGCTTCCTCATGGCCGTCGATGCAGCCGTGGTAGCGGCGATGGATCACCTCCGGCGAGTTCCCAACCCGGCGTGCCACTTCAGCGATGGGCACCCCGGCATTCAGCCACCGCGTGATGCAGGCGTGCCGCAGGTCGTACGGCCGCCCGGCGAGCGGCGATTCGACACGGTCCGGGGGCAGCGCGTACAGCCTCGCTTCCTCCCAAGCACGCCAGTACGTGGATGAGCCGACTACTCCCCCGCGCTCATTCCCAAACACCCGCCCCTCCTTGGCGGTCCCGAACTCCTTCAGGTGAGCCCGGAGGATGGTGACCAACACAGGAGGGATGGGGACTGGCCGGTCGGTCGCTGCCTCGCGCGCCTTCAGGCCCCGGCGGTCGTGCCGCTCCCCAGAGTCCGTCCACTGCTTGCCGGAGACGGGACGCGTCTCTTGCAGCGTCAGCGTGCCCCAACCCGTCTCCGGCAGGTGGCAGTCGGACAGCCGGAGACCGACCGCCTCAGCGGGTCTGAGCCCTGCGTAGTAGAGCACCGCGTAGAACGCCACCAGGCGCCGCCCACGGTTGCGGTCCCATGACCCGACATAGGAGACCGCGGTGAGCAACTGCCGCCCCTGTACGGCGTTCACGAGTACACGCCGGTCCACTACGTCGACAGAGCCCACACGCTTCTTGCGGGCCCGCTGAAGCGGGTTCTCGGGGAGTTCCCCGATGTCCACCGCGTGTTCGAGGGCGGTGTTCAGGCAGCGTCGGCGCCGCTTGTACGTCTCGCCTGCTGCGCGGGTGCCATCGAGCCGGTAGCCGAGGCGGTATTGAACGTCTTCAAACACCGCCACGTCGGCCAGGTCGACAACCGGCCGGTCAGACGTCGTCAGCCAGACGTACGCGGCCTTCAACTCCGCCGGCGGTTTCTCCCCCACGTTCGCGGGCACGATGCCCCACCGAAACGCGAGCCGGAGATCCGTGTCCTCGGGGACGCCCTCCCCTCGCTGCACCATGGCGAGCGCCACAGCGGCAAGCCCGTCCGCCATGCTCTCGCGCGACTTCGCTGCGCTGGTGCGCCACCGCCCGACGACGTACCTCCGGCAGAACTCGAACCACCGCAACGGCGGCTTGGCTTCAACAGCTTCGGCCGCCGCACGGACTTCGGGCTCAGGCAAGCCCGAGGCGATCTCGAACGCGTCCCCGCGCCTCATGGCTTGCCACAGCTCCGAGCGTCGACTGTCGGCGAGCGCAGACGTGGCGAAGGTGTCGCCGTGTACGCGACCGGCAACCACCCAACGCAGGCGGTAGGGACGGGACTTCCGGCCTGTCTTCGTGACCTTCCACAGCCGAATGTCGAGGGAGTACCCCGGCCGGGCCGACCCCCGAGTGCGCCCAGCCGGAGTTTCCTCTGTCGTGCTCACGCAGCTTCCTCCCGCTCCGCAAGCCATCGCTCGTACTCGGATCGCCGAATGCGCACGTCACCGTTCGGCAGCTTGATCGAGCGGGGCGCTTTGCCAAGTTGGCGCCAGCGGTAGAAGGTTGCCGGGGCAACCTTGAGATCAGTGATCACCTCTGCAATGGTCAACTTCTCGTCCATCGCGCGGACGCTCATGCCGCCGTCCTTTCGGGTCCGGTCGGGATGTCAGGGGGTTTGACCCCCTCCTCAGAAGTCCGCTACATCCGCTTCGCCGCTACGTCGCAGGTCAGCGGCGGGTTTCATGTAGCGGGATGTCGGGTGTAGCGGCTACAACGCGTTCCGGGTCCGGCTCGCGCGGGGCGTGCCGGACCCGGAATTGGTGTGCGTGTAGCCGCTACATCGGTGTCTTCCGCTACGCGGCCGTGCCCTCTGAGCTGGGCAGTAGCGGCTGGAGCGCATGTAGCGGACTTCCAGGCAAGCCCTCCGGAGGGGGTGCGCAGTAGCGCTGCCAGGCGTCGTAGAGGTCGGTGCTGTAGTAGCCCTTGAGGACCCCACCGGCCGTGCGGATGTTGCGGGAGGCGATGGGCTCCCCCTCGGCCGTCACGTACTCCCCGAGCATCCGGGAGAGGCGGCGGGAGTCGAGTGGCTTGCCGTGCAGGTCCGCCCATGGGGCGTCGTCGAGGGCGTTGAGCCGGTCCAGGACGGCGACGGTGGGCAGACGGTCGATGCCGACCATGACGTGGTCGCGCAGGTCGGTCAGCAGGCGCACGCCCAAGCTGCCCTTGTCGTTGGCCTGAGCCGCTTTCACCAGGATCACGCAGGCTTCACGCGCCCGGCGGGGCCACTCCCCGCCGACCGCGTCGGCGACGGCGAGGAGCGGTTCCCAGACGTCGGCGGGCCGGTCGGTGACACCCTCAGGCATCTCCGGCCACGCCCCCATGACTCGCTCTCGGACCTGTTCGGCCCATGCCGCGAGCCGGTCGCGCAGGGCATTGCCCTGCTGCTCGTGCAACCGGGCGCGGAAGGGCTCGACCTTCTCGTTCCTGGCCCGTCGGCGCATGCGGACGATGACGGAGCGGGTCAGGATCGTGTCAGGCAGTGAGCCGAGTCCCGCGACCGCCACGGCGGTGTAGGAGGGGAATTCCTGCACGGTCTGGTTGCCGCCGTCGCCGATGCACCGGTAGGTGACTCCGGAGCGGCGGTGGCCTGCGTTGAGGAAGCCGCGGAGTTCTTCGTTGTCTCCGGCCTTGGGTCCGAAGACAGTGTCGATCTCGTCGAAGAGGATCGTGGGGCGTCCGGCGGGGTCGGAGACTGACCGGAACAGGGCTGCTGCCCGGGCGTTCACTGCGAGCATGGGGCGCGGTACGAGGGTTTCGACGACTTCCAGGGCCCGGGACTTCCCCGACCCCGGTTCCGGGGACAGGAACGCGATACGGGGGGTGGAGTCGAAGCAGTCGAGCAGGTGGGCGTGCGCATCCCACAGCGCGACGGCAGCGTAGGCGGCCTCGGTGGGGAAGACGTTGAACCGGCGGTGGAAGGCTTCCACCTCGTCGAGCAGGGCGGCCCCGTCGACGGTGGCCGGGGTGCTGGTCTCTGCGGTCATGCTGCGGCCCTCCCTTCCTGGCGGATGCGGAGCGGGCATTCGTCGCGGTGGGCGGTGTGGTCGTCGATGAGGACCAGGACGTTGTGCCGGCCGACTGCGCTGCGGTCGTGTCCGCACACGCATTTGGAGGTGGCGGTGGGGATCGCGCCCTTGGGTGCGGCGATGTGCAGCCAAGCAACGGGATACCGTCCGTCGCCCTGGTACGGGTCAGGACGAGGAGCTGAAGGGACGCCCTGTCGGGCGGCGACCTTCGGCGCACCACTACCGGTCGGGGCGGGCACCGGTACGGCGACCGGCGGCACAGTCGACGCTGCGGGGAGGCTTTTCAGTGTCGTGGGACGCGGCGGGGTGCTCATGCCGCCTCCCGGGGCCTGGCAGTGCGGATGGACCAGTTCAGAGCGCTGCGCAGGGTCGAGCGGCACTCGTACGGCTTGAGTCCGGCCGACTCCCCCGCCGACTGAAAAGCCTGCTCGACCACGTGACGGGGGATGTCGCCCCACGCCACGAAGCGCCCCATGGCGCGCGCGGCTGTGAACAGGACCCGCTCCCGGTCACCTTCCACCGCAGCCTCGATGGCGGCCCGTTCACGCTCCAGCGCCACATCGGCGCGCCGGGTGGCGTCGCGTACCACTGGAGCAATGCGGACCGGTCCAGCCGGGCGGGGCGGGGGCGCGAGGGCATCCAGCAGCCACCCGGGAAGCGGAGCGACCCGAGTATCACTCACGACCTCATACGCACCGTCCGGGGTGGTGCTGCCAGGCGCCACGACTTGCCCGCCCCACGCCCGGGTGTCGACCAGCGGGGCGAGAGTGCCTGCCGTGCTGGAAAGCCGGACGCCGGACGGTGCGGCGAAATAGAGATGCCGCCCGCCACCGCTCGCAGTCCGGATCGTGCGGGTGGTGGGCACGGGCTGCCCGGCGCGCTCGCAGAGCGCATGGAAGGTCGTCACGCCGCTAGGCGTGTCCGCACTGCTGTTGTGCTTGGGCATGTCGAGGTCGACGACGACCAGCCCCGAAGGGCCGGTGGCGATACCGACGTTGAACGCTCCCGTGGCCCAGCAGCGTTCGATGGTCTCAGGGTCGGTGGTGGCGCGCTGCTCCCACTTCCGGTGCCCGCTCGAGCACTCGCCCCGGCGGGTGCAGCGACGCTCACCGTGCAGCGCGGGCGGCTTGTCGCCGGGCCGCAACGGGATGACGAACCAGCCGCGCTCGGCTGCGTTGAGCGCTGCGCGGAGCAGCGCGGTTCGGGCTTTATGGGTCATGCTAGATGTCTCCAGTTCTCTACGGATGTGCTGGATTGCCGGGGCGGCCCCGCTTCATTGGCGTGAGAGGGGGCCGCCCCGGCGTCATTGCTTGGGGCGGGTGAGCTTGAACGTGAGACCGCCGACGCCGATCGGTCCGGCAGTGCTGGCGATGAGGGTTGCGGTGTGGATGGCGAACTCGAACAGGGCGAGGATCGCGGCGACCGTGCCCGCCACCCCGATGGCGGTAGCGAGTCCGATGCCGAGTGGCACCAGGTAGGCGCGCGCGGTCCGGGGAGCAGGGGCGGCCTGGTGGACGATGATGATCGGTCGTCCCTCGCGTTCGGCCTGCCGGTAGAGGTGGGCGGGTATGTGCGGGGCGATGCTTCCCTCCGGCTCGGGGCCGGGCGGTTGGTGGGTCATGGTGGTGCCTCCGTTCGTCTCGCGATGGGTGGTGCGGGAACGGGGCGGGCCGGTCTCCACAGGGTGTGGAAACCGGCCCGGGGTACAGACCATCGTGGTCACGTGGCGTGACCGTAGTGGCTAGTGCCTAGTGGCTACTGGCAAGCACAAATGGCCCGGTGAGGGACCCCGGTGGCCAGTAGCGGAGCGTTTTACTGGCTAGTGGCAAGTTGTCACTAGCCAGTAATCGGTAGCCCTGTGTGAGCCCTCAGAAGTGGTCGGGATGGACGTAGACGGAGTGCGGTCCGTTGTCCCGGTAGATCAACTCACCCCGTTCTGCAGCCGCTTTGAGGGCGTCGCGCACGGCCTGCCGGCTGCGGCCCACGAGGTCCGCGACCGCGGAGGGCTTCATGCCCATGGGGCCCGCGAACTTGATGGCGGCGATCGCGTCCGCCAGCCATGCGGGGCCCGAGTCGCTGTCCTTGTCCCCACGCAGCGCGGACAGGTTCAGCCCCTGCGAGGGTTCCGCGGGCGGTTCCTCCTCGGTCGCCGCAGTGGTGGGTTCGGCGGTAGTGCCGAACTGTTCGTCGATCTCTGCCATGAACTGTGCTGCCAACGCATCCTCGTCCGGCTCGGCGCTCTCGCCGCGCAGGGCCGACAGGTTCAGTCCGCCACCGGCCTTGGCCGGGGTGGTCGTGGACTCGGTTCCGGCGTCGTCACTGCTGGGGGTAGCGTGCGTCCAGGCGATGCGGTCGCTGTACCAGCGGCGTGCGTAGGCCGATCCGGCCGCGGTCGCGGACGGCTGGTCGAGGGCGGGGTGGCGCTCGGAGGTGGCGGCGACGATGTCGCGGATCTGGTTGGGCAGGATGCGCCAGTTCTTGAACACCGCCACCGGCGATTCCGGGGTGCCCATGAACCCCGCGCCTTTGTAGGGGGCTTGGTCCGTCCTGAGTCCGCGGCTGCCGGAGAACATCTTGCCCAGGTCCATGCCCTCCGTCTCACCACCGGTCAGCGCGACGCGGACCTTGGCCTCACGCCGGATCATCAGGTTCCCGAGCACCGAGCCGGTTGCTCCCAGTGCGGTGAGGACGGTGCGTACGCCCATGGCGCGGGCGATGCGGATGACTTCCAGGATCTTCCTGGCCAGCTCCCGCATGGTCTTGTCACTGCTGGTCAGGATCTCCGCGCCCTCGTCGATGACCAGCATGATCTGCGGAATCTTCGCGCTCACCGGCAACAGGTCGGTGTTCGCACGGGACATCAGGTCCTGGTAGGCCATCTTGCGGTGCTTCGCGACCCTGACTGCCGTATCGAGCATCAGGAGTGCCTCCTCGTAGGAGGCTGCCAGCCAGTCCACACCGGGACGCAACGGCGCCTGTCCTTCTACACGCTGCTGGTTGAGGGCGGGCAGGACCCACGGGAGGCCGGCCGATCCGGCGTTCAGGTCGATCACCCACGTGAGGACGTCCTCCGCGCGGGCGAATCCGGCGAGGATGACGTGGACCATGTTGGTCTTGCCCGAGCCGGTCGGGCCGACCACCAGCGCGCACTGCTCGCGCAGATAGGTCAGGATCTCCTCGGCGTTGGTGCGGTAGCCCCACGGCAGACCGGTGTGGATCGAGAGCGGCCCGTACTCGTTCGGATAGGTCGTCTCGGTGACCAGGACGTTGGCGGTGGTCACGTCGATCAGCACGCGGCCCTGGTCGATGCCGGGGCCGGCCGCGGCGGTGCAGCCGTGCGGCAGGCGCGCATCGGCGGACAGCCGTCCGGACTCTTTCGCGATCCTGTCGTAGGTGGCACCGCCGGCCGGGAGTTCGGCATCGATGGTGAATCCGGTTCCGGTGGGCCACATCTCGACAGCCAGCACCTTGAGCGTGATGCCGCACACCCGCTGGATGCGGTCGACCCATTCGGCAGCGATTGCCCGCCGCTCCGCGGAGAGTTCGGCGGCGACGTGGCGTTCGGCTGCGGCGATAGCCTCCTCCTCGCGTGCCTCCTCATACAGGCTCATCGAGTGCGCGGCGGCGCCGATGCCGATGCCGATGGTGGCGAGCGAGCCGAGCGCGGCCCAGGTCAGCGGCCCGGTGGCCATGGCCCAGGTGGTCCATCCGGCGCCCACCAGCCAGGAGGCGGCGCGGGTGGCGATGGTGCGGCCGGCGTTGCGGGCGCGCAGTCCGGCGATGGCATGGCCCAGCGCGCCGGCGGTGCCGGCCGCGAGTGCCCAGCCCGGTGGCATGGAGGTGGCTGCTCCGGTGGTGGCCAGGGCGAATGCTCCGGTGGTGGCGGACAGAGCGCCGGTTACGGGTCCGTGACCGGCGCTCCAGTCCCACACCGGCCCAGTGTTGGCCCGTGTGTTGGTGGTCATGTCAGACGTTCCAGCCCTTCTCTGCCTCGGGACCGTTGCGGGGGTCTTCGTGCCGTGCGATGTCCTGCTCGTGCACCTGCCTAAACAGCGGGCCCAGGTCTTCGGCGGCGGACACGGCGTACATCAGGGCGTTGTAGATGTCGGTCAGACCGCCCGCGACTTCCTTCTCCATCGGGAACTCGGAGTCGGAGCGCTCCGCGAGGATCTGCATCGTGCGGGCGACGCTCAGCAGGGCTGCGGGCAGGCCCTCGACCATGGCCAGGATCTCCATGCAGCCGTCCGGCTCGTAGGAGTGGGCCGCGGACTCCATCTCCGCTGCGGTCTCTTCGAAGTTGAACCCAGACACGTGCGTCGCCTCCTCAGCGAACGTCGGGGAAGGTGCGGTGGGCACCAGGTGCGTCGGACGCTCCACCCGGTCTTTGATCTCGTTGAGGTCGCTCTCGGCTTCCGCGTCCGCGGCGGCCTCTTCGGCGTCCTGGGTCTGCCGGATCGCCGCGTCACGCTCGGCCTTCTCCAGCCGGGCCTGACCGAGCAACCTGCGGTAGAGGCGTCGCCCGGGGTACTGGAGCCAGCGAATGCCGAGCTTGCGGCCCAAAGGCGTGGTGAACAGGCCGACGACACCCAGCGCCCCGCCCAGCAGCGCAGCCACCAGCCGTCGGCCCTGCATCCGGGCCGCCGAGCGCCACAGCGCCCCGCGGGCCCGCTTCCGGGCCGGTGCCTTGCGCACCGCGGACCGCTTGCCCGCAACATCCTGCCCAGTGCGCTGATCCTTGGCCGCGCGCGCCTTGGCGACCAGCGCGCTACGGCCCGACGCCACCTTGCCCACACCACGGGCAAGGGCACGGCCCACACGGCCCCTTGTGGGTGCGTGAGTGCTGCGAGCGGCGGATTTCGCGGCCCGGCGGGCGTCGGCGACACCGCGGCGTGCCGCAGTGGTCTGCGCACGATTCGCGGCCCGCGTCGGGGCTGCATTCTGCTTGTCGGCGCGCAGTGCCCGCACCTGACCCACCCGGCCGGTGCTGCCAGGGCGGGAAGTCCCCCGCCGCTTCGCCGTGCCCGCGTCGTGGGCGGCCTGCCGGTGCCTGCCATGGCCGACAGGGCCACCGGCGTGCATGCCCGTGCCGGTGCGGGACTTGCTCCGGCCACGGCCCCTACTGGTGTCGGCGTTCCCGTTACTGCGCTGCGACGGCACCCCGCCGCGACGCTGCGAACGTGTTCCGCCCACGGCCGCTGAGCGCGATGTCGTACGTCCCGCTTGCCGCTTCCGTGGTGTGCGCCGGTCGTCCCGGCGCTTCGTTCGGGCCGCGGCTGCCGTGCCGAGGACGACCGCACCGGTCATGGCGATCGCCGCGGCGCCCGGCCCACCGGCCAGCGCGGCGGTGGCGACCATGCCAATGGTGCTGTTGGCTCCGGTCGTTGCCAGCGGCACGACCGGCCAACCGCCCGGCGTGTGGTCCAACTCGGGAGCCTGGGAGCAGGGTGTGGGTTCGGGTGTGGGTGGCGGGGTGGCCGGTTCTACCGCTACCGGCTCCGTACTGACGTCAGTCATGCTGCGAGCACTCCTTTGGGAGAAGAGGCCCGGCCGGGACTGTGGAGGTGACGGCCGGGCCTCGGTCATCGGGACGGGTCAAGCGGCGCGCTGTTCGTCGGGAGTCATGCGAGGTCAGAGCTGGTTGGGTGCGATCTCGAAGAACTGCACCGCGAGCTGGTCGATGCTCAGGCCCATCTCCCGCGCGACGACGGCACGAATCTGCTCGAACGCCTCGGCCCGGGTGCCGCCCTGCGGCCCGGTGGGCAGGTCGGCCGTGCCGCTGAAGGTGGCGAAGCGCCGTGCATCGCCGCTCGCGTGGACGGTCATGACGTAGTGGAAGGTCGTGGTCGTGGCAGCGGTGCTCACGGCGGATCTCCTAGCCAGGTAAAGGTGTTCAGGCGGCTTGCTGTGCGACGGGATAGGCGCAGGACACGCACATCCCAAGCGAGAGCGGGATGCAGTAGCCCGCATCGGTACGGCACTTGGGGCAGGTCCGGCGGGCTGCCATCGCCTTGGCGTGCGCGGCCCACATCGCTTTCGTCATCGGCCGTACCGGCTTGGCCCGGCAGATCTCGTAGAGGTAGGCGACCTGAACCCCGCCGCAACGGCGGCGGGCCCGGCGCATCACCTGCGCGGCAACCGGCTGCCCGCCGGGCCGCAGTCCGCGGGCCCGTAACTGCCGACGCGTCGCGTATCCGTCCGGCGCGAACCGCCACGGAAACGTAGGGACCCCATGCGTGCTGCCGGTGGGGTCGTAGCACTTGCCGAAAGCGAGGGACATCAGCCCTCACCGCCCACGGCCGTCAGGTGCGGACGGCCCTTGTCCTGCTCGCCCTCAAGTCGCTTGTAGACCTTGTGGACGTACGTGGTGGACCGGGTGGACTTCACCGCGGCCTGAGCGATGGTGTCGCCCATGACCCAGCACGTCCGGATGACGTTCAGCGCCTCGCCGGCGGGCAGCTTCTCCCCCGCAGTGGCCTCTTCCCCGTCCGGAGTGGACGAAGGGGGGACAGCGAGGGGATACACCTGCTGTCCACCACAGATGACCAGCCGCTTTACCGCGGGAGCCGACTCCTGCGGGGCGACCGGCTGCGCGGCTGGGGCCGGGGTGAATGCCGGGGTGGACGCGGGGTGAACAGGGATGCTGTCCCCCTCGTTCACCAGGGGACGCAATTCCGCGATCCTCGCGAGGATCGCGCGCCGGTAATGCGTGATCGCCTCGGCGAGAACGATCAGCAGCACCGGGGGAATCGAGTGGAGCACCAGCCCAGCCGGGTCCACCTCCCGCGGCACCCCGAACGGGGAGCCGTCCGGCCACAGCGCGGCCCAGCAGTTCATCAGCCAAGTGCCAAGCCCGGCGAACCAGCGCAGCGCGGTGGCCCATCCCGAGGGGTGCACACCGTGCTGCGACAGCAGTCCGTCGACGATCAGTACGGTGCCGAGGGCGACCGCGACCATCGGATCGAGCAGCCACGCGATCCACACTGAGATGTGATGGGTGATCGCGAACAAGGTCACGTTCGTTGCGGTGAAGGCGAGCGCCACGACCGCGATTGCCACCAGCACCCGCGTCAGGCGCGACTGGAGCAGGAGCAGCGCGGCGATCTGCTCGTCCGGGGATGCGGGCCGCTTCATGGCGACACTCCGACCGTGACCGGTTCCGCGACGCCCGGTCGGTTCGTCGCGGACGAGGGCGGCGTCACCGGTGCGTAGCCCACGAGATGGACCGTGGCGCTCCCGTGCTCGATCTCCGCTTCCAGGCACAAGGTTGTACCGTCGCCCTGCACGTGGCCAGTCACGGCGTCCGGGCTGATCGCAAGCGCCGCACGCCAAGCCTCGAACCCGGCAATGTCGTTGTGGAGCGAGAGTTCCAGCCGGTGCGGGTAGATCGGCGACACATGCACGTGCACGGCCGGCAGTTCCGGGAAGTCGACTGCCAGCATGCGCAGCACGCGCAGCGGGGTAATCAGGTCGTTCAGTGTCAGGTCGTTCATGCCGCGGCCCTCTTGCCCGCACGCGGCTGACGGCGGCCCGCGGGACGCGTCAGCGGGACGACGTTGAACAGCTCCGGGGCGAACGCCTCGATCGCCTCCGCGGCAACTGCGCTCACCAGGTCCGGCAGCTCCGGGTAGGCGGTGAGGATGTCGCGGGCCGCATCCAGCCGGGCGGCCCGTTCCATCTCGCTCTCGCCCTCCACACCCAGCCACAGATCCAGCGGGGTACCGAGCGCGAGCTCAACGAACTCTGTGGCGGTAACAGCCACATGACCAGCAACGATGTTCTTCATGGGTCGTAGTTCCTTTCAGGTGGGAACGGCCCAAATCAGCGGCCCCGGTGTTCGAGCACCGGGGCCGCACGCCGTTGAAGCCGGGAAGGACTCCCAACGCTCCCCACCACCCCCGGACCGACTGGCTCAGGGATGCCTGGGCAGCACAGGGCTGCGTACGTGCACTGCGCGCGGACCAGAGCCGCGCCGACCGCCTTTCTGAGGAGGCGGTGACCTCGTTGTTGATTTGTCAAGGAACAGACGCTTCCTTCGGGCCCGTTTCACGGGGCCCTCCGGGCGATTCAGATTGACCTAGGTCAATCTTACTGTCAAGAGGTGCCGTCGGATCTGAGATTGACCTAGGTCCGGTTACGCTCGGTGCTATGGAATCGAGCCCTGACGCACCGAAGCCGACGGCCAAGGAGATCGCCGCGAAGTACCGCGGAGAAATCGCAGACGGCAAGCGGGAAGCTGGCTCCCAGCTGCCTGCAGCGCGGAAGCTCGCGAAGGATCTCGGCGTGCAGCTCATGACCGTGCAGAGCGCTTACGGTCAACTCCGGGATGAGGGCTTGGTACTCACCCAGCAGGGACGTGGGACGTTCGTTCGCGACCCTTCGGCACCCCTCGGCACCGAGCCGGGCAGCAGCCCTGCATTCGCCGCGTTGGCGGAAGAGCTCAGCTCGATTCATGACGCTCTCCGTCAACTCGGCGAGCGTCTCGACCGCCTTGAGCAATTGGCTGGCAACGACTCTCCAACCTCGCGGTGACTTCATCCGCGCGACTCAGCAGCCGCTCGACCGAGGAGCGCGCCTGGCGCAAACTCGCCCTGATCACTGCGAGTTCAGCGGGAGTGAGACACCCCTGCTCGTTCGCTTGCTCATTGATCCCTAGCATGCCAACGAGCATGTGGCCGGGAACAACAGAGGACCCTGACAGAATGTCCGGGTCCTCATTCCTTGCAGGTCAGGAAGGTTGACGATCCATCACTTGGTGACTTCGTCCACAGCATCGAGGACAGCCGACCAGGGCAGCTCTCGACCCGGTGGCGCATCGCGCGGCTCGTACAGCGGCCAGACGTCCGGCCCGTACACGAGGCGCACGCCTGCCTCTCGGAGCGTGTCGAGGTGTCGTTGCCACCCAGGATGCCGCGCGTGCGCGGCATTCACCCGCGGGAAAACGACGACAGGAAGTCCGAGCGTTCCGATGGCTTCGCCAACCTGAGTCAGCGCCTGGTTGTCCGCGATTCCCGTCGCGAGCTTGGCGACCATGTTGGAGCTTGCCGGGGCGACCACGTAGCAGTCCACGGGCGGGTGCGGCCTATCGTCTCCCGGAAGCCGCGGCTCAGCTCGCACCGGGAGGCCTGTCAGCTTCTCCAGCCGCTCCACTTCACCACTCATCCGCAGCCAGTTGCCCGCGGTCGGCGTCAGCGTCACGGCCACCTGCCAGCCTCGGTCCATTGCGGGCTCAACCAACCCGGTACGAAGCGCTTCAACTCCGCCGGCCGCAGAGCCAACGACTCCCAGAACCCCGCGCTTGCCCGTACTCACTGCACCGCCTTGCATCGTTGGGCCATCACGAACACCTCGGACGATGGGGAGCCCGCGGTCACCGGGGACTGCTTGGTCAGATCTCGCAGCGTTTCGCGGACCCTGGGATTGTTGCGTACGAGCTGAGGAGACGTTCGTTCGGCCTTGCGCAGCTCCTCGAAAGCGTCGTCACCATGTCCCGCAAGCGAAAGCGCGCGAGCGAAGTCGATGCGGTGCGAAACGCTACGCTCCTGAGGCATGTGATCCACGTTGATCCGGCCGTTCTCCACCACGTATGCGACGTTGTCGAGGTCCAGCTCAATGGAGAGCCGGTGCAGCAGCACGTTCGTCGGGCCGAACCCAGTCTGCCAGTAGTTCTCATCCGAGCCGAGATCGTCCGCAAGCTCTTCGGCGCGGTTCAAGAGGCGAGTAGCGGTGGGACGGTCCTGGTGTCGCGCTGCTGCGACGGCGGCCCGCAGGTGAATCATGCCGAGCAAGCTCAAGGCGGCAGGATCGCTCTCCGCTATGCGGGGAGACAGCCAGTTTGCGGTAGCGTCGCCCAGCTGCATCGCGGCCTCATAACGGCCGTTGGCGAGCAGGGCGTGCGTGCCGGAGCGCGCAGCCGAGGCCAGTACCAACGGATCGTCGGACGCATCGGCCGCCTGCATGGCTCGCTCGGCAGCGAGCCATGAAATGTCAGACTCCCCAATCTTCGCGAGCGTCGTGGCCGCAAGGTGGTGCGTACGGGCCGACACCGCCCAGCAGTCATGGCGGTCCTCTTCGCGACGTGCCGCACGATCCTCCAACTCTTGAGCGGTCTGGAGCAGCGCTGGAAGAGCAAAAATCACGCTGCCGAGCCGACCGCCCTGGTAGTCGTTCCAGACCTTCTCGACATGCACCGCGGCCGGAGCCGGGGTCGGAAGCTGCGCATCCATCTCCGGCCCGAACAGGAGACGCGAAAGCCGCCGTGGACTCATGAGCGCATCACGCACAGCGGGCACATCGTCCTGCTGCTTCTCGTCCTCCACGAGCATGGACTGACCCACGATGTCCCCGAGGGGAACTCGAAGGATGCGGGCGAGCTCGGCGAGCATGTCGATCCGCGGCGGCTTCCGTCGCCCGGACTCGGCCTTCGCCAACCAGTCAGTGCTGCGGCCGACCAGTCCGGCCAGCACCTCTTGCGTGTATCCACGGCGCTTCCTGTAGAACGCGATTCGTTCGCCGATGCTGAGGTGATCTCCGAGACCACGCATGGGGTGTTGCCTCCCGCTGCTGTGTAGGGGCGTCTCTCAAGGTACCGACGCGGTGGTGAACGAGTAGGGGATCTGAGCCCCATGCCACGGACAGCGTGTAGCTCGGAATGGGAGAGAACCCGGACGGAATGTCCGGGCTTGCTGGACCGCACGCGATGTGCCCGGGGCTGTCCGGTTACGGAGCGCATCAGGGTTGTTGCGACACGTTCTTGGGCGTGCGCCAAAAATCGAACGCATGCTTGAATTTCGGCCATGGCCCACACCGACTTTCCGACCGACCTGGTGCAGGCCCAACGACGGAGCTTGCCGAGCGCCAGGTTCCCTATACGGCGCTGCGGCGCCGTCTGGTGCAGCTGTCCTGCCGTCTTGCCGTGCATCCGTTCCGGGGCAGCCGGGACGGTCGTCGGCGGCACGGGTGGAGCTGCGGCGCCAGGCCGCGCACAGGAGGAAGGGGAGACCCATGCTCGATCACCTCACCGCGCGGCAGGTGAGCATCCTGCGCTGCATCACGGAATGGATCGCTGACCACGGGGAGGCCCCGTCGGTCCGGGAGATCGGTCAGCGCGTGGGCCTGTCGAGCACGTCGTCCGTGGCATATCAGCTCCGCCGGATGGAACAGGCCGGAGTGATCAGCCGGAGCGGGCGGCGCTGGCGCTCCTGCCGCATCGGCGGCTGACGGGAGCGCTGATCCCTCTGCGCATACTGCTATGTGGCGCCCGCTGCACTGATGGGCTAGCCCGCCGGACCACACTACTGCGGGCGGGCGGCCCGGCTACATCGGGTTTCACTCGTCGACCGCTGGTGCTTAGCTGCTTTGGCGGTCAGCGCACTACAGCCTGAAACCGTGAACCAAAAGGAATTACGTCCGCCAGCCGCGAATCATCGAATTCAGGTTCGCCCTCTGAACTGCTAATTCGCTGGGCCCATTCAGTGACCTGGCCACTAAGTAGCGTTTTCAAGAAGTCAACCCTCCACGAAAACACCTTATTCTCCAGGGTTTCGAGCGTTAGGTCTGCCCCGAAAGCCTTTTCGGCAACCATGGCGACTAGCTTAGGTCGTTCGGATTCCCGATCACGCCAGCCCGGCTCGCGAACACGCATGCGCTCACCAGACACAGGGTCTCGCCTGTTGGACATCTGCTTATACATGCTTGTCCGTTGGGTCCCAGAAAGGAGACCATTGCGATACCCGTGCTCGATTAGGGATGCCAGAGACATGCCCCAAGTCCTTTTGAGGGGAGCGAGAGAGCTTAGAGTAACAGCCCTCGGCCATTCGCTTTGTAGCACTTCCAATGGCAGCAGAAGCTCCGCTGCAAACGAATACGCCTCAGCTTCCAGGTCGCCCTCACGGCGCGATTGATGCATGGCCAAGTGGCCTAGCTCATGAGCGACGGACATTCTCGTTCGCTCCCATGAATCGTTAGCTCTAAGGCCGATCAACGGCCGGTCGAGCATAGGACCAATCCAGGTCGAGAATGCATCGTGATTTTTGGCGTGCAGATCGCCATCAAAATGAATCGTCGCGACGTAAACGCCGCCCCTCTCCAGGCTTCTTACGAGGTGAGGGATCGGCTCATCTTGGGAGAATCCGAGAGATTGGCGTACAGCGTGCGCCGCATCGACGGGTCCCATATCTACAGGAATCCGCGGTACTCGCAGCAGTGGGAGACGTAGACGTGGCTCCGCAGCATGGATCAGGTCCCCCACCAGGCGAGACCAAGATACAAGCTGGTCCTCTTCGGACTTGGACAAGCTCTTCTTTGCGCGGAATAGCAAGCTACCGCGCTGCACTGCTGTGACCGGCGGCGACGCGAGAAACGCGACGGAAAAGCCCAGAGCTAGGGCGATATCGTTTGCCTTCCGCCACTCCAGCGCGGTGCAAATTGCATGCTCTAGCTTTGAATACCAGGACTGCGAGATGCTCGCCTGGGCCGCGACCTCGCCAGAGCGCAAGCGCTGAATAAGGCGAGCATCTCGCAGTCGCTCTCCGTAAATCTCTACGTCAGGCTTGTCCCCCCACAGTGGAGTTGCCTTCGTCATCATCGCGGTTGTCCTCGTCGCGGGTGTCGGACACTTCCTGTTCCGACCGGATGTCCTCTTCGTCGCCCCATACACCGACGACACCCGCCAGGTCGTCGTCCTCGTTGCGCGACCCGATTGGAGCGCCGAACAGAGGATGCTCGACGGTACCAGCCGACATCGCCGGGATTCTGATCTCCTCCAGGATGTCGCAGGAGATACCCCAGCGCTGCATGGTCTTGACGCGACTCAAGGTCAGCGAGTAAAGGGAGCCGAAACCGTCCCAGTTCCAGAGCAGGACGACGGACCCCGCCGGCCCGAGGAGCGTGGCCTCGTCGAACAGATAGGGCTCCACATGCTTCGCTGAGGGCGGTCGCATGCGGAGACGCGGCTGGACTACTGCACCATCCAGCCTCACACGCACCCATGCTGTCCCAGCCTCGCGAATCTGCATGCGGGACCGCTGGACCGCCATTGACGAGCGCGCTGATGCGATCAGCTCCGTGCGAGCCAGAGCAGACATTGCTGGCCCGTTTGGTGGCTTCGCTGCGTCGCTGGTCATTGACGCTACCTTCTGCACACAGTCGTCCAGAAGATCCCGCAGCAAGGAGAGCTCGGTCTCGTACTCGCGCGCCATCAGTCGAAGCATGAGGGGTGATCCCATGAGGAATATTTGTACCCCAGATTTCACCCTTGGTCCAGCTTGCAGCGCTGTTCGATATATGTGAGCTCACGGGTGCATCCTAGCAGGATTAACCCATCTTGACCTGCGAAAATCCCAAACTCATCAATCGAACAGACTGCTGCTTCTCGACGCCCCGAGAGCCGAGTGAGTGTGACTAAGATCTCAGCACTTATGCGCGGGCGGGCGCCGGCGACCCCGCAGTTGTTGGAGGTACGAGCCCGCGGTTCGCTGACTACGGACCAGGTCCAAACCACGGCGCGTCTGGCCCGCAGAGTGGACGTGAGGGCACCCGCGCGGCGTAGGGGGCGGGGCCACCATGCGCTAACGGGTTAGGTCACACGCCAATCCCTATCCACTGCATGGCTGTTGTAGCTACGCTGGGCCCATGAAGCGGGCGAAGAGGGACAGCGACCCGGTAGCGAGCGTTGCCGCTACCGTCGCAAAGCTCCGCAAAAAACCTCTAGGCAATGCCACAGGAAAGGGCTCCAAGTCGGCCTCCGCGCTGACGGGTACGGCCCGTCGCAACCCACCAGCGGCTCCAATGAGTGGTCGTAGGGGAATGATGGTGCCCCTGCCTGGCATCCCAAGGCCTAAGGTCGCCAAACCAAAGACGATCAAGAGGCCAACGCCGCGCAGTGTGTCTGAGCAGATCATGACGCTCACCCGCACCGAGGCCGAAGCCATGGGCAAGGCCATGCGGGACCCCAACCGTCCGGTGCGGAAGCTGCCGCCTCGCCCGTGATCCCTGTCAAATGGCGCCAAGCTGAAGAGAATAGGGACTCGGCGGCGCTCGCCGCGTTTGTCTGCGGCATTCCGGCTCCGCCCAGCAGGAAGCCTCCCCAGTGGGAGCGGGAGGTACAGAGGTACTTCCAAGGCGAAGTCTGGAACGACATCAGTGCGTCGAATTACCCTGACCAGCGCTTTCTGATTGCAGAGGACGATAAGGGCATCGCGGCCGCATTTACCCATGCCCGCATCGAGTCGAGCGATCCGGCGCTCGCTGCTCCGGAGGGCGAGGCCACGCGGATGCTGATGATGCTCGGGGTAGCGAATCGCTACCGCCGACAGAACCAGCGGTTCGGTAACCAAGTACTCGACGAGGCGTTGCACGACGTCCTTGGCAGCGAACCTGACAGCCTCTATGTGAACGTGTGGGGCAAGGTGAGGCCTAGGAATCTTCCGAGCCAGAGGATGCTCGAGAGGGCAGGCTTTGAAAAGCGGGATGTTGCGAGCCTGGGCAACTTCACCCACTGGCATCTTGTCCTCAGCCGCTGATGTAGCACGCGGAACCGACGACCGCTAGTTCTTGCCCGGTGGGTTGGTGATGCCCTGTTCACGCATGGGCCCGGCTCGGGGATCAATGATCCGGGTGTAGGCGTTGTGCACTAACCCGTCAGCCACTTGGGAGAAATCTGGGAGAAGTTCCTCTCCCAACGCCGACCAGGCGCCAAACCGTACCAACGGATACCAACAGGCCCACCTGGGGAAACTCCTCCTCACCCTGGTACGCACCAAGATCGGATCTTATTCGGGACGAAGGGGTCGTGAGAAAGGCCCGCACTCTCAGGCTGCGCAGATCAGGTGCGCCTGCCGAGTGAAGGCAGACCGCCCGACACCGTGTGGACACTGCGCCCTCTACCAGCCTGCTGTGAAGCTCGCTTGGCGACAAGAACGCTACGCGCGAGCGTGTCCCATGCAGCTGCCGCATCTGGGCGGCCGTCCTCCTTGTGCGCCGCGGTGATGCTGAGAAGCGCTGTCCGTGCCTTCTTGAACAGCGTGTCTCTGACGTTGGTGACTGACCCATGCACGCGTACTGCGCCCGCAGTGCTCCGCAAACAAAGCACCAGCCGCTTGTCGTGGGCACGGGAGTTGAGGGGAGCCACGTACAGGCTGGCGCGGCTAGCGCCAACCCCGATGTGGCTGAGACGTACCAGGGCATCCGCGTCGCAGGGCAGGAGCGCGTACTCGACACGCCCTTCTCGCAACGGGGTCAGCGATGCAACGTCAAGCCTCCCGCTCTGCCGGCGCACCCACACTCGGACAGACGGCCACTTCCGCGCTCCAGCTAGGGCCGGGTGCTGCGGGAGTGGTTGTGGGCAGGGGAGTTCGGGGGTGTCAGTCATGCCGGCTGCCTCCTCCCTCACCGGGTGACCACGACCATCCTGCCGCCTGGTCCACTTCTTGTGACCGGCCTCGTCAGAAATATGGGCATCGAATGTCTTGGGAGAAGTCCGGGGGAAGATCTTCTCCTGAGGTCGTCCGCGCACCACGTCAGACCAACCCGCACGCTGGCGGGTGCGTTCGGGCAACCTGCGGCCATGGTTCAACTGTCGAAACCCGTCGAGGCTCGTACGTCCACGTCACAGCCGTGAAGGCACACTGCAGGGGCCGTTCTTGAAAACCGCCGCTATTCAGCTGTCCCTCCTTCGTCCGGGTTGGCCGGTTGTAGGAGGCTCCAACATCCCCCTGTGTTGCAGCTCGACGGACCAGCGCGACGCCTCCACTGCCCCGACTGCTAGCAGCCGCAGCAGCGGACAGCGGGATCACGACCGCAGACGCACTCACCCTCCTCAGTGACTCCCACATGGTGCCCTGTGGCATCCGACTGTGTCGCTCGTGGTGTCCGGAGGAGCTTCGCAAAAGAGCGTCGCTAGCCCCCGAGCCGTGCCAAGCTGGTCCTCCACTCAGGCACAGAACAGCACAACCGGGGGCGCACCATGCCGATGTGGGTCGCATGTTTATGGGGACTCGGTGGAGCAGCGGTAATCGAGGCCCTCGACCTGATCGCTGCCATCCGTCGGGTGAAGGACTTTCCGTGGCGCAGGCCCGGCGAACTTGGCCCCGCACCGTATGCACTAACCGTGTTCCTGCGCTTGGGTGCGGGCGTGGTGGCAGCGGCCGCCATAGGGGCGAGTGGCCAGATGGGTGCCGTAGCCAGCGCCATTGGGGCTGGAATCGCTGCTCCGAAACTCGTGGAACAGTTCGGACGACAAGCCGTCGAACAAATGGTCTCCCCGCCTGCGCCCGTCGTGGGCGGCGTGGCCTCTGACGGAACCGCGACGGGCAACTCGGCGTCCAATGACCAGACCAGCGAGGGGAGGGCTCATGCGGGCTGACTCCATGATCGGGCGCCTGCTGGCAGGCATCTCGAGAACCACTCCAGCCTTCGCCCCCCCGGTGCGCAGATCTCCTCAGAAGCTCAGGTCGCAGATACTGGTGGGCGTGGCGCGCACGACGCCGGCTTTCACCCCCGCCGGCCTTCCACCGCTGGGAGCTGACGGAGCGGCGCGCACCCATGGCGCCGCTGCCAAGGAGGAGCCGCCCGCCGTTCGCGGTCCGGCTGTAGAACAGAATGCGACCCAACGCCGCGCCCCCCGCCGATGGCGTGCCGCCCACTTACCAAGTTGGGTCATCCGTTCCCATTCACGCTCCGGGCTCATCGCGAGTGGGCTCGCCACCATGCTGGCATCAGTCCTCTTCGCAACCGTCTGGGCAGGCTCGCAGAAATCCGTACCCTCTGATCCACCCGCCCTTGGTTGGGAGCCGACCGCCCCAGGTTGGGGAGGTTGGGATCCGACAGAAGCCCCGGCCCCGTCCGGCGCCGCGCCTACGCCCCCGATTACAAAGCCCTCGGGAAAGCCGCACATATTCTATGTCCGAATTGAATATCCGGGAACATCGGGTAACTGGTGGGACTTCGACAGACCATCTCCCGAACTTGCTGATCTTAACGGAGGCGGCGACCTGGGCACCTACGGCATGGACATCGTTGTGGTCAGCGGGCGGGCTGTGCACGTGAGTGACTCGAACACGATCAACCAAGCCTTCTGTAAAGGCGAACTGGCAGAGCGACCGGGCGAGGAGCCGCTCCTTGTTCCCATGCATTTTGGAGCGACATACTGCTTCGCGACTGATGAGGGACACATCGGTACGTTCGAAGCCGTCCCTGTCGACTCAACGAGCGTCGGGCTCATCGTGGAACTGTGGACATAGCATCGCCTTGAATAAGCGGATCCGTAGGCGTGGCCGGACGCACGGGACTCGGGCAGCGTCGAGGAGATCCGCGAGGCGTTCGGGCCTCGCTGCTGGATCCAGTACATGCCACATGCCGGGGCCATCGAGGTGCGGGAGATCGGATGGGCTGGCTGATGACGCCCGACACATGCCCGACACAGTTCGTGCCGCCGCGCTGCCACCGGAGCCTCCCCTGCAGGTCAGATGGGGTGCGTGGCGTGATCGGCGCAATCTCTCAGGGTTCGTATCGCCAAAGGTAACTGGGTCTGGCCGCACGGCCCAAGCTCTGGGCTACGACGACTCTGCAACGGCAGCCCTTCAAGAAACTGGTCGATTCGTGCGCATGGCCTGGTCATCGCGTACAGGATGGTGGCCATGGTCAGTGGGGGGCGTGCGGTGCGGACCTTGGCAACGATGCTCAGCGGAGCGCTTTGCCTCGGCGGCATATGGTGGACCTTCTTCGCGCTGGGTGAGGTGAAGTTGGCCGATGCGGACACCGCCGGCGTGTTGTCTGTGGGGCCTGGCCTGGTCGGAGCAGTCCTTGGCGGCTGGGGGCTGTGGTTTTCGATGCGCGGACTGCATGCGCAGCGGACGGGCGAGGTGGTTGCTGATGAGCTGGCGCGGGCGGTGGTGCGAAGGGAGGGGGCGCAGTACCGGCAGCTCCTGGGTAGCGGACTTGCTGCACCGACCGGGCGGATTGATCTGACTTTCACCGCAACTGCAACCGGCGTCAGTGGCACGCAGCCCGCTGGGACACTGGAGGGTATAGCTGACTATTATCGGCGTCTGAGGCCAGGACGAGCCATCATTACCGGCGCGGCATCCGCCGCAGCCGGTGTCAGGGCCAGTGCCGGGGACGCGGGAGCAGGTAAGACCGTACTCGCGGTGACATTGCTCTTGGAGCTGGCTAAAAAGCGCGACACTGGCGATCCGGTACCGGTGCGGCTGACCGCCGCGTCTTGGCCTGGCAGCGAGATACGAAAGTGGGTGCGTGGGCACCTCGTTCAGGTCTACAACCTCAGCCCCCGTGATGCCTCCTCACTCGTCGACGCTGACCTAGTTCTTCCCGTCATCGACGGCCTGGATGAGATGGACGCGCAACCCAATCCGGGCTACAAATCCCGCGCCGCGTCTCTACTACGAGCTGTTGAACGCTTCGAGAGTGGCGGGGCGCACTGCCCAGTCGTTATCACCAGTCGCCATTCCTCATATCAGGCTTTGGTTGCTGCCGACTCCCAACCTCGGATCGTTGCTCACATCGCCGTTGCTCGTGTAGACCCACTGCGCGCCCGCGCCTACCTGGAACAACGCGTAGCCCTCACCGACCTGAATCGGGTCCGCTGGCAGCCGGCCCTCGATGCCCTGGACACAGCATCAACTGCTGGCACCACCGCCGTTTCAGCACCTGTGTTCCTGGCCCGCGCCTTGGATACCCCCTGGCGCTTGACTCTGGCCGCCACGGTCTTTCAGGAGCGCACCTCAAGCGGCGGCTACCTGCGGGACCCTGGTGACCTAATCTCCCTTGCTGCCAGTGGACAGCTCTATGGCTATCTCCTTGACCGGTTCATAGGCGCTGCCGTGGCAGCACCCAGACATGGGAGCGACGAAACTTCGGGCTCACGAGTCGGCGAAGGCCGCACCGGGCTGAGAGGACGGCCACCGTGGCTTGACTCAGACACCGCATGGCGCCACCTTGCGGTCCTTGCCCGCTACCTCAACGAGAATGCCGGTAACCCATCCAGACCCCAGCGTTCAGTTGCTGGCCGCATTCTCAGTAACACCGACCTCGTCCTTCACGAGCTGTGGCCGCTCGCCAATGCCCGCGTGGTCAGGCTGATCGATTACGCCCTGACTACGGCGTTGGCGGCGGCCGTGACTGTGATGCTGCTAGGGCAGTTCGACACGGCAGGCTCCGTGCAACTCCTAGGGTCTGGCGTGGTGCTTGCGCTCGGGACAGTAGTAATAGGGAGTCGGACGTGGCCCCACCCTCAGCGCCTAAATCCACACCGTCTACGCACGCGGGCAGGACGACGCCGCTTCGCTCGCCTGGTAGTGGGTGGAGTCGTTGGCGGCATCGCCACAGGT
Source organism: Streptomyces sp. NPDC002926 (assembly GCF_053591755.1). Lineage (NCBI taxonomy): Bacteria > Bacillati > Actinomycetota > Actinomycetes > Kitasatosporales > Streptomycetaceae > Streptomyces > Streptomyces sp. NPDC002926. The sequence continues at coordinate 89,505 of NZ_JBSFUK010000004.1, forward strand.
GTCGTAATCGCGCTCATCACGGCCTTCACGGACGGTCCCATCAGAGGGATCAGAGATGGACTCAAGTTCGGGCCTGCAATGGGCTTGGCCCTGGGCCTCTTCGAAGCCTTCAGAAACGAACTTATAGCCAGTGGTGATCAACCGTCGACCGATCCATGTGACGTCCTGCGCGGAGACCTCGTCACATTGATCACCTACGGGGTAGGGGCCGGACTCGTGACCGAACTAGCGGTCGCTTTGAATAACGGAACCTGGCTCGGCCTCGCATATGGGCTAGCTTATGGGCTCATACTTGGGCTTATGACCGGTGCAGGTCGGGCAACCCTGCGGTACTTCGCATTTCTTCTATGCAGCCACGGTCACCTGCCATGGCGGCTGGGCCGCTTTCTCAACTCCTGCTACCAACTAGGCATCCTTCGCGTGGCCGGGACAGCGTGGCAGTTCAGGCATCGGGAGCTCCAAGATCACCTCGCTAGCCGGCCAGTACCTACGCCCCGGCCCTGAGACATGCTCCCGCTGACGGCATACAGCCCATGCGGTGCCAGTCCGACACTGGATCCCCCACGTCGCTCCCCCTCGTACGCGTGGCACTGTCAGAGGCAACTTCCCAGCACGCGACAGTGGCTGACTATGTGAACGCCGCAAGAGCGCACCAGTGGAGCATCCGGCGAAGGTGGTTAAGCGCGAGACAGCTGATCGAGTCTCACGGTCTATTTGTGAACTGGTGGCTCCCGTAGGCGAAGTCCCGCCACTCTGACCAGCAGAGACGCGTAAGACTCAAGGGGCCTGTCGCATTGGATACACGCATCGAGCCAGAGCGCGCGGCCACCTACCATCCGCTCCGGACTGACTAGCACTCGGCCACCTCCGCGGCCCCAGATGCGTTTGCTCCTAACCGAGCGCTACTAGTTGCCGGAGTTTGCACTTGGTGACGACCTCCGGCTTCACCGCGAACGCGCGGAAGCTGGTTGAGGACATCGGCATCGTGCTGTGCGACGGCCGGCGGTTCGTCGTGTGGACCGAGGCTGGGATCCCGCCGTGGGAGGAGGAGAGGTATCAGGTCTTCCTCCAGACCCCGCAGAGCTTCCGCCGTCTGGTTGAACATCCGTATGGGCCGCTGGCGACTCGGTTCTCTGAATAGACGCCCGGTTCGACGCAGGGCCGCTGTGAGAGTGCTCGACACATACCCGACACAGTGAGCGTCACGGCGCGCCCTTGGCAGGCTTCGCCCCTGGTCAGAGGGGTTGTGAGGCTTGATCGGCGCAATCTCTCCGGAGCCGTGTGCGCAGGTTCGAATCCTGCCGGGGGCACTTCATCCGGACCAGCGTGATCAAACCGCTGACCCGCGGAAGTGCCAGACTTCAAGAGCCGGACCCAGTCCCACTGGGTCCGGCTCTTTGTCGTTCTCCATCACCGATCGCGAGTGAGTGGCGAGTGAGATACCGGCGCCTGAACACGCCACGACTCATGGCCGGCCGCCGTTGATTTTGTGAAGGCGGAGACTTCGTACTGGCTGCTGTACTGACCACCGCTCTGGGACTTCGCGCGGACGGGCCTTGAGGAGCACCTGACCGCCTGGGGCATGACCGCTCACGATCGCTCAACGCTGGCTCCGTCCGCTGTTGTTGATGTCACCTGGTGACGTCACCCGGTGATGTCAGGTTGGATGACCGTATGGAGCGTGTCGAGGCTGAGCTGTTCACAGACGGTGGCAACAACGCAGTGGTGCGCCTGCCTGGCCGCCGCTTCCCCGGTGTACTGGTCCAGGGTGATTTTCTCTCCATCCTTCGCCGCGACGTCGCTGCAGTGGTGGAGGCCTCCGACCGCGGCGACGACGCTGAGGCCCGCGACACCGCCGGCCTCCTCCTGGAGGACCTCGACGAGCTGCTCGCGCGCTTCTCCGCTGCGCTGGAAGCGCACGCGATCCCGCTGCCTTACCGGTCTGAGCTCTGAGCTTGGGAATCACGAGCCGTCCGCAGCCTGATGGCTACCGACCAGCAACAACGGTCGCTTTCGCCTGTCGGCTGCCCTCTTGTGTTGCCCCTGTTGCCCGCTGGTCCCCGCTCCTACCAGTGCGCATCCGGTGCGCTGTCAGTGGCTCCGCAAGGCCTGGCGCCGTCGGTGAGAGCCGTCCATTGCCCTCGTGCGATGCGGTGCTGAAGGTCACCAAGCCGCTTCGGCCAATTGGCGTAGGCCAGTGAGGACCGTCACGGGGCGCACGTCCAGGGCCCGGGCCGCCGGAGCGATGGCGTGCCTCAACGCGCCGAGGCAGTGCTTCTACGCTGTTGCCTGCAGTATGTGCAGGATGACGTCATGACGTCCCATTCCAACGGTCCAGCAGGCCGTCCGTGGCCGCGCTTGCTCATTCGCCTGCCACATGAGCAGGACCTCTTCGCGCGCCAGCGCGGCGTGCAGGACCACATCGCGGACGTGATCACCGCTTTCGCGGGATCTATGGCTTTCGTCTACGTGCATATGGCGTGGTTCGCTGGCTGGATTGTGGTGAACGAAGGCCTGTTCGGAGAGGATGCGGTCTTCGACCCCTTCCCTTTCGGGCTTCTCACCATGATTGTCAGCCTTGAGGCGATCTTCCTGTCGACGTTCGTCATGGTGAGTCAGAACCGTCAGGCCGCGCGTGACATGATCCGCGCCGATCTGAACTATGAGGCCAGTGTGCGTTCGGAGGTTTGGTCGACCAATCTAGGACGTGCCCTGGGCTTGGACCCGGAAGAGATCGAGAGGCAGACGCAGGCGCTCATCACACAGAGCCGGAAAAGGGTAGACGAGGAGACTGAGCATCCGGCGTGAATGCGGGACCGTCGAGTTCTCCGTAGGAGGTCGGTGGAGCGGCTTGGCCGGTGGCCTGGCCGGTTTGGGGTCGAGCATGGTCAGGGGGCCGTACGCTGGCCGGCCACTCGGGCAGGCCGTGCCCCTGCCCGGAATTTGAACGAGTGCCCCGCGACCGGCGCAGCCGGGACTGACGACGGAACTCATACCGAGTGGCTGCTGTAAGCGTCCTGCCCAACGTCAACTCTTCGGAGGTCCCAAAGGCCTCACCAGGGGGCGTGCTCCGCGTGAGTGGGGCGTGAGAATCACGCACACGTGACCTTTGAAGACTCGATTTCACAGGTCAGCGGCACGGCCGAGGCGGGGGCACCCTGTATGAGGTGCCCAAAGACCCCACCATCAGCGCTTTGGCTGAGGACGGGGTCTTGGCGTGTGTGCAGCCGTATGCCTCTCGCAGCGGCCGGATGTCGGAAACCGCGGCCTATGTGCAGGATGGATCATGAAGCGTTTGCCCAGATCAGTCGCCCGAATGCCGAGGGCCCAGAGGAATCCAGTGGGCGGAGGGCCTATCGCCGCTCACTCGTACTCACAAAGTGCTCAGCCAGTGGCTTTGGTGATGATGCGGTCCATCTCCTCCCGGCCGAAGGCCCGCAGGGTCGTGGTACGGACGTTGCCCAACCCGCCGACCTGTAGGAGCACCGCAGTGGCGGTCTCGTCGTCGGGTGCCTCTACGACGGTCACGAGGTCGTAAGGACCGACGGTCCAGTAGATGTTCAGGACCTTTGCCCCGAGCCTTTGTGCCGCTGCGGCGAAGGCCTCGGCGCGCTGCGAGGTGTCCTTGAAGCCGCGGGCCCCTTGATCGGTCCAGTTCAGCAACGTGACGTACGTCGGCATGGCCCTTCACCCCTAGGAAGGAGACACAACACATCGTGGGTCAATTCTGGGCATCACTCGCGTACTGCGCATGAGAAGCGCACCAGAACGGGTGATACGAGCGGTCAGCGATCGAACTCCTCAGGCGGTGGTCAGCTCGGCGGCACGAATGCAGGTGATGACGGCAGCGGCGGGGTGCGGACGGCGGCAGCAGTCGGCATCCCTCACGGTGGTGACGTCCTGCCGGTCGGGCCGGCGTCTGACGACGGCGCCCTGGTTGGGTACGGCGGTGGTGGTCCTGGGCGGGCGGCACGGCGAGGTCGGCGGCCCGGACCGTGCCGAGGCCGGGCACCAGGTACCGGTTGCCACCGGTGCGGCCACGGGGAATCCCACATTGCGCGCCCCGACGTGTTGGGTCATCCCGCGCGGCAGGACGTCGCGGTACACGCCTGCCTCACAGCCAGGCTCGTCGAAGGCGAACGCGGGTCTCATCCGGACGACCGTGAACGGGCCCGATTGAGGCGGGGCGGCTCGTGGTGGACTGGGCAACGCATGTGAGCGTCGGTGGGAGCGAGCCGTCGTGCCTGGGAGCGGGACGCTCAAGTCGCGGACCAGAGACGGCGGTAGAAGTCGGTCCGGTACGGGTCGGGGTCGATTCCGTAGGCGTCGAGGAGCGTGTGCTCCCAGCCGGGGCCGTAGTTCCACTCAGTACTCCAGGTGGCAACGGCCAGGTCGGCCCATCGGTCGGCGACACCGAGGGCACCCATGTCCACGTGACCGGACCAGGTGCCGTCCTCGTGGAGCAGCGTGTTCGGTGCGCAGGGGTCGCCGTGGCACACGACCAGGCGGTCGGTCGTCGGAGGCGCGGGCAGGTCAGCGGGCACCTGGATGCCCGCGAGCTGGGCTCGTTCCAGGCGGCCTTCGATGGACCAGCTGAAGGGGCAGTCGGCCACGGGCAGCCGCTCGTGCAGGGCCCGCAGTCCTGTTCCCAGCGCCCGCACGGCCGTTCCGGGATCTGCCTTCCACCGGGGAGTGACGGCGTTCTCGCCGGGAAGCTCATGGGTGACGAGCCAGGCCCCGGCCTGGTCTGCTCCGTGGTCCCGTACGCGGGGCACGGGCGTGAAACCGCCGGCCCATTTCAGGCGTACTGCCTCCGCGGTCAGGTCCAGCCCGGAGCCTGCCGGAGCCCACTTGGCGAACAGTCGGCCATCCCCTTTGCCGATCCGGAAGGTCAGGCCGCCCAACTCGTTCTGCCACACGGGCAGCAGTGGCCGGTCCCCGGCCAGGTCGGCGATGCGCGCAGGTACACGCACGGTGGACGGCGGCGGTCCGGAAAAGGCCATGAGCGCATGTTCTCCTTCGAGTCGAGCTCCGAGCGAGTGGTTTTCTCCCGCACACCCTGAGCTCGGGAATCACCGCGCTTCCGCGCTTCTACGGCCAGATCTGGCTCCTGACCAGGCGCAACGGTGCTGGAACCGGCCCTGGGAGTCTGGGCCGACATCCCCCATTGACCGAGCCGCGACCGTGGTCATGACGACAGGAAGCGGTACATGGCCCGGCCGTCGGCCTGAGCCTCGGAGTCGCGCAGTTCCGTCCAGGCCGCGTGGTTGGGATCTTGAAGAGCGCCCGCCAATGCCAGCTTCCTGCGATCACCCTTGGTCAACTCACTTTTGAGGACCAGCGGGTTGGCCGGCAGCGAGAGCAGGAAAGCCAGGTCACGGTAATGCTTCGCCTTTGGAGCAGTGGGGATGCTCAATGCGGCCGCTTTGCCGACGATCGCACCCAGCAGGCTGGGACGACGGATGACGCCACGTCGCTCGCCCAGTTGAACGCCGACGCTCTCGCTCCGCTGCATGGCCTGGCGCCCTCCAGGAACTTCCAGCGTTACGCCTGGAGGCGTGGTGGTGAGGTCAGCCCTTTTGCCAAGGTTGTCCGGGGCGAGCAAGTCGACAACGAGCTCTCCCACGTCCCCATCGCGCTTGTACCTGTGCGCCTTGCCCTGCGGCGACACACCGGCGGACCGGAAGCCCAACTCCTCCAGCGCAGCGACAAGCAGACGCAGGCTCTGCTGTTGAGACACCACATCGGCCAGCACATCAAGATCGAGGCTCGCGGCAGGCGGAGTTCTGTCGTGTTCCAGGCCGTGCATCAGCACCATCTGGCCACCGATCAACGTCCACGACTCCGTGACCTTCTCGGAAAGATCCAAGAGAGTGCCCCAAAGCCCCACGAGCGGCCCGGTGAGCAAGTCCGATTCGATACGAACCCGAGCTTGTGCCACTAACCGTCCGCCCCCCTCAGCTCGTGGGATGCCAGCAATGATTCAAGGATGCCTGCCGCCGCGGCACTTGCTCGGTCCTCGTGCGCGTCGAGCAGGTCGGCCGCAACCACGGGAGCCGGAGCATCCGTCCCTTCCTTTCCTTCCCGAGCAGCCGAAACAAGGAAGGGCCAAGCACTGGCAGGCGGCACGCGGACGACAAGGTTGCCGTGCCGGGCATCCAGCACCACGCCGAATGCCGCCTCCAGTTTCCCGAGCATGTCCGGGTGTACGTAGACCTCGGCTCGGCCTGGTGCAACGTAGTCGGCCCCGATGTGGGGAGCCGCACTGGCCCCGGCGCGCACCACGTCCGCGTCTTCGAGCAACGCCGGCAGCAAACCGCGGTGCACGCGGTAGCGCCTCACTTCAGCCCTCGCCGCGAGAAGCTTTCGGATGCGAGCCACCGGCAGATCTTCTTGAGCCGCCAGGTTCCGCAGGCGCGCGAGCAGACGGGAGCGCTCCGGATCCGACAGGCCGGACGGGCGGCTCCCGGCAAGCATGGCAAGTGCTCCCCACGCGTTACGCGCAGACAGAGGCCGCCCCGACTCAGGAGCAGCCACCTTGCGATCTTGCACACTCCGGGCGTCAACGAGCCATCGCCCGCCGACCATCGAACCTTGGAGCCTGCCCTCATGGAGTAGCTGGCGCACACGCGAGTCGTCCACGCCCAGGCTCTCCGCGGCCTGCCTCACGGACACGAAATCCACGTCACACCTCCTTGCGCATACCCTCACGAAATCAGGAGGGAACACGCAACCAGTGTCGGCCCTTCCAGCTATTGCGTCAAACCTCTCGCAATCGGGAGAGAACCCGCAAGGTCAGCATCCGGATCACATCGGAACGCCTGCCCGAAACGCGCCTTTCGTACTGACATGCGAACCTGATAGTGCGCATCGTCCCCGATCCGCTACAGGAGGCACGATCGTGAGCAAGAAGCAGAGCCGGCAGAACCGCGGTGCACGCACCGGCGGACATGAACGCAGCGGTGCGGTGGAGACGAAGGAGCAGGCGCAGAGATCCGCCGCACAGGAGACCGTGCACTCGATCTCGGATCAGGTATCCCACAAGAAGCAGAGGAAGTTCGGCCACAACTGATCTGCGGCGACCGACCCGCGTTGAAACGCAGCGGTGGCGCCCCGCGAGGGGGCCACAACAGAGGGCTGCCCCGACGAGTCTCCGCATGGGGCTCGCCGACTCCCGGAGCGAGGGGGCCCGGCGGACCGGCTCGCGCCGCTGCCGAGCGCGGAGGGTGCGGAGTGCGGGTGGTGAGTACGGGCGCGGAGTGCGGCGCGGCTACTGCGCGGGCAAGCCCCGGACGCACCGCACCGGCCGCCCCGAGGTCACTGGCTCCCCCACGGCCGGTGGGGTGGACGACTCGCGCCGCATTCATGACGAGCCAGACGGAGACTGCACGTGGGCTCGGAGCAGCGCGGCACCGCGAAACCGGGCCGCAGACATGCAGTCCCCGGCGGTCCTTGTCGATGTCGAGAGTCTCAGTCGTCGCTGCTGGCTCCCTCACCGACAGAATCTGCCGGGGGCCTGGCCAGAGCCGGGACAAGAGTCACTCTGCCTTTGGACGTCTCCACAGGGCCGTGTGGCTCTTTCCGGTTGTCCGGTGTATTGATGAGTTTCCTCCGTATTTCGAACTAGTCAAGGCCTTTGTTCGACTTTCTTGGGCCATGCCCGGCTCACCCCCGTACGTAGGCTGGAAGCAAGCCTCGTCGCGCTCGCAATGAGCCCGACGGAAGGTGCCGCCCATGACCGCACCGGCAATTCCACCCGGGCCGACTGCCACGACCCGGGCACCCGAGACCGTCACGGCCGACCCGTACAGCGCCCGGTCGGCCGCGACCGTCACACACCCGTGGGTGCCTTCCTCGTACGCGACGACGTCGGCGTACTCGACCACTTCGGCGTGCCCCGGACGACACGCCGGCGCACAGCGTCCGGGTGATCGTCGTACGAGCGCCTCACGAACAGCGAGCACAGCAGGGTGACGGAACATGAGCGAGATCGAGATCATGACCACGGCATCGCTCGGTGACACCAGCTATCTCCTCGTCAGCGGCGACGAGGCCGCGCTGGTCGACCCGCAGCGGGACAGCTGGGGACTGATCGAGTCCTGTACGTCCAGGGGGGTGCGGATCCATTACGTCCTGGAGACGCATGTGCACAACGACTACGTCTCGGGTGCGCTGGAGGTCCGCGCGGCGACCGGCGCCACCGTGGCCGGCCCGGCCCGCGCGCCGTATGCCTTCGAACATCTGCCGCTGGCGGAGGACGATGAGATCGTCGTCGGCGACGTGACCGTGCGGGCGATGGAGACGCCCGGGCATACGGCGGAGCACACGTCGTACCTCGTTCTCGACGACACCCGGCGGGCGCCGACGGCCGTCTTCACCGGAGGCAGTCTGCTCGTCGGCGGCGCGGGCCGTACGGACCTGTCCGGTGACGAGCCCACGGAGGAGCTGGCCAGGGCGCAGTTCCGTTCGCTGAGGCGGCTTTCGCTCCTGCCGGACGCCACCCGGGTGCTGCCGACGCACGGAGCGGGCAGTTCCTGCGCGGCCGGGCCGGTGTCGGGGGACAGGACCACCACCATGGGCGCCGAGCGGCGTACCAACCCCACGCTGACCGTTCAGGACGAGGAGAAGTTCGTCAGCCAACGGCTGTCGGGCCTGCCGCCGTATCCCGCCTACTACCACTACATGGCACCGCTCAACCGGTCCGGACCGGAGGTACTCGGCGGCCGTCCCACGCTCCGGCCGCTCACGCCGAGCGTGGTGGAGGGCCTGGTCGGGGGCGGCGCGCAGATCGTCGACGGCCGCGACCGCAGAACCTTCGCCGCGGCCCATCTGCCCGGGTCGCTCTGCGACGAGCTGGACGACCGCTACGCGAGCCTGGTCGGCGAGGTCGTGCCGTTCGGCACCCGCCTGGCGCTGGTGCTGCCGGAGCCTGCCGAGGAGGCGGCGGACGAGGCGGTGATCCAGCTGCTGCGGATCGGATACGAGAACGTCGCGGGCTATCTGGCGGGTGGTGTCGACGCCTGGCGGGCAGCCGGCCGCCCGCTGCGTTCCTTCCGTACTGCGGACGTGCTCGAACTGGCCGGGCACGTCGCCGAACGGCGGGTGCTCGACGTACGGCCGGAGCGCCCCGAGGGCGGAATCCCGGGCACGATCGCCGTGCCACTCGCCGAACTGCCCAGGCGGCTCGGCGAGATGCCCAGGGACCGCGAGATCTGGACGATCTGCGGGAGCGGACGCCGGGCGACCATCGCGGCGAGCCTGCTCGACCGGGCCGGGATCCCGGTGACGGCGGTGGTCAGCGGTGGCGCGGGGGACTTGGCGGCACACGCATCAGAACAGGCACGAGAACGGGCATGAGAACAGGCACGAGAACACGCCTCAGCGCGCCATACGCATGAGAGAGGTGAAGATCATGGGCCGCAACGGTTACGCCCACCCCGAGACACTGGTGGACACCGAGTGGCTGGCCGCCCGCCTCGACGACGGAACCGTGCGCGTCATCGACGTGGACGAGGACACCACCGCGTACGAAAAGGGCCACATCCCAGGCTCCGTCGGCTGGAACTGGACCAAGGACCTGCACACCGCCGTGGGCCGGGACTACCTGGACGTGGAAGCGCTCGGGCAACTGCTGGCCGCGGCCGGCGTGGAGGACGACACCACCGTGGTGCTGTACGGAGGCAACAACAACTGGTTCGCTGCGTACGCCTACTGGATCCTGCGACTGCGCGGCTTCAACAAGGTGAAGCTGCTCGACGGTGGCCGGAAGAAATGGGAGCTGGAAGGCCGCGGGGTGAGCCAGGAGGTCGTGAACCGTCGGCGCACCGGCTTCACGGTGACGGGACAGGAGAACCCGCAGTTCCGCGCGCTGCGCGGTGAAGTGCTGGAGAGTCTGGGGTCCGCCGCTCGCATGGTCGACGTACGGTCCCCCCAGGAGTACCGGGGCGAGCAGCTGGCGCCCCCGCACCTGCCGCAGGAACAGGCGCAGGTGCCCGGCCACATCCCCGGCGCGGCCAACATCCCCTGGTCACAGGCGGCCAACGATGACGGGACCTTCAAATCGGCCGACGAACTCAAGGAACTCTATGCCCGTAAAGGCATCACGCCGGATCACGAGATCATCGCCTACTGCCGTATCGGAGAACGCTCCTCGCACACCTGGTTCGCGCTCCACGAGCTGCTCGGCTACCCGGACGTCAAGAACTACGACGGGTCCTGGACGGAATACGGCTCGCTCGTGCGCGCTCCTGTCGAGATGGGGTGACGCAGGGGATCAGGCCCTGATCGGCGGCCTCGTCATCAAGGCGTGTTCCGGGAGCTCGTGACCCGACTGCCGAGCCCGGAGTTCGCCCTCGCGGGCCAACTGCCCTGATCCCAGGGGCCGATACCCACATGTGATCGTTCCATGTATCCGCGCGACACGTTGATCGTTATTATCCGGTTGATCTTGGACGGCTCACACAGCCGCCATGGTCGAGCAGTGGATGAAACGAAGAAGTGGAGCGCAGGAGTGAAGAAGCGGATCATAGGGACGCTCGCCGCCGCCGCATGCACCGTCCTCATGGCAACCCCCGCCCAGGCCGAGCCCAATTGGCCGTCCTGGCCCGGTGAGGTCAAGACCAGCGACGGGATGGGATACGGCTACTTCGCGTACGACGGCGACTACATCGGCGCCAACGACTTCAAGTTCGACGGGGCGAGCACGGTCACCCGCTGGGAGACCGACTACGGCCGCTCGGGCGAGTGCAAGGACACGAACGGCGCCCAGAACGGCGTGACGGCCTGCAACTACGACATGGCCGAGAGCGGATACGTCCGCGTCAAGGTGTGCCACCGGGACTACAGCAACGACATCGGCTGGATCAACTGTTCCTCGTGGAGCCAGTGGCTCTCGATCCGTGACGGTGTTCCACGCTAGCAGCGCCGCACGCCGCTGGTGCTGCTACCGCGGCTTGCCCATGAGTGTCGGGCAGCCTCGCAGGCTGCGGCAGTCGCGGGCTCCTGGCTGGTCCGGGCCGCTCCTGAGGCGCGGTGGGCGAGCGTGGGCGACCATGGAGGGGCGGGGCAGCGGCAAGACGCGGAGCGACGCTCCAGGCCCCTGCCGAGCCTTGTCGGGAGGCCCTATGGAGTACCCGGAAAGGTACGAGCTGATATTTCAGGCGTCCGCCGTGGAGGACGACGTCGTGATCGTCCGGCGCACCGAGAGAGCGGGAGCGGGCGGATATCCGATCTACGAGGACGAGACGGGGATCGTGCGCGCCGAGATCAGCGACCGAGGTGAGGTACGGATGGTGGCCAGTGGAGGACATCAGGCGCCCGGGACTCCGACGGCGCGGTCACTCGGCTGACACGGGCACTCGGTTGACGGCGCGTCCCCCCTGCTGACCGCGCGGTCGTTGACTGGCGCGGTCGTTGACGGCGCCGACACGACTCGTTCGACGGGGCGGCCGGCCGCCGGCCGTAGACCACTCCGGTCACGCCCGCCGGACTGCCCACGCGGGCGGTCCGGCGGGCGCGCGGACGGTGCAGGCCCCCTCTGGAGGTGAGCTCATGAACCCGCGCAAGGTACCGGCCCGGTGGGCGGAACCCCTGCAGCCCCCACCCGGCTACTTCGGAGCGGAAGAGAGCACGCCCGACGAGACGCGGCGGCGCCTCATCCTCGACTGGGCGGTGAATCAGCGGATCGCCAGCGGATGGCGTGTCGAATCCCGCTCGGAGACGCAGGCGGTCATGGTCCGTGGCGAGCCGGTGAACCATGTGCTGCACGCCATCCTCAGCCTCGTCACCTGTTTCCTGTGGGTCGTTGTGTGGGCCGTTCTCACCGTGGTGAACAAGGTCGAGCGGGTCGCACTCACGGTCGATGCGCAAGGCCACGTCGTCGCGGTGCACGCTCCGAGGTCCTGAGCCGTCCGGCACTCCATGTCAACTCGCCGCCGTCGTCCTCGCCGAGGCGGGCGGCGCCGGTGCCGTCCTTGCCGAGGCCGGCGGCGCCGAGAAGGCCAGGCGGCGGTGAACGCGGCGGAGCATCAGGCGGGACATGAACGGGTGGAAGCGACGGATCACCGCGAAGTAGAGCCTGCCGCGCCGGTTGTGGGTCTTCACCACCGTGGTGAGCGTGACCTTGTCGTCGGCGATCAGGACCGAGGCGCGAAAGTCCAGGTGGCTCGCGTCCTCGCCCAGCAGGAGTTCGTTCGACGCGGTCGCCCGGACCGCAAAGGGGAGAACTCCGCGCCAGGCCTCGGGGTCACGGGGCATGCCCGGGGCCAGGGGAAGCTGCCATGCGTCGGTGAAGTCCGGGGCGGCAAAGGCCTGATGAGCCAGTTCGGCCTCACGCGGCACATCCGTCGCGGTCGGACGGACCCAGATCATGCGGTGCATCAGACGTGCCCACCGGGACCAGCGGTACGGGCGGGGCAGGCCGGCCGGGGACGCGGCGCGCTCGATGTTGTCGATGAGCTCTTCGATCATCGTGTCGTGCAGCGGGCGGGTCACCAGGGTCCAGAGCAGCGATGACCTGAGTCCCTGCTCCTGTTCGAGCACATGCCGCACACGGCAGCGGTCCGCGTCCAGCGGTTCTACGGCGAGGGCGTGGAAGCCGTTGGACGGCGGGGCGAAGTCGCAGCGGACGCTACGGCCCGGGTCGTACGCGCTCACCGAGTAGCGGACGAAGCCGTGGCCGCCGCTCGCGCCGACGGCGAGCGGGCCGTCGAAGCGTATCGGCGGCCAGACGGGGCTCGGGCTGAGCGGGTCGTCCTGGGAGGAGACGCGGTCGAGCAGGGCGCCGACCACCCCCGGCGAGGCCTGAATTACGCGTTCATGGACGTTCCGGACCGTGCGCATCCCGCACCTCCGTACGGTGGCGTATGTTTCACCATACGGTAGCGTATGGACATGACGCAGGCAGAGCGGGCACGGCAGACGGGACCGGGACGCAAGAGACTCTCGGCGCGCGACTGGGCCGACGCGGCGCTCGCCGCCATCAGTGAGCGCGGGCTCGCGGCCGTCGCGGTGGAGCCGCTGGCCGCCCGGCTGGGGACGACCAAGGGCAGCTTCTACTGGCACTTCACCAACCGTGAAGCACTGGTCGAGGCCGCGCTCGGCCGGTGGGAGGAGATCTGCACCGAGGAGATCATCACCGCCATGGAGTCCGAACCGGACCCCGAGAAACGGCTGCGTACCCTCTTCGCCAGGGCCACCGCCTCGGCGGCCGAGGATCCCCTCGAGGTCTCCCTGCTCGCCACCGCAGCTCATCCCCAAGTCGCGCTCGTACTGCGGCGAGTGACGGAGCGCCGGGTCGGCTACGTGGCGCGCCTCTTCGAGGAGCTGGGCTTCCCGCCGGACCAGGCCCGGCAGCGCGGGCTGCTCGCGTACACCAGCTATCTCGGGCACACCCAGCTGAGCCACGCCGTGCCGCAGGCTCTCCCCGTGGGCGCCGAGCGCGGCGACTATCTGGAGTCCGTCATCGACAACCTGCTGCGTCGCGCATAGAACCGCCCGCGGCCCACTCCGCCCGCGCGGCCGGACCGGGATCAGGCCGTGGCGCGCTTCTTCGCGGTGGTCTTCTTGGCCGTGGACTTCTTCGCCGTGGACTTCTCCGCCGCCGACCCGGCCGCCGTGGACCTGGCGGTCGTCGACTTCGTGGCCGTGGACTTGGTGGCGGACGTCTTCTTCGCCGTGGACTTGGTGGCGGACGACTTCTCCGCCGTGGACTTGGCGGTCGTCGACTTGGTGGCCGTGGACTTGTCGGCACCGGACGCCGACTTCTTCGGCACCGTCTTCTTCGCCGCCGCCGTGGACTTCTTCGCGTCGGCACCCCCCGGCTTCGGCGCCGCCGCCCGCTTGCGCCCCTTGATCGGAGTAACCTCGGCGACCTCCCGGCCCTCCTCGCCCCGCGCCTCCTTCGCCACGCGCACGCTGTTCTCCAGCGCGGCCATCAGGTCGATGACCTTGCCGCCGCCGGACTCCGCCGGCACCTCCTCGGGCACCACGCCGCCCTCCGCCTTCGCCGCGATCATGGCCTCGACCGCCGCCCGGTAGTCGTCGTGCAGCGAGTCCAGGTCGACCTCGCCGAGAGTGTCCATCAACGCGTCGGCCAGGTCGAGTTCGGCCTCCCGGACGGTGACCCCCTGGTCCGGCGCGACATCCTCGGTGCCGCGGATCTCGTCCGGCCAGAGCAGGCCGTGCATGGCGATCACATCGTCGACGACGCGCAGCACGCCCAGGCGCTCCCGGCCGCGCAGCGCGAATTTGGCGACTGCGACCTTCTCGCTCCGCTTGAGTGCCTCGCGCAGAAGTGTGTACGGCTTGGCGGCCGGGACACCGTTGGCCGACAAGTAGTAGGCGGCGTCCATCTGGAGCGGGTCGATCGACGACGCCGGCACGAAGGCGACGATCTCGATCGTCTTCGCCGTGGGCAGCGGGAGCGAAGCCAGGTCCTCGTCGGTGATCGGGACGAGGGTTCCGTCCGCGGCCTCGTACGCCTTGCCGATCTCGGCGGCGGTCACTTCCTTCTCCTCCAGTTCGCAGACCTTGCGGTAGCGGATCCGGCCGCCGTCGGCGGTGTGGATCTGGCGGAACGAGATGGAGTGGTTCTCGGTGGCGTTGACCAGCTTGATACCGATGCTGACCAGGCCGAAGGAGATCGCGCCGTTCCATATGGATCGCACGTTTCATCCCTTTCATCCGAAATAGAGGGATTCATGGGATTCTCATCGTATGACGCCGATCACGGAAGTGGAGGGGCGACGCCTGGCGCTCAGCAACCTGGAGAAGGTCATCCACCCCGCCACCGGAACCACCAAGGGCGAGATCCTGCACTACTACGCCAGCACGGCGGACGCGATCCTCCCGCATCTCGCCAACCGTCCGGTGTCCTTCCTCCGCTACCCGGACGGACCGGAAGGGCAGCTGTTCTTCACCAAGAACCCGCCACCCGGTACGCCGTCCTGGGTGCGCACCACCGCCGTACCCCGCTCGGAGGACAAGGACGCACGGCAGGTCGTCATCCAGGACCTGCCATCACTGATGTGGGCGGCAAACCTCGTCGTGGAGTTCCATACGCCCCAGTGGCAGGCGGACGAGCCGGCGGTCGCCGACCGTATGGTCTTCGACCTCGACCCGGGCGCGCCCGCGACGATCGCCGAGTGCTGCGCGGTGGCACTGTGGCTGCGCGAGCGACTGGCGGCGGACGGCTTGCACGCGTACACCAAGACCTCGGGCTCCAAGGGTCTGCACGTCCTCGTGCCGGTGACGCCCACGCCTTCCGAGGAGGTTTCCGCGTACGCGAAGAGCCTGGCCGTCGAGGGCGAGGCCGCGCTGCCGGGGCTGGTCCTGCACCGGATGGCCCGCTCCCTGCGGCCCGGGAAGGTCTTCGTCGACCACAGCCAGAACGCCGCCGCGAAAACCACCGCGGCGCCCTACACGCTGCGCGCCCGCGTCGAGCCGACCGTCTCCGCGCCGGTGACCTGGGAAGAGGTAGAGGAACAGCAGAACCTCGTGTTCCGGATCGGCGACATCGCGCCACGGCTGGCGCGGTACGGAGATCTTCTCGGCCCGCTCGTCGATCCCCAGCAGGCCCGGCCGCTGCCATGAGCGGCGCGCCGACGCCCCCGCTGAAGGTGGCGCTCGCCGAATCGGTGAGCGTGCTGCCGCGCGGCCACGGCCTGGCGTACGAGCCCAAGTTCGACGGCCACCGGATGGTGATCTTCCGGACCGGCGGGAAGGTGGTGCTCCAGGCCCGGTCGGGCCGGATCATCACCTCCGCCTTCCCCGATCTCGAGGAGGCGGCCCGCCGGCTGCCGGACGGCACGGTCCTGGACGGCGAGGTGGTGGTGTGGACGGAGGGCCGTACGGACTTCGCCGCCGTACAGAAGCGGGCGACCGCCACACCCGGGCGCGCGCCCACGCTCGCGCGACGGCTGCCCGCCTCCTACGCGGCCTTCGATCTGCTCGCCGAGGGCGGCGAGGATCTGCGGCGGCTGGCGTACGAGAAACGGCGCGCGCGGCTGGTCGCGCTGCTCGCCCCGCTCGGTCCGCCACTGCAGGCCGTGCCGATGACCCTGGACGCCGAGGAGGCGGCCACCTGGTTCGAGACCCTGCCCGCGATCGGCGTCGAGGGGCTGGTGGTCAAGCGCCTCGACCAGACCTACAGGAGCGGCACGCGCGCGTGGCTGAAGGTCCGGCACACCTACGCGCGCGACGCGGCGGTCATCGGCTTCACCGGCCCTCCGGCGCGGCCGTCCGCGCTGGTGCTGGCCGTGGCCGACGACCTCGTCCCGGTGGTGTCGAGTCCGCTCGCTCCGGCACTGCGCGCCCAGGCGGCGGGCGCGCTGGAGGGGCGGGTGACTAGCGGGACCGGGACGGCGACGGCAACCGGCGTGGGCGAGGTCGCGTACCGGACCGTCGGGCCCGGAGTGACGGCCGAGGTGGAGCAAGGGACGACGCGGCACACAGTCACCACGGTGCTGCGGCTGCGGCTCCCCCAGGATCAAGATCGGGATCGGGATCGGGATCGGGATCCGAGCCAGGATCAGCAAGAGAATTAATCAAGTTTGACTAGTTGGCGACCTGGGGATACCGTCCTCGAGTAGTCAAACGTGAAGAGGAGACGGCGTGACCTTTCTGCCCGATACCGGATACACCGCTACCCCCGCAGAACTGGCGAGTATCGAGGCGTGGTTCGCCGCGTACGACGCACACAGCGCCAAGCGCGAGATCGAGCGCATGGCGGACCTGGCCGTTTTCCCGCTCAACCTGGTCAGCGACGACTCGGCGGGAGACGGCGCCTCCGCGCAGTGGGACCGGCAGCAGTTCATCGAGACGATGAGCCAGGTGATGGGTGACGGCAGCGACGACATCACCTTCGAGTCGACGCGTACGCCCGTCTTCCTCTCCCCCGCGATGGCCGTCGTCTTCACGGACTCCACCATGACCGCGGCCGGACAGACGCAGCAGCTGCGGTACGCCGACATTCTGATCAGGCGCGACGGAAAGTGGGCGTTCCAGACCATGCTCCAGAGCGGCTGGGGCGACAACCTCCGCTGACCGCTGACCGCTCACCACCGGCGGTCGGCCGACGGCCGTCGGCTGCTGATGGGCGGCCCTCGGCTGCTGATGCGACGCGGCGTCAGGCGCGCAGCCAGGTGCGACGGTCGCGCGCCGTCGCGTACAGCGCCTCGATGTCCGCGGGCTTCAGTACGCCGCCGAGCCTGGTCAGCGCGGGCACCTCGTCGTCCCGCAGAATCCTTACGTCCGGCGGCGCGGGCATCATGTCCAGCCGCGCCGCCGCGACCACGGCGAGCACCGGGCGCACCCCGGCCGTCAGCGCGAGCGCGGCACGCTCGGCCCGGCGGCGGGCCAGCCGAAGCCGGGGAACCGGTTCGCCACGGCCGACCCGGACCATGGGGTCGGCGATCCGCACCCGCAGCCGCCGGGCCTGGAGCGTGTGCACGGCCAGCACCCCGGCGGGCCCGATGGCCAGATGGTCGATGTGCTCGGTGCCGGGCAGCGGAACCGAGTGCAGGATCCGCCAGCCCGCGGCCTCCAGCCGGTCGAGCTCGCCGCCCAGCAGCTGGTACGCGGCGAGTTCCGCGCGGCGCGGATCCTGGCGGAAACGGTGGCCGGCGGGGAGTTGCTCCAGTTCGGCCTGCAGCGCCTCGCCGGGGCGGTTGGGGGCCAGATCGTCGTCGGGGTGCAGTGACAGCCTGGCGAGGTCGGCGGAGGTGGGGACGGGCGGCGGACCGACGGTGACATCGTCGGTGAGATACGGGGCGAGGGCTGCCAGCACATCGGCGCGGTGGCGGTCGGAGACCAGGCTCACCCGGCCGCTGTCCCGGTCGTACCAGGCGACGCTCCGGCCGTTCGGCAGGCTGACGTACAACCGGTCCCGGCCCTGCTCACGTGCCGGTGTGACGCGCAGTCCCGTCATGCCATCACCCCCCGACCATGGGAACAGCCCACAGCCTTCGGGGGCAATAACCGCGCGATGTCCGGGCAGTGGTGCACACTCTCCCCAAGCGCACAGTTCTTGGGAGGGGGCAAGCGTGTTCGGGGGGATCGACGAGGTCGAGTGGGCCGCACTGGGGCATGCTTACGGCCCGGCGGACGATGTGCCGGAAATGCTGCGCGGACTGGCTTCCGCGGACCCGGCGGAGCGCGAGACGGCGCTCGACGGGATGTACGGGGCGGTGCACCACCAGGGCGATGTGTACGACTCGACGCTCGCCTGCATCCCGTTCCTTCTGGAGCTCGTCACGAATCCGGCGGTCCAGGACCGGGGCGGCATCGTAGAGCTGCTGACCAGCATCGGCGGCATCGATCTGGACGGCGACGACGAACTCGACCCGGACGACGACGAGTTCGAGTACGCCGCGAACTACGCGATGGCCGCGTCGGCCGTGACCGCGGGCGCGGACGCCTTCCTCGGACTGGTCGACGCCGACGACCGCGGGGTGCGGCTCGCCGCGCCGCTCGCGCTCGCCACGCTGCACGACGATCCGGAGCTGGTGCTCGGTCTGCTGCGCGACCGGCTGGGCGTGGAGCCGGACGCCGAGGTGCGGTTCGCCTGCGTCGAAGCCGCGGGCCGGATAGCCCTGCGGCACGAGTATCTGGTGCCCGAGGTGGTGGAGTGGCTCTCCGGCCTGACCCGGGTGTCGTACGGCCCGGGACTGCGGCTTGCCGCGCTCGCGCAGCTCGCCCGCTCCGCGCCGGGGGAGCTGCCGTCCGATGTCGTACCGGGCGTGGCAGGCCTGCTGCGCGAGCTGCGCGCCGAGCCGGTGGTGACGGCTCAGGCCGCCGAACGGCCGTCGACGCCGACACTCGTCGGGCAGCTGCGCGAGCGCCACGAGGCGGATACGGCCGGCCGCCACGCCCCCTGGACCGCGGATCTGCTCCGTACGCTGCACTCCGGTCTCGGCGATCGCGTCGAGGACCGGACAGCGCTGCTGACCGATCAGCTGTGCAGCCCCGACTGGGGGCAGCGGATCGACGCCGTGCGGATGAGCAGCGGACTGCTGCGGACCTGGCGCGGCGCGTACGAGGAGCTGGTCGGCCTGATCGGGGAGCAACTCGCCGACCCGGAGCCACGGCTGGCCGAGGCGGCCGCCGACGCGCTGGAGGAGTTGTTCTCGCTCGCCGGGCCCGCCACGGACGCGCTTGCGGACCGGGTCGCCGCGGACCCCGCGGCCTGGGTGCGGGAGTGGGCGGGCGGTCCGCCGTCGCTCGGCAGCGCGGTCAAGGCGCTGGCACGGGCGGGCGACCGGCGTGCGGTGCCGGTGCTCGCGCGGGCGCTGGAGCTGCCCGAGGCGCCGCACGATCTGGGGTACGCGCTCGACCATCTGGGGGCGGCGGCCGCACCGCTCGCACCCGTGCTGCGCCGCCGCCTCGGCGAGTTGGAGCTGGACGACCGGCTGCACGACCGGGCTGGACCGTTGCTGTACGGACTGACCGCGCTGCGGGCCCCCGACGCGGTGCCCGAGGTGCTGCGCATCCTGCGGGGCGCGCCGGAGTACCGCAAGGAGTGGCTGACCGAGTCGGTGCTGCGGGCGCTCACCGCGTTCGGGCCGGCGGCGGGCGAAGCCGTGCCGGATCTGCGCGCGATGCTGGGCTGTGGCAGCTGCTCGGCGCCCCTTGCGGCGCGGACCGCAGGCGCGCTCTGGGCGATCGAGGGTGACGCGGGGGCCGTACTGCCGGTGCTGCGAGCGGCGCTGTCGGAGGCGGACTCCGCGTCCCGGCGCTCGGGGGCGACGGTGCTCGGCACGCTGGGCGCGGCGGGCGCGGAGGCCGCTCCGGCGCTCGGTGAACTGCTGGGGGCGGCGGATCCGTGGACCCGGGTGGACGCGGCGATCGCGCTGTGGCGTGTGACGCGAAACCCGGAGCGGCCCTGGCCGGTGCTCCTGGCGGCCTGGGAGGGACAGGCGAACACCCGCGTGCCGACGGCCGAATGCCTGGCGGAGCTGACGGCCGACGGGGTGGAGGGCGCCGAGCGGATACTCCGCCGCGAGCTGGGATCCGTACGACGTCATAACGCGATCGACGGCGGATACAGCAGCCATGACATCTTTACGGACGAGAAGCTGCTGGCCCTGTGCCGGCAGGCACTTACCAGGGAGGGACCAACAGCATGATCATCTTTGGCACTCGGGGATACCTCTACCAGCTGGCGATACTGACGCTGGTATGCGGACACTGCGGCAATCCCTCCGCGCACACGCTCAGGAAGCGCGTCACGAAGTTCACGCTGTTCTTCGTGCCACTGTTCCCGTTCTCCACGAAGTACGCGACTCAGTGCACGTTTTGCGGCGCGGAGGCGAGCGTGAGCAAGGAGAGTGCGGAGCAGCTGCAGATCCAGAGCGCGGGCGCACAGGGCGGTCAGGCGCACGGGCAGCCGTCGCAGCAGCAGCCCGGACAGCAGCCGTACCAGCACTGACGGCAGGCCGGAAGGCAGGCGGGGCCGGGGCGGACCGGGGGCGGCGGCATCATCATCTTCACCGGTCCGGTGGAGCAGAGCCGTACCCCGGGCGCCCGCCCGCCGGGGACCTTCGCGGGCGGCGCGGTCGTCCGGCTCACGCCGCCCGAGTGCGCACCGGTCCGTGAGCGACAGGGAAGCCCACCGCCCAGCCGCACGCGGAGTGACGCGTCACCAACATCGGCCGCGCGCCAGGCACCGGTAGCGAACTGACGCTCCGTCGACTCTCCCACCCACTCTTCGTCGACGCCCTATGACATAAAGGGACATAAGGCTTGCGTCTTGCTACGTTGCGTGGCATGACCGCAACGACGGCGGACGCTCCCCCGCCCGATCTACGCCTCCCCAAGCGGCGGGGTGTCGAGCTCTCGCTCCTCGTCTGCGCCGTCCTCATCTCCGTCTACGGCTATGTCGAGGTCGGCCTGGCAAAGGGCGGCGCCGTACCGCCGGACGCCGCGCGCTACGGAGCGGGCCTCGGCGTGCTGGCCCTCCTCGCCCATCTCGCCGTCCGCTGCCGCGCCCCGTACGCCGACCCGCTGTTCCTGCCCATCGCGGTTCTCCTCAACGGCCTCGGCCTTGCGCTCATCTACCGTCTCGACCTGGAGACCCCGGACAACGCGGCCGCGCCGGCCCAGCTGATCTGGTCCACGCTCGGCGTCGCCCTCTTCATCGGCGTCGTGGTCTTCCTGCGCGACCACCGGATTCTGCGGCGGTACGCGTATCTCTCGGTCGTCGCGGCCCTGGTGCTGATGCTCGTACCGATCCTCTTTCCCGCCGTGAACGGCGCCAAGATCTGGATCCGGATCGGCGGACTGTCCTTCCAGCCGGGCGAGTTCGCCAAGATCCTGCTCGCCGTCTTCTTCGCCGCGTATCTCGCCGCCAACCACAACGCCCTTGCGTACACCGGCCGCAGAATCTGGAAGCTCCAGCTGCCCACCGGCCGTGTGCTCGGCCCCATCGTCGCGATCTGGCTGCTCAGCGTCGGCGTGCTGGTGCTCGAGCGGGACCTCGGCACCTCGCTGCTCTTCTTCGGGCTTTTCGTGATCATGCTGTACGTGGCGACGGGCCGCACCGGCTGGATCGCCGTCGGGCTGCTGCTCGCCGCGGCCGGCGCGGTCGCCGTCAGTTCCCTGGAACCGCATGTCCACAGCCGGGTCCAGGACTGGCTCAACCCCTTCGCCACCATCGACGCCGGTGAGGGCCCCGGCCAGCTCGCCCAGTCACTCTTCGCCTTCGCCGCCGGCGGGACGCTCGGCGCCGGACTGGGACTCGGCCACTCCATCCTCATCGGCTTCGCCGCCAAGTCCGACTTCATCCTCGCCACCGCGGGCGAGGAGCTCGGCCTGGCCGGCCTGACCGCGGTCTTCATGCTGTACGCGCTGATGGTGGCCCGCGGCTACCGCGCCGGACTGTCCCTGCGCGACCTCTTCGGACGGCTGCTCGCCATCGGCCTCGCCTCGATCCTCGCGCTCCAGGTCTTCGTCATCGCGGGCGGCGTGATGGGTCTGATCCCCCTCACCGGGATGGCGATGCCCTTCCTCGCGCAGGGCGGTTCGTCCGTGGTCACCAACTGGGTCATCGTGGCGCTGCTGATCCGGGTCAGCGACTCAGCCCGCGCGCCGCAGCCCGAGCCGGTCGAACCCGGGATCGTCGCACCGGTCCTGGAGGGCGAGCGGTGATCCGCTACATCCGGCGGGCCGCCGTCCTGTGTCTGCTGCTCCTGGCCGCGTTGCTGGTCAACGCGGCTCGTGTGCAGGTCTTCGAGGCCGGATCGCTCAACAGCAATCCGGCCAATCGCCGCCTCATCATCGACCGTTACGACGAGCCGCGTGGCGACATCCTGGCCGGCGGCGGAGCGGTCACCAGCTCGAACGACACCGGCGAGCAGCTGCGCTACGAACGCTCCTACACGCAAGGGCCGTTGTACGCACCCGTCACCGGTTACGCCTCGCAGACCTACGGCACCACACTCCTCGAGAACGCCGAGGACTCCATCCTCTCCGGTGCGTCCCTGCTGCTCACCCGGATCCCGTACTGGAACAACCTCAGCCGCACCCAGCAGCCCGGCGGCAATGTCGTCACCACCATCAAGCCCTCGATGCAGCAGGCCGCGTTCAGCGGCCTCAACAACAGAAGGGGCGCGGTCGCGGCGATCGAGCCGTCGACCGGCAAGATCCTGGCACTGGTCAGCAGCCCTTCGTACGACCCCGGTCTGCTCTCGGGAACCGGGAAGCAGGTCACCGACGCCTGGAGCAGGCTGAACGGTTCGAGCGTCCAGCCGATGCTGAACCGGGCCATTCGGCAGACCTATCCGCCGGGGTCCGCCTTCAAGATTGTCACGGCCGCGGCCGCGCTGGAGGCCGGCGTGGTCACCGACGTCGAGGCGCCGACGGGCACTCCCGATCCGTACGTTCTGCCCGGCACCTCGACCACGCTCCCCAATGAGGCGACGGGCTGCGGCAACGCCTCTCTCGCGTACGCCATCCAGTGGTCGTGCAACACCGTGATGGCGCATCTCGGGGTGCGGATCGGGATGCAGGGGATGCTGGACACGGTGGAGAGGTTCGGCTTCAACGACCCCGGGCTGAGGATTCCTTCGGGCGTGGTCCCGTCCAACTTCGACACCCGGATGACCGTCGACCAGCTGGCGCTCTCCTCGATCGGGCAGTTCGACACCTCGGCAACGCCGCTTCAGATGGCGATGGTCTCGGCCGCGGTCGCCAATGGCGGCGACATCAGACACCCCTATCTGGTGGACCGGGTGACCACATCGGGCGGCGACACCGTCTCCCGGCACAGCCGGAAGTCGTACCACCGGGCGATGACCCCCTCGACTGCCCAGCAGCTCAAGCAGCTGATGACCGATGTCGTCGAGAAGGGCACCGGCGCGAAGGCCGCGATCGACGGGGCGCAGGTCGGCGGCAAGACCGGTACGGCACAGCACGGCATGGGCAACGCCGGTACCCCGTACGCCTGGTTCATCTCCTGGGCGCAGGCGGACCACGCGGCCCGGCCGGCGGTCGCGGTCGCGGTGGTCGTCGAGGAGGCGTCCGCGGAGCGCGGCGAGATCAGCGGCGGTGGCAGCGCGGCGCCGATCGCGCGGGCGGTGATGGAGGCGGCGCTGCGACACTGATCGCATGACGGTGGTGGAAGCCCTGGAGCGGATCGGGCGTCTCGACCCTGAACTGTGCGCCTTCATCGAGGTGTGGCCCGAGCAGGCGCTCGCCCGCGAGCCGGACCCCGGACTACCGCTGACCGGACGGCCGTTCGCCGTCAAGGGACGGTCCGGCATCCATTCGTACGCGGCCCGGCGGCTGATCGCGGCGGGCGCCGTGGCGGTCGGTTCGACGGCGGTGCCGGGCCCCGGCACGCAGTGGCAGACCTGGGGTCTGGGTGCCCACGGCCGTACGGTCAACCCGTGGCGTGCGGACCGTACACCGGGCGGTTCCTCGGCCGGCTCGGCGGTGGCGGTCGCGGCGGGGATGGTGGGGCTCGCCACCGGCAGCGACGGGGCCGGGTCGGTGCGGGTCCCGGCGGCGTGGTGCGGAGTCTTCGGGCTGAAGACCACGAACGCACTGCTGCCGTCCCCGGACCGGACGGGTCTGGCATCGGCGGGGGTGCTGACCCGCTCGGCGGCGGACGCGCGGGCCTTTCTGCGCTGTGTGCTGGAC
The DNA here is from genome assembly GCF_053591755.1 of Streptomyces sp. NPDC002926. Lineage (NCBI taxonomy): Bacteria > Bacillati > Actinomycetota > Actinomycetes > Kitasatosporales > Streptomycetaceae > Streptomyces > Streptomyces sp. NPDC002926. The sequence continues at coordinate 113,640 of NZ_JBSFUK010000004.1, forward strand.
GGGTACGAGGATGTACGGGTGGGGTTGCCGGTACGGGCGCGCTGGTCCGCGGACCTGGGCTTCGCGCGAACGGACCCGGAGGTGGAGTCGGTGGCGCGGGCGGCGGCGGAACGACTGGCGGCGGCCGGAACCGTACGCCTGGACGAGCGGCCGTTCGCTCTCCTCGACCCGCGGCAGGCCTGGGAGGCGGTGCGCCGCGGGGAGCCTTCGGCGGGGGCGGCGGTGCGCGGCGAGAACGACCGCCGGCTCGATGCGCTCTTCTCGGACACGGAGCTGCTGCTCACTCCGGCGACCCCGAACCGCCCGCATGGCCACGACGGCCCAGGTGAGCTCTACTCCACCGCACTGACCTGGGCATTCAATCTCAGTGGCCATCCGGCGGCCAGCATCCCGGCCGGCTTCACAAGCGACGGCTGCCCGGTCGGCCTGCAACTGGTGACGGCGCGCGGCACGGACATCTCACTCCTCGAAATGGCGGTGGCGGCGGAGCGGGGCGCGCATATCGTGCGGCCATGCCCTTCGAACTCGCCCAGGTGAACATAGCCCGACTGAAATTCCCGCTGGATTCGGCGGAGTTGAAGGATTTCACCGACGGCCTCGACCCGGTGAACGCGGTCGCCGACGCGGCGGACGGCTTTATCTGGCGGTTGAAGAGCGACAGCGGCAATGCCACGGATGTGCCGGTGTTCGGGGACGACTGGCTGATCGTGAACATGTCGGTGTGGCGGGACACCGACGCGCTGACCGCGTTCATGTACCAGGGACAGCACCGGCAGCTGCTGAGCCGCCGCTACGAGTGGTTCGAGCGGGTCCAGGAAGCGATGACGACACTGTGGTGGGTGGAGCCGGGCCACCGCCCGACAGTGCAGGAGGCGGAGAAGCGCCTGGTCCACCTCCGCGAACAGGGGCCGACGCCGCACGCGTTCACGCTGCGGACGTCGTTCCCGCCGGGAGCGGAGTGATCAGCCGGCCTCGGGCCCCGCGCCCCCGGGAGTGGTGCCCCCGAGTCGCCGGCGGTTGACGGCGGTGAGGTCGATGTCGCCGGGGAACGGGAGGTCCAGCTTCAGCTGCTTGTGGTGGACGCCGGCGGCCGCAGCCGCCGATGCCCGGCAGGGAATGGTCCGGCGAGCTGCTGGAGGCGTACTCGAAGGGCCTCGACCAAGAGCTGACGCGGCCCGCGGACGAGCACCTCACAGCGACGGTGAAGGACACCGACGCCACGCACGACGTGCTGCCCGAGGAGCCGGCGGCGGTGGCCGTGCCGGTTCCTGGGCCGGTGGTCTAGGAGCCCTGCGCGCCGTCCGCGATCGCCTCCTCGACCTCCGACACCCGTGCCTGCTCCTCCGCCGCGAAACGCTCGCGGTCGAGCTCTTCGGCGATCTCCTCGTCCTGGGACATCAGGAGGTCGAGGTTGGCGTCGCCCATCTCGAAGACGCCCATGTCCAGATAGGCCTTCTGCAAGCGCTCGCCCCACAGCCCGATGTCCTTGACGCACGGCACGATCCGGCTGAACAGCAGTTTCCTGAACAGCTGCAGGTATTCGGACTGCTCGGACAGCTCGGCCGCCTCCTGCTTGGGGATACCGAAGTTCTCCAGGACCTCCACTCCGCTCAGCCGGTCGCGCATCAGATAGCAGCCCTCGATGACGAACTCCTCGCGCTCGCGCAGTTCCGCGTCGCTGAGCTGTTTGTAGTAGTCGCGCAGCGCCATCCGCCCGAAGGCCACATGACGGGCCTCGTCCTGCATGACGTACGCGAGGATCTGCTTGGGCAGCGGCTTGTCCGTGGTGTCGCGCAGCAGGCCGAACGCCGCGAGCGCGAGGCCCTCGATGAGGACCTGCATGCCCAGGTACGGCATGTCCCAGCGGGAGTCGCGCAGGGTGTCGCCGAGCAGGCCCTGGAGGTTGTCGTTGATCGGGTAGAGCATCCCGATCTTCTCGTGCAGGAAACGGCTGTAGATCTCCGCGTGCCGTGCCTCGTCCATGGTCTGGGTGGCGGAGTAGAACTTCGCGTCCAGATCCGGGACCGACTCCACGATCCGTGCCGCGCACACCATCGCGCCCTGCTCGCCGTGCAGGAACTGGCTGAACTGCCAGGAGGTGTAGTGCAGCCGCAGTTCGCCCTTGTCCTTCTCGGTGAGCTTCGGCCAGTGGCGGGAGCCGTAGAGGCTGAGTGCCTCGTCGGGGGTGCCCAGCGGATCGTACGGATCGACCTCCAGGTCCCAGTCGATACGCTTGGCGCCGTCCCACTGCTTGTCCTTGCCCTTCTGGTACAGGGCGAGGAGGCGGTCGCGGCCGTCCTCGTACTCCCAGCTGAAGCGGGCCGCGCCGGAGGCCGGGACCTGCCAGAGGGAGTGTTCCGGGGCGTGCATATAGCGATCGTGCGTCGACACTGACGGCTCCTTCGCCTCATATCCCGTAGAACTTAAGGACACTTGGCAGGCTCACACGTTGGTAGACGAGGAGTCAACAAGTCGTACGCAAGGGATTGACGACCTTACTGACATGGAGTCTCATAAGGCGTGCCCCCGGATCGCGGCCCGCCCCGGGGGCGCCCCGGACCCGATGCGACTCGTGAGGTGCCCTCCGCAATGACGACCGTGACCCCAGGCGATGTGCAGCTGCTCCGCGACGCACTCGGCCCGCTCCGGGACCGCGAACAGGTCGCCCAGCGGCTCCTCGAGTCCTCCGCCAAGCACTCCTTCGACCCCGACAAGGAGCTCGACTGGGAGTCTCCCGTCGAGGAGGGCAAGTGGTTCTGGCCACCGGAGCTGCTCTCCCTCTACGACACCCCGCTCTGGCACAGGATGTCCGAGGAACAGCGGCTGGATCTGGCCAGGCACGAGGCCGCGTCGCTCGCGTCGCTCGGAATCTGGTTCGAGATCATCCTGATGCAGCTGCTGGTGCGCCACATCTACGACAAGTCCGTGACCAGCAGCCATGTGCGGTACGCGCTCACCGAGATCGCGGACGAGTGCCGGCACTCGATGATGTTCGCCAGGATGATCGAGAAGGGCGGGGCGCCGGCCTATCCGGTGCCCCGGATGTACCACAATCTGGCGCGCGTGCTGAAGACCGTCTCGACCACTCCCGGTTCGTTCGCCGCGACGCTGCTCGGCGAGGAGATCCTGGACTGGATGCAGCGGCTGACCTTCCCGGACGAGCGCGTGCAGACCCTGGTGCGCGGCGTCACCCGTATCCATGTGGTGGAGGAGGCCCGGCATGTGCGGTACGCCCGCGAGGAGTTGCGGCGTCAGATGGTGACCGCACCACGCTGGGAGCAGGAGCTCACCCGGATCACCAGCGGAGAGGCGGCGCGTGTCTTCTCCGTCTGCTTCGTCAATCCGCAGGTGTACACGAACATCGGCCTGGACCGGCGCGAGGCGGTCGCCCAGGTGAAGGCGAGCGGACACCGGCGCGAGGTGATGCAGTCGGGCGCGAAGCGTCTCACGGACTTCCTGGACGACATCGGAGTGCTGCGAGGACCGGGCCGAAGGCTGTGGAAGGCGTCCGGCCTGCTGGCGTGATCCTCGTTGTCGGACCGTACGGTGGCGAACAGTGCCGTTACGCTGCGGAGCATGACCAGTCCCGCTCCAGCGACCCGTGCGTACCGACGGCTCAGCGTCGAGGAGCGCCGTAAGCAGCTGCTCGCCGCCGCGCTCACGCTCTTCGCGCACCGGCCGCCGGACGAGATCTCGCTCGACGACGTGGCGGAGGCGGCCGGTGTGTCCCGGCCCCTCGTCTACCGCTACTTCCCCGGCGGCAAGCAGCAGTTGTACGAGACGGCACTCCGGTCCGCCGCGGACCAGCTGGAGCAGTGCTTCGCCGAGCCGTCCGCCGGGCCGCCGACCGAGCGGCTCGCCCGGGTGCTCGACCGCTATCTCGTCTTCGTCGACGAGCACGACGCCGGCTTCAGCGCACTGCTGCGCGGCGGCAGCGTCGCCGAGACGTCCCGTACGACCGCGATCGTCGACGAGGTGCGGCGGGCCGCGGCCGAGCATGTCCTGGTCCATCTCGGGGTGGCCAGTCCCGGACTGCGACTGCGGCTGATGGTGCGCACCTGGATCGCGGCCGTCGAGGCGGCGTCGCTGATCTGGCTGGACGAGGGGAAGCAGCCGTCGGCCGAGGAGCTGCGTGACTGGCTGGTCGACCATCTCATCGCGCTGCTGGCGGCGACCGCCGCGACGGACGCGGAGACGACCGAGGCGGTCAAGGAACTGCTGGCGCTGGAGACCCCGTCCGGGTCGGTGGGCAGGCTGGCGCGGCGGGTGGGCCCGGTCGTGGACGACGTGGCGCGCCTGCTGTAGCGGCGACCGGCTCAACCGGGGGCAGGCCCCCGCGAGCCCTTCGGGCGCGTCCCCGATCGCCGGACGGATTCCGGAGGAGCCCGCCACTCTCACAGGTCGTGGCCCAGACCCGGGCCCACCGGTACGTCCACCCAGCCCGTGTCCGCCGTCGTCGCGAACGCCGTCGGGGCCAGCGGCTCCGCGTCCACCAGCAGCGGCCCCACCAGATCCGCCGGGACCGTGGCATGCGGAAGCGCGGCGGCCAGATGGGCGGCGGCCAGTGAGGCGACGCCCAGTTCCGGCATGGAGCCGATCTTCACGGCGAGGCCCGCGGACTCGGCGAGCGCGGCGATCTGCCGGGCCCGGTGGAGCCCGCCCACTTTGAGAATCTTGATGTTGAGGACATCGGCGGCGCCACTGCGGATGATCGCCAGGGCGTCGTGGAGCGACTGCATGCTCTCGTCGGCCATCACGCGCACACCGCCACGGCCGCGCAGCGCGGCCATTCCGGCCAGGTCCCATCGGGGCAGCGGCTGTTCGACCAGGTCGAGACCGGCGTCGGCCAGCCGGGCCACCGTCCTGCCCGCGGTGCCGGGGTCGTAGCCCTCGTTGGCGTCCAGGGAGAGCTCGACGGAGTCCGGGACGGCCCCCCGTACGGAACGGACCAGCCGCTCGTCGAGGTCCGGGTCCTCGCCGCCCTTGACCTTGATGTGGGTGAAACCCTTCGCCGCGTACCCGGTCGCCTCCGCCACCATCTCCTCGACCGTGCCGAGACCCACCACCCAGGTGGTGGGGACGCGCGAGCGGGCGCAGCCGCCGAGCAGCAGGTGCACGGGCCAGCCCGCCGCCCGCGCCGCCACGTCGTGCAGCGCGATGTCGAGCGCCGCCTTGGCGAGGTGCTGGCCGCGGATGGCGGTGTCCATGGCGGCGTGCGCTCCCGCCAGGTCGCGGGGGTCACGGCCGATGAGCGCGGGCGCGGCGTGCTCGGTGAGGGCCGCCTCGAGTCCGGCGAGGGTCTCGCCGGTGTAGGCGGTCATCGGGGAGGCCTCACCGAAGCCGTGGTCGCCGTCGGTGGTCCGTACTTCGACCACCAGGCTGATGAGTTCGGGGCTGGTTCCGCTGCTGATGACGAACGGGCGACGGTAAGGGGCCCTGACGACACGGGTGTTGATCGAGGCGATCTTCAAGCGCGGCTCCTTCGGCTTACGGCCCGGACCGTAAAGCCGGGCTCAGAGGCGTACGCGGTAGACGATCGGGGGGCGGCCGGTCCGGCCCTGCATGCGGTCGGCCGTGGGGACGGCCAGGCCCGCGCGTTCCAGACGCTTGAGTATGCGGCGGGCGGTGCGCTGCTGGACGCAGAGGTGCTCGGCCACGCGGTACGCGGTGATGCCCGACTCCGGGTCCTGGGCGGCCAGTTCACGCAGCCGGTCCAGCGTCTTCGGGTGCAGTCCGACGCGGCGGGCGAGCGTCACCGTGCTCTCCGGGCCCGCCGGCGGTCCGGGCGGTGCGTCCGGGGACCGTTCGCCGTCGATCACGATGTCGACGTCGTCGGTCATCGAGACGACTCCGGCCACGGCGCCCGCCGAACGGGCCCGTTTGACCGCGCGCCTGGCCAGCGACTCGGCCTCCGCGGCGGTACGGCCGAGACCGAAGCCCACATGCGCGGTGGCGTGCCGGGCCGCCAGGTCGTCGAGGAACGGCAGCCGGGTGAACTGCCCGCTCACCGTCTCCAGCACTCCGCGCGTGGTGACGACCAGCCGCTGACCGTCGGGCAGATCGGCCAGGCTGCCGCCCAGCACCCGGAGGTCCGCCGCCAGCTCCTGGTCGGCCGCCGGCAGATCGATGATGCCGAGAGCGACCTGCGCGTCTCCGCTGTGCTGTGCCGCGGTCGCGAGCGTCAGGGCCTGCAGGGTGGAGCGGATGGAGTGCCGGGACGGCGCCAGCCGTACGGCGTGCATCTCGTGGTCGAGCAGCTGGAAGGCCGAGCCGAGGCAGGTGATCGCGACCCGGGTCTCCTTCTCGTCGCGCGCGGCGAGATGGAAGTCGGCCAGCTCCCGCGAGGTCAGTCCCGGCCGGTACGGCAGTACATGCACATGCTCGGTGGGGAGCTTGGCCTCGGTGAGCGTCTCCATGACCTCGCTGCGGCGCAGGGTGTCGATGGAGATACGGGAGACGTCATGGCCGAGGCGGAGCAGTTCGACGAGCGCGCGCAGCAGGGTCGCCCCGTTGTACGGAACGTACATCGCGGGCAGGTCCACCAGGCCGGCGGCCGTGGCGAGCGCATGCGGTACGACGCCGGTGAAGAGGAGGGCGTCGACCTCCGTCCGTGCTTTGGCGACGACCTCGGGGGTCTCGTCCTCGTGCCGGTACGGAAGGGCCACCAGCCGGGTCGCTCCGGCCGGGTCGCCGACCGCGACCACCTTGTGCACGAGGTCCTCGGGGCCGATCACTCCGACCGTGAGAGCCATCGGCCGGTCTCCGTTCTTCTGGAGTGGTTCCAGGGGGTGCTTCTTGACGCCCGCCGACGGCCGTCCTAATTTCGGCCCAGGCCATAAATGCAGGCTTGCCGAGAGGATAGTGCCCCGATGCCCGAACGGGAAATGCACCTGCCAACAGTTCTCGGCCCGCGCGGCCGCACCTTCGGCGAGGAGGAGCGGGCCGCGGTCCTGCGTGTACTGGACTCGGCGGTGCTGTGCAGCGCCTTCGGCAGTGAAGCACGTTCTCTGGAAGCAGAGATGGCGCAGCTGTACTCCCGCGCCGATGCGGTGGCTTCCAGCTCGGGGACGGCGGCCCTGCATCTGGCCGTCGCGGCGGCGGGGGTCGGGCCGGGGGACGAGGTGATCACCACGCCGCTCTCGGACTTCGGGACGGTCGCGCCCGTGATGGCGCAGCAGGCGCGCGTGGTGTTCGCCGACGTACGCCCCGAGGACGGGAATCTCGACCCGGAGGCCGTCGAGGCCGCCATCACCCCACGTACCAAGGCCCTCATCGCCGTGCATCTCTTCGGCGGCGCCGCGGACATCGACGCGCTGCGCGCGATCTGCGACCGGCACGGACTCGTACTCATCGAGGACTGCGCCCAGGCCTGGCTCGGGGAGGACACGGCGGGCCGGCTGCTGGGCACCCGGGGGGACATCGCCTGCTTCAGCCTTCAGCAGTACAAGCACATCACCGCCGGCGACGGCGGTCTCTCCGTCACCGACGACCCCGCCCTCGCCCGTCATATGAGGCTGTTCATGGACAAGGGCTGGGACCGCACGGAGGGCCGGATCCACCGCGAGGCGGGCCTCAACTACCGGATGACCGAGCTGACCGCCGCGGTGGCCAGGGTCCAGCTCACCCGCGTCGCCGAGGTCGTCCGGCTGCGGCGGGAGCGGGCCGGGCGGTTGGCCGCCGCGATCGCCGGACTCGACGGCGTCCGGATGGCCGGGCGGCGCGCGGGGCACGCCTGGTGGGTGGTGCCGCTCCTGGTCGACGACAACTCCCGCTGGGCGAAGAGCCTCCAGGCCGTGGGCGTACCGGCGCTGCCCGGCTATCTGGAGCGGCCGCTGTACGCCAATCCGGCGCTGCCGGGGTATCCGCCGGGCCTGTGTCCCCGCGCGGAGCGGCTGATCGACCGTACGCTGCTGGTGCTGCAGTGGAACGAGGCGTACACCGAGGGCGATGTGGACCGGATCGCCCGGGCTCTGGGCGAGGCGGGATCACGATGAGCGCGTATGACTGGCTGAACGCGTACGAGTGGCTGCATCCGACGCCGGCGGAGCATGTCGGCTGGGACGTGGATGTGCTGTACGGGTCATGGCCGCGGCACCACATCGATGTCGGGTTCGCGGAGGTCCGGGCCCGTCTCGCCCGCTCCCCCGTCGCGGGCGCGCTGGCGCTGTCCACGCGGGGACCGCTGTTCGACGACGGAGCCGGCAACGCCGAGACACTGCGCGATCTCGCGGACTGCCCGGAGCTGCTGCCGGTCGGCACGGTCGACGTACGGGACGCGATGACCGCGGAGGCGCGGCTGGACGAGCTGACCGCCGCCGGCGTGCGATTCCTGCGGCTGTTCACCGTCGAGCAGGTGGCCGAGCCCGGCTTCCCCGGCTACCGGCGGGTGGTCTCGCTCGCCCTGGACCGCGGCATGGTGCTCCTGCACGACGGCGACCCGCGCCGCTTCGGACCGCCGCTCGCCGGCCGTGGGGCCGATGTCATCTTCCTCGATCTGCACGCCTATCTGCTGGCCGACTTCCTGCTGCTGGCCCAGGAGGAACCCGGCTTCCGGGCCACCACCCGGATGCTGTCCGGGCCCGACTCCATCGAGCGCGTGGTGGACTCGGTGGGTCCGCGCCATCTGGTCTTCGGCTCCCGCACGCCCTTCATGGACATCTCGCCGCAGACACTGCGGCTGCGGTACGCGGACATCTCCGACGACGACCGCGCCGCGATCGCCACCAAGAACGTCGAGGAGCTGCTGGTCTGATGCCGATCATCGATGTGCACGCGCATGTGGGCCGCTGGCAGTTCCATCTGACCACCGGCGACGGGGACACCAACCTCCGGCAGATGGACCGGTACGGCATCGATCTGCAGCTCGTGTCGGCCGCCGAGGCGGTGGTGTACGACGCGGTGGCCGGCAATGCGGCACTGCGCGAGGTGCTGGCGCAGCAGCCGCGGCTGTACGGATACGCGGTGGTGAACCCCAACCGGCCCGAGAAGAGCGCGGCGGACCTGCGGCGCTGCCTGGACACCGGGAGGTTCGTCGGAGCGAAGATCCACACCCACTATCCGGGACGACTGCCGGGGTCACGGGAGATGGCGGAGGCCTTCGACGTGGTCGCGGAGGCCGGTGTGCCGCTGCTGCTGCACACCTGGGGCCGTGAAGTCACGCTGCTTCCCGAGCTGCTGGCGTCCCGTCCCGGGCTGCGCGTGATCATGGGCCATGCGGGCGGCGACGCCTGGCGCGAGGCCGCGCACGCCGCGGCCTCGTGCGACAGGCTCTACCTGGAGCACTGCCGTACGGCGACGGACGCGGGTCGTGTGGCGTACGCGCGCGAGGCCGGGGTGCCGGTGGAGCGGCTGCTGTTCGGGACGGACGCGACGCTGATCGACCCGTGTGTGTCGCTCGGCGTCGTCCGCGACGCGGGGTTCACCGAGGCAGAGCTGGACCGGGTGCTGTGGCGCAACGCGGCGGAGCTCTTCGGGCTGGGGGCCGTTCCGTCCCCTACCCGCCCCTCCCCCTGACGGGGGCTGCGCCCCTGGAACCCCGCACGCCCTTCCGGCCTGCCCTCATTCGCCGGGCGGGCCGGCCTGCTCCTTCGCGAGCGCCTCCAGGCACGTGACGACCGCCTGCCGCTCGGCACCGGGCAGCTCGGGCCCGTACGGATCGTGCGCCGCCTCCTGAGGGATCAGTCCCTCCCACACCGCCGCCCACAGCATCCGCTGCACATAGCCCTCGATGGGCGCCAGGAAGGTCGCTTCCGCGAACCGGTCCAGCCGGGCCGAAGCCCGTACGAAACCCGCATGGTCACCCGCCCGCCAGCTGTCCAGGACCGCCGTCGTCAAGGGCACCCGCGCCGCCGCGATGCCCACCAGGGCCGTGTCCGCGCCCCACATCAGCGACGGGCCGAACATCCGGTCCTCGCCCGTGATCACCAGCTTGCCGCTCCCGCTCGCCGCGCGGATCGCATCCTGGCAGGCCATCGCCCGGTCCAGCGTGGCAAGTTTGACCCCGGCGGCGGACGGCAGCGCGAGCAGCCGGCGGATCAGCTCGGGCGGGTAGGGGTAGCCGCCCGCCTCGCCGTGCAGAAAGAACCCGAGCACCGGCAGCCCGCTCTCCTCGGCCACCCGCTCGTGCAGCCGTACCGCCTCCGACTGTCCCCCGGGGCGCTCGGCGAACTGCGCCAGCGGATAGACCATGACCGCGTCCGCGCCGAGCGCGGCGGCGTCCACCGCCATCGCGACGGTGGCGTCCCAGGCCTCCCGCAAGGTGCGGGGGCGGACCGGTCGTGGCACCCCCGCGCCTGCCACGACCGGCCCTTCGACCGCCTCCCGCCAGATGCGCAGCACCTGATGACGGTCGGGCCGGGAGAGATGAAGACCACGGCCGGTGTGCGCCCAGACGGCGACGCCGCCGATCCGTTCGGCCGCGATCCGCTCCGCGTATCCGCGCAGCGCGTCCAGGTCCACGACTCCCCGGGGGTCCATGGGGGTGGCCACAGCGGGCAGTACGGTGCCGCGCAGCCGGCGTACCAGGTCCTCCGTCGCAGACATGGGCGATCTTTCCCGTCTGTTGCGGTTGTTGGCGACACGCTAGCCTTTACGGCCCGGACCGTAAAGGAAGGGCAAGCGAGAATGCCACAGCGCACCATGCGTCTCGGCCTCTACGTCAATCTCTACGCGGACAAGGCCGACCGGCCCCGGCTCGCCGACGCGGTGGAGCAGGTGAAGCTCGCCGAACAGGCCGGGTTCGACTGGGTGGTGCTGGGCGAACGCCATCTGCACCGGCCCGGCTACCACGAGGCCGTCACCTCCCTGGCCTATCTCGCCGCACACACCGAGCGCATCGGGCTCGCCACGGCCGGGCTGATCGCGCCGGTCTACCAGCCGGTATGGCTCGCCGAGACCCTCGCGCACATCGATGTGCTCTCCGGCGGGCGGCTCACCGCCGGTTTCGTACTCGGCTACCGGCCCGAGGAGTTCACGCTGTACGGCACCCAGCCGCGCGAGCGTGTGTCCCGCTTCGAGGAGTGCCTTGAGCTGGTCACCCGGCTCTGGACCGAGGACGAGGTGACCCACCACGGCCGCTGGACCTCGGTCGACCGGGCCTTCCTCGCACCCCGTCCGGTGCAGTCCCCGCGGCCCCGGATCTGGAACGGCGGACGGGTCTCGGCGGCGCTGGAGCGTACGGCCCGGATGTGCGACGGCTGGACCACCTCCTTCAACGAGCTCGACTCCGAACTCCCCGACAAGATCGACGAGTACCGCTCGTACCCACGCGGCGCGGCCAGTCTCGGTGCCGAGGTCATCATCTGCCGCGAGGGCTACGCCGCCACCACCTCGAAGCAGGCGCGAGCCGCCCTGGAGGGCCCGCTGCGCGGTCTGTACGACGCCTACGGCGACTGGAAGCGCACCTCGGCCGACGCCGCGCGCTACGCCCAGCAGTGGGACGACATCGAGGCGCGCTCCGTGATCGGCTCGGCGGACGAGTGCGTGCAGCGGCTCGGACAGTACGGCGAGATGGGCGCCGACGGGGTCGTCCTGCGGATCCAGCCGCCGGGCATGCCGCAGTCGGACGCGCTGCGGGCGATCGAGGCGTTCGGGACCGAGGTGCTGCCGGGCCTCAACGGCTGAACGGCCGTCGGCATGGCGGGTATCGGCCGAACGGGTGTCGGCCGAACGGGTGCCAGGATGAATGGGTGCCCGGATGAACGGTCGTCGGCCGAACGGGTACTGCCCGAAGGTCTGTCACCGGCCGCGTCCAGCCGCCCAAGTCAGTTCTTGAGACCCGTGGTGACGATCGAGTCGGTCAGATAGCGCTGCAGCAGCCCGAAGACAAGCAGGCAGGGGACCACGGTGATGGTGGCCCCGGCCATGATCTGGTTGATGGCCATGTTCTCGCCCTCCAGCGTGGCGAGGCCGACGGTGAGGGTACGCATCTGCTCGGACTGCCCGATCACCAGGGGCCAGAGGAAGTCGTTCCAGTGCCACAGGAAGACGAACACCCCGAGAGTCGCCAGGATCGGCCGGATGAGCGGAATGACGATGGTGGTGTAGATCCGCCACTCCGACGCCCCGTCGATCTTCGCCGCCTCGAAGAGCTCGTCGGGCAACTGATACATGAACTGCCGCATCAGGAACACCGCTTGGGAGTTGGCGAGGGTCGGCACGATCAGCCCCCAGTACGTGTCGACGCCGCCCATCTTCGACACCAGGATGTAGTACGGGATGAGGGTGGCCTGGAAGGGCACCATCAGCGTCGCGAGGAAGGCCCAGAACAGGATCTCGCGCCCGGGGAACCGCTTCTTCGCGAAGGCGTATCCGGCCATCGACGAGAACAGCAGGATCAGCACGACCGAAACCAGCGAATAGACGAGGGAGTTGAACGCCCAGCGGCCGATGTCCGCACCGTTGAGGACGTCGGTGAAGTTCTGCCAGGTGGCGCGGGTGATGTCGAAGGCCCCGGGGAGTGCCTGACCGCCCGGCGGGGCGAAGGCGACCAGCACCATCACCAGGAACGGCGTGACGGTCACGAACGCGACCAGGATCAGCAGCACGGGCAGTCTGAGCCGTGCCATCAGTCCGCCTCCCTTCCGATGAGCCGGCGCTGGATGAGCGAGAAGATCAGGACGACGAGGAAAAGCATCAGGCCGATCGCGCTGGCGTACCCGAAGTCGAAGTACTTGAAGCCCGAGTCGTACAGGAAGTAGACGAGCGAGTAGCTGGCCCGGATCGGTCCGCCCGCGGTCATGACATACATCGCGTCGAAGACCTGGAATGCCTGGATCGCCTCGATGACGAGCACAAAGAAGAGTACCGGCCGCAGCAGCGGCAGCGTCACCCAGCGGAAGCGCTGCCAGGCGCTGGTGCCGTCGATGGTCGCCGCCTCTGTGATCTCGCGGGGGATGGACTGGAGCCCGGCGAGAAGGATCAGCATGGTGTAGCCGAAGCCCTTCCAGGCGGACGTCGCGGCGATGGAGGGCAGGACGAGGGACTCGTCGCCGAGGAAGTCGACAGGGCCGAGGGAGAGGGCGCCGAGTGTCGCGTTGAGGAGCCCGCCGTCGACCTGGTAGATCCACTTCCAGATGACGGCGGCCAGGACGATGCTGGTGACGTACGGCAGGAAGAAGAGGCCGCGGAAGAAGCCGCGCAGCCAGACGGTGCGGTGCAGCAGCACGGCCGTGCCGAGAGCGAGCACCACGGTCATCGGGACATAGACCGCGGTGTAGACGGCGGTGACGCCCAGGCTCTCCCAGAACACGTCGTCCGCGAACAGGCGGGTGTAGTTCTCGGCGCCGATGAAGCGCCATTCGCCGCTGAGCCGGTAGTCGGTGAGCGAGAGGAACGCCGCGCCGATGGTCGGGCCGAAGCGGAACACGATGAACAGCACGAGCATCGGGGCCACGAACGCGAGGCCCACGAGGGCCTCGCGTCGTCGCGCGGGGGTGCCGGGCGGGCCCTGGTGATGGCCCGCGTTGCGAACGGCCTGCTTGCCGGTGACCTGCTCACGGACGGTGACCACGCGCGCGGTGGCCACCTCGCGCGTGACCGGTTCACCTGTGGCCGCCTCGCGCGAGGCCGTATCGCGTGTGATCTCCTCGCTCAACGCTGCCGCGCCAGCAGGTCGTCGGCCGCCTTGGCCGCCGAGTCGAGCGCTTCCTTGGGGCTCTTCTTCCCCGCCAGGGCCGCCTGGATCTCCGGCGCGAGCAGACCCATCAGCTGGCGCGCGGCCGGGTTGGGCTCACCGGGACTGACGTTCGCCAGCGCCGCCTGGTACTGCTTCGCGTACGGCGAGGCGTTCGGCACGGTGACGTCCGTCCGTGGTGAGAAATAGCCGCTGGCGCTGCCCAGGGACTTGACCTGCGCCGGCTGAGTCATGAAGGCGAGGAACTTCTCCGCGCCCGAAGTGTTCCTGGACTTGGCGTTGACGCTGAGCGCACCGGGGATGCCGAACGCGACCTCCTTCGCGGGGCCCCTGAGCGGCGCTCCCACCACGACGTTCTCCGGGCCCCAGGTCTTCGAGGCCAGTTCGGCGTCGGCGAGGACGACGGAGAAGCCCATGGCAGCCTGCTGCTTGCCGAGTGCCTGGTCGGCGAGGAGGTTGGTGTTCGTCATCGACGACTTGGGGACCGAGCCCGCCTTGTAGAGGTCGGTGAGGAAGGTGAGCGCCTCGACACCCTGAGGACTGTTGAAGGCGACCTTCTTGCCGTCCTCGGCGAAGACGCTGCCGCCGGCCTGCCACAGCAGCGGATAGAAGTTGAGGTTCAGCGAGGCCTCGTTGCTGGCGGAGTAGTCCAGGAGCGCGACGCCCTTCTTCTTGAGCTTGGGGGCGGCGGCCTTGATCTCGTCCCAGGTCGCGGGCGGTGTGGTGACACCGGCTTCGGTCAGCAACTTTTTGTTGTAGACCGTGGTCGTGATGGTCTGGTAGATGGGCGCGCCGTAGATCTTGCCCTTCTGTTTCATCGCGTCCAGCGTGGCGGGCAGGAATTTGCCGGCGCTGTCCTTGAGCGCACGGTCCACCGGGCTGATGGCGCCGCTGGCGGAGAACTGCGGAATCTGGTCCGGCGTCAGCAGGACGACGTCCGGCCCCTTGCCGCCGCCGAACGCGGTGGCGATCTTCTGGTCGCGGTTCTCCCACGGCTGCTGCTCGATGGTGAGCGAGGTGCCCGGCGCCGCCTTCTCGAAGTCCGCCTCGATCTGCGCCCAGTAGGCGGAATTGGCCTTGGGATCGGCGATCACCGGGTACATCCAGACGGTGACTTTCTTCGATCCCGAATCGCTGTCACCGCCACAGCCTGCGAGCAGGGCGGCGAGCGTGAACAGAGCGAGAGGTGCGGCGGCGCGCTTGAAGCCTGTCTTCATGGGGGCCTCCGGAAGGCCTGAGAAGGGAGCCAGAGCCCGGCTAGTTTCGGCCTGGGCCGAAAGGTACGGGGTGGGACAGGGCATGTCAATGCCTCAGCCAGGTGGTTCGCTGCGAAAGTGCCGCCCGGACCCCGCCGGCCCGTCGGCGGACGGCTTCCTCGGGACGCCTTCCTCCGGAAGGCGGCGCGCCCGGTGCGGACGGCATACAGGGCCTGCGTGACACTGGCTCACGTGAGAAGCGAGAACACACCCTTCGTGGGCGGGCCGATGGACGGGCGCGTGCTGCCGGTCCTGGTCGGGATGACGGGCCATCCGCCGAAGTGGTACGAGATCCCCGTGCCCAACGAGGACGGCAGCCCGCCCACGGTGTACGCGTACCGGCGCGTCCCGGCCGGTTACACCAAACGGCTGAGGCTGCAACGCGGCTGGAAGTACGAGTACGCCCCCGATGGCGTGGAACGCCGCGCGCTGAGGTGGCCCTGGTCGAAGCCGAACGGCGCGCCATAAGATCACGAGGACCGTGTCGCCAGGGGGGATGCTCTCGATGGAGCCGCTGCAGCAGGACGATCCGCGCCAGATCGGCCCGTTCACCACGCTGGCGCGCCACCGCGATTCGGCGGTCTGTGTCCGCTACCTCGCGCACGGACCGGACGGCGCCACGGCGGTCGTCTCAGTGGCCAGGCCGGAGCTGGCGGCGCTGACGGCGTTCCGGCGCCGCTTCCGGTCGGAGACGCGACGGACACAGCGGCTGGCCGGTGGCTGGGTGGCGCCGATCGCATCCAGCACGGACGGTGCTGACGGTACGGAAGGGACCGAGGGTACTGACGTCGCGGACGGTGAGCCGCTGTGGACGGCGAGCCCGTACGTCCCGGCGCTGACGCTGCGCGAGGCCATCGCGCTGGCCGGTCCACTGCCGGAACGGGCGGTACGGATACTGGGCGCGGCCCTCGCGGAGACCCTGTCGCGCGTGCACGCGACCGGGGCGGTGCTGCACGGGCTGGCGCCCGACACGGTACTGCTCGCGGCGGACGGACCGCGGCTCACCGCGTTGGGGGCGCTGGGCGCGGCGGCCGTCGCCAAGGCGCATCCGGACGGGCAACTGACGGTGAAGCTCGGCTATCTGACCCCGGAGCAGGCGACGGGCGCGAAGCCCGGACCGGCGTCGGACATTTTCGTCCTCGGCCTGCTGCTGGCGTACGCGTCGACGGGGAAGACCCCGCTGGCGGACGCGGTCCGTATCGCGCACGGAGAGCCGGAACTGGGCGGAGTGCCGGATGAGTTGCGCCCCCTGGTGGCCCGCTGCCTGTCGAAGTCACCGCAGGACCGCCCCTCGGCGGGCACGGTGGCGGCGGACCTGGCCCTGGAGGGCGCGGCGGCGCTGGCACGGGAGGGCTGGCTGCCTCCGGACCTGGTGGCGGCGGTGGAGGAGCAGGCGGCGCGGGTGATGGCGCTGGGGCGGGGCGACGCGTGGAATCCCAGCCCCGGCAACGGTCCTGACGCCGGCTCCGGTCCTGACCCCGGTCCTGACGCCAACCCCGGCCAGTCGGAGGCGGACCTCCGAAATGCGGGCGCGGGGCCCGTGGATGCGGTGGCCGCACAGCACGCGGGTGCCGCCGGGGCGGGACCGGGCTCCGTGCGGGACGGGGACACGCTGCTCGTGGGCAGCGGTCGCAACACCCCCGGGAACGGCGGGCCCGGGGACGGGGCTCGCGTCGACCGGGTCACCGCCGCGCTCGCCGTACCCGCGGCGCGTAGCGCGCAGACCGGCACCGCCTCCGCAGTCGCGCGGCCGCCCGTCGCTCCTTCGACCGCAGCGCCTCTCCCCACCGCGCCCCTTCCCACCCCACACCTCCCCGCACTACCCCTTCCCGCGGCGCACCTCCCCGCCGCGCTGCCCCCCGGCGCGCTGCCCCCCGCCTCCCCCGCGCCCGATCGGCGTGCGCTGCTCACCGGTATCGCCGGCGCGGCTGCCGGGCTCGTGGTCGGCGGCGGTCTGGTGTACGCCATCGCCGCCGGGGACGCGGACAAGGGCCGCGCCCAAGCCGCCCCCGCACCGCGCCGCACCCGGGTGGCCGGGCTGCCGCCGGAGCCGGTGTGGCGTTACGAGCATCCGGCGACCGCCGCCGCCCCGCTGCCCGCCACCGTCTGGCAGGACCGGGTGCTGGTCCTCACCGGCGAGGAGTCCACCGGGGTCGATCTCCGTACCGGACGGCGGCTCTGGCAACGCAAGGAGGCCGCGTCGGTCTCCCGCGCCGTACCCGTCGACGACGCGCTCTGCTTCGTCGACACCCCCGACGCGTTCCTGTGGATCGCGGCACAGGACGGACAGGTCAAGCACCGGATCGCCAAGGCCACGTCGGCCGGTCCCGGCGAGGTCCTGACCCTCACCGGCAGGACCGGCCTGGACGGGACCACGCTCTGGATGACCGGCCAGGTCAAGAAGGGCGCCGCGCTGCAGTCCTACCTGCTCGCGTACGACCTCGCTGCCCGCAAGTGGCTGTGGCGCACCCGGATCCCGGGCGCCCCTGCCCCACACGCGCCGCAGTACCAGTTGATCGCCGTGCGCCCCGCCGAGATCGTCGTACGGCAGTACGCGTCCACGCTGACCCCCGCTCAGCGGAAGGCCGCCAACGGCGCGTCCGTACTGCTCGCCTTCGACCGGAAGACCGGCAAGCAGCTCACGTCACTGCGGCTCGCCGGCATCCATCCCGCCGCCGCCCTGGTGGGCGATGCGTCGGGCAGGCTGTACGCCCCGGTGGCCGACCGGCTGAATGCGCACACCATCAGTGGCGGAGCGCTGCTGTGGCGGCTGGCTCCGGCCGATACGGCTCCCGGCGAGAGCGGAGTCTTCGTGTTCGGCGGCGCGATCCTCCGCAGCCCCATGCTGTACGTCGCCAGCCGTCACCAGCAGGTGTCCGCCGTCGACACCGCGAACGGCCGCCTGCTGTGGCGGCGCTCCACCGACGCGCCGGTGTCGGACGAGATTCCGGGTACGGGCTTCAGCGCGAGCGGCCGGACGGTACTCGCGTACGACAGCGGCCAGCTCACCGCGTTCGCCGCGCGCGACGGAAAGCGGCTGTGGAAATTCCAGGAGACGGGCGCGCAGGACAGCGGAACCGACGCACCCCGCTACGAGCCCCTCGCCGGCGGTGGCCGGAATCTCGTCGTCCGGCGGGACCGTACGTTTTACGCCCTGCCGGTGGACTGACACGCCGCTGTATCCACGAACTCCGCCACGACGAGTGACCGTATTGCGCTGAATCGACCACTCGTGGGGCGGTGGGACTGGCGTGCTCGCATCATCGGCTGCGGGGGGACGGCCCACCCCGCAGCCGGAGGTGATGAGGTGTCGGACAGTCTGCTCCGTTCTGTCTGTACGGCGGCACTCGCCGCCGCCACGGTGATCGCGGCGGTGCCGGCCCCGGCGGCCGCCGCCGTGCCCCCCGCGCCCACGACCGTCGCCGGAATGCTGACCGAGCTTCAGAAGCTGTACCGCCAGATCGGGGAGGCCGGCGAGACATACAACGCGACGGCGGAAAGGCTCAGGAAGCAGCAGACCGAGACGGCCAGGCTCTCCCGCGACCTGGCCACGGCACGCAACGCGATCGCCGCCGGCCGCGGCGACGTCGGCCGGCTGGCCCGGGAGCAGTACCAGGGGCAGTCCGACCTCTCCTCCTACCTCCAGCTGCTGCTCGCCAAGAACCCGCGGCAAGCCCTCGACCAGGGCCATCTGATCGAGCGCGCGGCCAGCGACCGGCTGGCGACGATCGCACGGCTGGAGGCGGGCGCGAGGCGGGCGGACACGCTGGCGAGCGAGTCCCGCAAGGCCCTGGACGAGGAGAAGGCGCTCGCGCAGGAGCAGAAGCGGGCACGCGACACGGCCACCGCACGGCTGCGGGAGGTCGAGCAGCTGCTCGCCTCGCTCTCCGCCGGGGAAATCGCCGAACTGGCTGCGCTGGAGCAGTCTCACACCGCCACGGCCCAGAAGAAGCTGCTCTCCACGGGCGTGCTCAACGGCAAACGCACGCCCTCCAAGAAGGGCGGCCAGGCGCTGCGGTTCGCCGTCGAGCAGATCGGCAAGCCGTATGTCCTGGGCGCGGCGGGCCCCCAGGCGTACGACGGCTCGGGGCTGGTCTCCCAGGCCTGGGCACGGGCCGGACGCGCCATTCCGCGTACGTCGCAGGAGCAGTGGCTGGAACTCCCGAAGGTGACACTGCGCAAGCTGCGCCCCGGCGACCTGGTGATCTACTTCCCCAAGGCCACCCATGTGGCGATCTATCTGGGCAACGGCCTGGTGGTACAGGCGCCGCGCCCCGGTACCCGCGTCAAGGTCTCACCGATCGCGGCGAACCCGCTGCTGGGCGCGGTCCGCCCGGACCCGGAGGGAGCCGCGCTGAGCGCCTACACACCGCCGAAGCTGCCGCCGGGCGCGACGAAGGGCTCGGACGCGGGGTACGGAGCCGAGCCGGCCCCGGGCGGCGGCTTGTCCGCACCCGGGGCACCCCCGGCGCCTCAGGCGCCGGCGCCCGAGACCTCGCCGAGGTAGGCGTTCGTCTTCTCCGGGTCGAAGAAGAAGTTCTCGAAATCCGCCGGGTTGTTGAAGCCGTTCGCGAAACGGTCGGCGACCGGCTGGAGCTGGCCCGCCTCGCCGATCAGGTTGAGGACATGCTCCGGCGGCACGCCGAGCATCGCGTTCGTCCACTTGGTGACGTGCTGCGCGGTGTCCCAGTATCGGTCGAAGGTGGACTGCATCCACTCCTCGTCGAAGGGCCGGTCACCGTGCTCGGTGATCGAGGAAAGGTACGCGGCCGCGCACTTGGACGCCGAGTTGGAGCCCTGGCCGGTGATCGGGTCGTTGGCGACGACCACATCGGCGACGCCGAGGACCAGTCCGCCGCCGGGAAGGCGGCCGATCGGCTTCCGGACGGTGGGCGGGTACCGGCCCGCGAGAGTGGCGCCCGAGTCGGTCAGTTCGACCTTGGTGGCGCGCGCGTACTCCCAGGGAGTGAACTTCTCCATCAGCTCGAGAGTCAGCGAGAGGTGCTCCGTCGGATCCTTGACGCCCTGGAAGACATCGAGCGGTCCGCCCGGGATGCCCTCCCAGAAGAGGATGTCCGCGCGGCCGGTGGTGGTGAAGGTCGGCATCACGAAGAGCTCACCGACGCCCGGGACGAGGTTGCAGCGGACCGCGTCGTACTCGGGGTGCTCGGGTCGGGGGCCCATGCCGTGGACGTAGGAGACGGCCAGCGCGCGCTGCGGGGCGTCGTACGGCGAGCGGGAGGCGTCCCGGGCGAACATCGAGACCAGCTCGCCCTTGCCTGCCGAGACCATGACCAGGTCGTACGTACGGGAGAAGAAGTCCAGGTCGGAGACTGCCGCGCCGTGGATGACGAGCTGCCCGCCGCGCTGGGAGAAGGTCTCCATCCAGCCGGCCATCTTCACGCGCTGGTCGACCGACTGCGCGTAGCCCTCCAGCTTGCCGACCCAGTCGATGGGCCGGGAGGCGTCGGGGGCGGCGACGGAGACGCCGAGGCCCTCGATGCGCGGGGCCTGGGACTCCCAGAAGTTGATGCCGAGATCGCGCTCGTGCTGCAGCGCCGTGTCGAACATGCACTGCGTGGACATCACCCGGCCGGACCGGATCTCGTCCGCGGTGCGGTTGGACATCAGGGTGACCTCGTAGCCCTGCGACTGGAGTCCGAGGGCGAGCTGGAGACCGGACTGACCGGCTCCGACTATGAGTATCTTCCGCATCGAAGGAGTCTCTTTCGTCAGTTCAGTGCTATTCGGGGGTGGCTTGGAGAGCGTGGGCGACCAGCGCGAGCAGCGACTCGATCACCGTGATCCGGCTGCGCGCGTCCATGATCACAACCGGTACACGGGGCGGGACGGTCAGGGCCTCGCGCACGTCCTCCGCCTCGAACACCTCCGTACCCTCGAAGTGGTTGACGGCGACGATGTACGGCAGCCCGGAGCTCTCGAAGTAGTCGAGCGCCGGGAAGCAGTCCGGCAGCCTGCGGGTGTCGGCCAGCACTATCGCGCCGATCGCGCCGCGCACCAGGTCGTCCCACATGAACCAGAAGCGCTGCTGGCCGGGCGTCCCGAAGACATACAGCACCAGATCGTCGTCGAGCGTGATCCGGCCGAAGTCCATGGCTACGGTCGTGGTGAGCTTGTCGGGCGTGTCGGTGAGATCGTCGGTCTCCTCGCTCGCCTGCGTCATCAACGCCTCGGTCTGCAGCGGCATGATCTCGGAGACCGCCCCGACAAAGGTCGTCTTGCCGACGCCGAAGCCGCCCGCGACCACGATCTTGGTGGCGGTGGGGGCCCGGGTGTGGTCCAGCTGCCAGGCCTGCGGGTCCTCTTCGGACTGCGGTTGGGGCCGGTCAAGGAGCGTGTCAGAGGCGGCGGAGTCCACTCAGCACCCTTTCGAGCAGTGCGCGGTCGGGCTGGCCGGCGCCGTGCCCGGTCCCGTACACGCGGATCTTTCCCTGGTCGGCCAGGTCGCTGAGCAGCACCCGGACAACGCCGAGCGGCATCTTGAGCAGCGCCGATATCTCGGCGACGGTACGCATCCGGCGGCACAGCTCGACGATGGCCCGCAGCTCGGGCATCACGCGCGAGGAGAGGTCGCCGTTCGGCAGCTCCTTGCGCTCGGGCGGTGCTTCGAGCGCGGCCACGAAGGTCTCGACGAGCAGCACATGGCCGAAGCGGGTGCGGCCGCCGGTCAGGGAGTAGGGGCGGACCCGGGCCGGGCGTCGGCCGTCGCCACGCACCGGCAGTTTGGGGGGCGTCACTGGGCGCTCTCCATTGATTTGCGCAGTTCGCTGCGGAGTTCGGGGGTGAGGACATGTCCGGCACGGCCGACGAAGAGGGCCATGTGGTAGGCGACGACACTCATGTCGCAGTCGGGAGCGGTGTGTACGCCGAGCAGCGAGCCGTCGCTGACCGACATGACGAAGACGCTGCCCTCGTCCATCGCGACCATCGTCTGCTTGACGCCGCCGCCGTCCATCAGCTTGGCGGCGCCGAGGGTGAGGCTGCCGATACCGGAGACGATGGTGGCGAGGTCCGCGCTGGAGCCTCTGGGACCTTCCGGGCGGCCCCTGCTGGCCGGGCCGGCGTTCTGGGCGGGGTCGGAGGAGAGCAGCAGCAGTCCGTCGGACGAGACGACGGCGACGGAGCGGGCTCCTGGCACCTCCTCAACGAAATTGCTCAACAACCAGTGCAGATTGCGGGCTTCGCTGCTCAGGCCGAATGTGCCGGTCGCAGTCAACTGCGTGCCTCCTCGACTGTGTCCCCCGCCTCTTCTGTTGTTGTCCGTGTATCTGCCGTGGTCTGTTCCGCGATCTCCGCCTCGACGTCGCGGCGGCCGTCCTTCGCGCCCTGGTGAAAGCCGCCGAGGCGGCGCCGCAGGGCTTCGGCGTCGACGCTACCGGTGCGCTCGGTGGGCGCCCCGGTGGCGGGCTTGACGACCTTGGGGGTGCGCTTGGGCAGGCCCTTGTCGGTGACGCGCTCCCATGTGCGGCCGGCCGCCGGCTTTTCGGCCTCGGGTTCCTGCAAGGTGCCGGGCTCCGTGGCGGGCTGCGTGCCGGGCTCGGGTCCGGCCGCCGGCTCGGGGGCGGCCTGTGGGTACGCCGCCGGCCCGGGCTCGGGGGCCGGGTACGCCCGGGCCTCCGGCTCCCGCTCCGGCTCGTGGTCCGGGGCTGCTTGGGCAGGGGCCGCTTGGGTCTCCGGCTCCGGCTCGTGATCCGGGGCCTGGGCCGCTTGGGCCCCAGGCTCCGGCAGCCGCATCGAGAACGTCTCCTCGTCGACCCCGGTGCCGGTGGTCTCCGGGTCACCGTCCGCCGTCCGCTCGTGCGTGTCCGGCTCCGCCTCGCGGATCGCCTGCTCGGCGGCCAGCACCAGGGGGTCGATCCGGCGCGTACCGGGCAGCGCGTTGGAGTTGGCCTCCGCCACCGATCCGGGCAGATGCTGCGTGGGCGCCGAGCCCGCCACCGTCACGGTGTGCGACGCGGCGGCCGGCGGCCCGGCCGGAAGCAGGGCCTGCGGCAGCACGACGACCGAGGTGATCCCGCCCTGCTTCTGCTCACGCAGCTGGACCCGTACGCCGTGGCGGGCGGCCAGCAGCGCCGCCACCCGCAGCCCGAGGCCCTCGCCGTCGCGGCCCGCGTGCGTCTCGTACGCCTCGGGGTTCTCCAGCCGCGCGTTCAGCTCGGCGAGGCGCCCGCTGGTCATCCCTATGCCGGTGTCCTGCACGGAGAGCATCACCTCGCCGCTCTCCAGCAGCCAGCCCGACAGCTCGACCTGGGCATCGGGCGGAGAGAAGGAGGCGGCGTTCTCAAGGAGTTCGGCGAGCAGATGGCTGAGGTCGTCCGCGGCGAACCCGGCGACCTGGGCGTGCGGCGGCAGGGACTGGATGACGACCCGCTCGTACCGCTCGATCTCGCTGACGGCGGCCCGCAGCACATCGACCAGCGGGACGGGCCCGGAGTGCCCGTGCCCGTGCTCCGCGCCGGCGAGGACCAGCAGGTTCTCGCTGTGGCGGCGCATGACGGTGGCCATGTGGTCGAGCTTGAAGAGGGTGGCGAGCCGCTCCGGGTCCTGCTCGCGCTCCTCGAGGTTCTCGATGACGCCGAGCTGCCGGTCGACGAGGCCGAGCGTGCGCAACGAGAGGTTGACGAAGGTGTGATGGATCGTGTGACGCAGCCGCTCGAGATCAGCGGTGATCCGGGCAGTGCGCTCCTGGAGTTCGGCGCGTCCGGCGGCCAGTTCGGCGGCGAGCGTGTCGCGGGTGCCGATCAGGTCGCCGCGGTCGCTGTCCAGCCGCTCGGCCCGTAGGCCGAGGTCCCGCAGCTTGCCGTGCAGGATGTTGAGGGACCGTACGACCTGCGCGAACTCGTCATTGCGGCCGGTGAAGCGGACCTGCTCCTCCACCTCGGGGGCGGCCGCGAGCCGGGCCGCGCCGATCCGCAGGACGGCGAGCGGACGGGTGAGCGTACGGGCGACGGCGGCGGAGACTCCGACGGCGACGATCAGGAGACCGCCGAGCAGCGCGATCCGCAGTTCCAGCGCAGTGACATCGTCGTCGCGCAGCTGCGCGAAGCTCTCGGTCCGGCCGGAGGCGAGGGAGGACTCGACGCCCCGCATCCGCTCGATACGGGCGGTGAGCGAGGACTCGAACTTCTCGCGGTTGGACTTGCGGTCGCCGTTCGAGAGCTCGGGCTGGTCGGTGAGACGGGCGAGATAGATCTCGGCGGTCTTGACCTCGGGTCCGGTGACGGTGGCTGCGAGCTTGTCGCGGGCGTCCTTGCCTGCGGCCTGGTCGAATTCGGCGAGCGCGGCGAGTTCCCGCACCCGGGACTGCTGGGCGGCGGCGCTGAGGGCGTTGCGCGTACGGTCGTCGGCCCCGTCGTCCTGGCTCTCGTCCTGGACGGGGAGGCCGGTGACCGGGTCGATGCTCTGGGTGCTCCGCTGCCGGGGCACGGAGAGTGCGGCGAGCAGCAGCCCGCGGGTGGCGGATGCCTGCTCGACGGCGAGGCCGAGGGCGGCGGGCGCGCGGGTGTGGTCGGCGGCGCGCGGCGGCGTCTTCTCGGCGAGCTCGTCGGAGAGAGCCTGGAGGTTCGCGATGACGGCGGAGTACGCGCGGTAGGCCTCCATCGCCGTGCCCTTGCCGGTGAGGGCGCTGCGGCGGACGGAGGGCACGGAGGCGAGGTCGCGGCGCAGCTCGGCGTGGTCGCCGGGAACGCCACCGCGGATCTCGTCGATCTGCCGGTCGACGCGGGCGCTGCGGCTGCCGGAGATCTCGCGCCGGTCCTTCGTGTCGCCCTTCTGGTCCTCGCGGCCGGCCGCGATGTACGCGGTGACCTCGTCGCGCTCGTCGGCGAGTGAGTGGGCGAGGGTGACGGCCTGGCGGTTCAGCCCGGAGAGGGTGACCAGGTGCTGCGACTCGGTCAGTTCCGCGGAAGTGGCGAGGATGCCGGGGGTGCCCGCGGCGATGACGACAAGGCTGACGGCGGCGACACCGGCGACGAGCCGGCTTCGTACGCGCACGGTGCGTCCGCGCGCGGCGGGGCCGGACGAGGTCTCCTGCGAAGGCTGGATGCCTTCGGGGACCTGGTTGGCCAGGGCCGGGGGGATTCCCGGGGTTTCGGAGGGCCTGCCGCCTTTGCCCCGAGGCCGCTTCTTCTGCACCGGTGCTCGCAATCTTGCTTGACTCGTCCACCCATGAAGCAGAGATGACGACCGGTCACACACGCGAGCCCCACCCCTGGTATGGCTTCCGACCATTCCAGCGCTTTTGGGAGGGAGGCGCGCATCGGCCGCTCCGCCACCCGAACGAGTGAACAGCACTCAGGAGTTGGCAAACAACTCGCGGCGGCGGCCGGCCGGCCGGTGTGCGGTCCAACGGCTGGATCTTCCGGCCGGGCTTTGGCAGGATGCGCGCCCGCAGCTTTGCCGACCCGCCCACCTTCCGCCTCGATCCCCCCTGACCTGCTGTTATGGGCCAATTGTGTGGTCATGTGGGCCGTGTGAAGGAGTCATGCATGCTGGGGATCATGCGTATCGAACTTGCCACCGCCCCCGGCACTCCCGAACGCCCCAACGAGGACTGGGCGTCCGTGACCCTTCCCGCCTCGGGCCAGGGCGGAACGCTCGTCGTTCTGGACGGTGTGACCCCTCCGGAGGGGGACGACGGATGTGTGCACGGGGTGCCCTGGTTCACCGCCCGGCTCGGCGGCGCCCTGGTCGAACTGTCCGGTTCGCGGCGGGATCTGACACTGCCGGAGATCCTTTCCATGGCAATCCGGCGCACCGCCGATACCCACCGCGACACGTGTGACCTTTCTCACGTGCGCACACCTCAGGCAACGGTGGTCATGGCGCGCTGGGGCGCCGCGACGGAGGCGGTCGAGCATCTGGTGCTCTCCGACTCCACGCTGCTGCTGGAGTCGCCGGGCGGTGAGGTGCGGGCGGTGCTCGACGACCGGATCGACCGGCTGCCCCGGGAGTCCCTGCGTACGCATGCCTCGGCGGATGCCCTGCGCAACGCGGAGGGCGGGTTCTTCACCGCCGCGGCGGATCCGGCGGTGTCGGTCCGGGCGGTGACGGGCAGTACGCCGCGCGCCGAGGTGCGTGCGGTGGCCGCACTGACCGACGGGGCGTCCCGCTGGGTCGACATGTTCGGGGCGGGCAGCTGGGCCGAGTGCCTGGGTCTCATCCGCAAGGAAGGGCCGCAGGGGCTGATCGACCGGGTCAGGGCACTGGAGAAGTCGGCCGAGGAGCGCACGGCCGCGATCCGCTGGAAGCTGCACGACGATGCGGCGGTCGTCTTCGCGGAGCTCTGACCCCACCGCCGGCCCTCTCAGCCCTCCGCCCGCGCGTTCAACTGGTGCAGCAGCCGGGCCAGCTCCGCGATCTCGCCGCGGTCCCAGCCGGCCAGTTTGCTCACATAGCTGTCGCGGCGCGCGTCACGCACCCGGCGGAAGCGGGCCAGGCCCTCGTCGGTAAGCCGCACGAGTGAAGCCCGCCCGTCGGCCGGATCGGGTTCGCGAGCCACCAGACCGAGCTCCTCGAGAGCGCGCAGCTGGCGGCTCATGGTCGCCTTGCCGACGCCGAAGTAGCCGGCGAGCTCGGTGGCGCGCTGCTGCCCGACCTCTTCCAGACGTACGAACAGGCCGTAGGCGGCGGGCTCCAGCTCAGGGTGGACCTCGCGCGCCATCTCGCCCGAGGACGCCCGGGCCCGGCGCAGAAAGACGGCCAACTCCCGCTCCAGCGCCAGGAATACGTGGTCCACACCACTATCGCCCGTGGGGTCCGCTTCGCTCCCCGTACCGCTTTCGTGCACGTCAGCACCCCTCGCACGCTTTCCGGATCCTGAAAATTCCCCGGCGGCATCCATTGCCGCAGCTCGGCCAGTATTTCGCAGGCATAGACCAACGGCAGCACCCCGCCCCAGTTGCAGCAACGGTTCTGCACGCGCAGCCAGCAGTTGGCATGTCCATACCATAATCGCCACGACATGTCGATACATCGTCAGATCCCGTCCCACCGAGGTCTGCGGAGGCACGCTATGCCCGTGCACAGATCCGGAACGACCGGCCGCTCACGCCTCGCGACAGCCGCCGGCACTCTCCTCTCAGTCCTCTCCCTCCTCATCACGTACCCCGGAGCGGCCGGCGCCGCGGACACTCCCCCGCGCGGATCGGCCTACCTGGGTATGGGCGTCATCGCCCACGACGGCCTGGGCGGCACCCCGCGCGCCAACCGCGCCGCCCTGGCCGAAGGCGTGGACGTCTCCAGCCACCAGGGCAACGTCGACTGGACGGCCCTGTGGAACAGCGGTGTGAAGTGGGCCTACGTCAAGGCCACCGAAGGCACCTATTACAAGAACCCGTACTACGCGCAGCAGTACGGCGGCTCGCACAACATCGGCATGATCCGCGGCGCGTACCACTTCGCCACCCCCGACACCACGACCGGCACCGCACAGGCCGACTTCTTCGTGAACAACGGCGGCGGCTGGACCAGCGGCGGCAAGACCCTCCCGGGCGTGCTGGACATCGAATGGAATCCGTACGGCGACGACTGCTTCGACAAGACCCAGTCCGGGATGGTCACCTGGATCCGCGACTTCCTGAACCGCTACAAGGCGCGCACCGGGCGCAACGCGGTCATCTACACCGCCACGAGCTGGTGGATCCAGTGCACCGGCAACCACAGCGGCTTCGGTAAGACCAACCCGCTGTGGATCCCGAGCTACGACACCACACCGGGCACGCTCCCGGCGGGCTGGATCTACCACACGATGTGGCAGTACACCTCGTCAGGACCACTCGTCGGCGACCGCGACAGGTTCAACGGCGCGTACGACCGCGTCGTGGCGCTCGCCAACGGCTGATCGGCGGCGGATCAGCGCTCGCTCGGCACCGGGCCCCGTCCCGCCTCGCGCCCCGCCGGTCACGACCAGTGCGCGGGGCGGGTCAGTGCGGGCGGCAGCCGGGTGGCGGCGTCGCCCCTGGCCGCGTTGAGCTGCGGCTGGGTGAGGAAGATGCAGCCGGTCAGATCGGCGCCCGACAGATCGGCGTCCCTGAGGTCGGCCCCGATGAGATCGGCCAGTCGCAGGTCGGCACCCGTGAGGTCGGCGGCGATGAGATACGCGCCCCGCAGACTGGCGCCCCTGAGGTCCGCGCCCCGCAGCCTCGCTCCCATCAGGTCGGCGCCCCTGCGGTCCTTCTTCCCGCGTCCGGCCTGCCCGGCCCCGGCCCGGACCAGCTCGCTCGTGCGGAGCAGCAGCACATTGACGTCCTGCCGGTGCGCCGCCACATCCAGCTTGCCGAGGGCATCCGGACCGAGTTCGGTGAGACGTCCGGTCTCGTCGAGCAGCCGGCGGATCTCGCCGTGCAGCGAGCGGGCCGGCCGCAGCGTCAGGGCCTCGGTCAGATACCGGAGCAGCTCATGGAGCTGCCGTACGACCGGGAACACCGCGAACATCTCCTGTGCGGTCTCCGGTGCCTGCCGCCAGTCCTTGCCGCCGAAGGTGACCTGGGAGACCTTCTGTCCCGCACCGAAACAGTCGTACACGGTGCAGCCGGAGAAGCCGCTCTGCCGCAACCGGGTGTGGATGCCGCAGCGGAAGTCCGTCCGCAGATTGCGACACGGCGTTCCGGCCTCCTTGTTGATCGCGAAGTCGGCCGACGCGACGAAGGGCAGCGCGGCGCAGCACAGCCCGAAGCAGCTCTCGCAGTCGGCCTGCAGGGCGCGGTCCTCACTCTGTCCGGGCGCGGTGTTCATGGACTCATTCTGAAGGACCCCCGGCGCACGGGCGCCGGGGGTCCGTCTCTCACGGAGAGATCATCACAGTGTTCAGCCGCACAGGCCCGCCGGCCGGTCGCGGGTGACCAGGTCGGTCCAGCCCGTCGTGCCGTCGATCCAGACGACCTGCCGGCCGGAGACCGCGGCCGGCGAGACCTGCTCGCCGCGGTTGCAGGAGACCCGCTCCCGGCGCGAGCCGTTCGTGGTCAGCTGCCACAGCTTCGGCAGGGACTCGTTGCGGAGCGCCGTGCCGGGCAGCGCGCCGTTCACGGTGACCGCCTCCTCGGAGGACGTGAGATCGGAGGAGATCAGCGCGCCCGGCTTGCGCTCCGGGCTGATGTCCACCGTGCCGGTGCCGTCCAGGTCCGAGCGGCGGACCGACATCTGGCCGTCGTCGGCAAGGTTCTCGTCCACCAGCGAGAAGACGTAGGACGAGTTGATACCGGTCTGGCCGAGTACCTCCGGCTCACCGAGCTGCTCGGTGAGCGTGGCCTTGGCGGTCTTCAGGTCGTAGACCTCGACGCCGAGCTTGTACCCCGCGCTGGTCGGATAGAGCTTGGCGTAAGCGAGCTTCCCGTTCTTGATCGAGGGAAGGGCGGTGAGTATCTCGAAGCCGCCGCCGTCCACGGTGGTGGGCTGACGGTCACCGGGGCGCAGATACTGGACATGCCGCTCGAAGAACCCGAGGGTCTCGAAGACGACCACACCGTTCTCGACCCGCAGACCGCTGATGTCGCTGGTCGAGGTGTACAGCTTCTTGATCGGGCCGCCCGCGATCGGGCGGGAGAGGATGTCGAGGCTGGTGGCGCCGTACGCCGCCCAGACGACCGTCTTTCCGTCGGTCGCCGGATAGACGTGGTAGCGGCCGTCGTTGGGGCTCATCAGCTTCGGGGCGCCCTTGCCGTCGATGCGGCCGGCATAGACGGAGTACGGCTCCGAGCCCTCGTCGTTCGACTGCGAGACGCTCCACCAGTCGCCGCCCGCCTGGGCTCCGGTGCCGGCGGTGTTGACCTTGCCGAGCAGTTGGTCGGAGTCGACACCGAGCGCGTCCTCCCAGCCCGGCACGATGCCATGGGCGTTGAAGGAGCGCTTCACCACATTGAGCTGCTGCGCGGTGATGCCGAGGTCCTTGGCCGCCGCGAGCACCGCGTTGCGGCCGTCGGTGAAGCCGTCGAGCGGCGTCATGTACTCGGACAGCGCCTTGTAGACGATCCGGTCGGCGAGCTCCCCGCCCACGTCCTGGCGCAGGTCCCACAGCGCGCCGGAGAAGATGGTGGAGTTGAGGTGCACGCCGCCGTTGTCGGTGCCGAAGGCGACGCCGAGGAAGTTCTTCGAGGTGCTCGCGCCGTCGTTGAGGTTGCGGAAGGCGCAGGCTCGCGGCTTCGTCGTACGGCAGAGGTCCTCGCCGACCAGGCCGGAGTCCGGGTCGTCCATGGCGGTGCCGGAAGCGGCGGTGTCGATGGCGTTGCCGAAGTAGTCGGCGAGCGCCTCGTTCATCGCTCCCGACTGTCCGGCGTAGACGAGGTTGGCGGTGTTCTCGACGACACCGTGGGTCATCTCGTGGCCCACCACGTCGAGGTCGGCGGAGAGCGGCTTGTACTCGTCGTCACCGCTGCCGTAGACCATCTTCTGGCCGTCCCAGAAGGCGTTGACGTACGGCGAGCCGAACTCGGTCACCCCGACCAGGGAGTTGATCGTCATGCCACGGCCGTCGAGGCTGTCGCGGGCGTGGTTCTTCCGGTAGTAGTCGTAGACCTGGCCGGCCGCCCAGTGCGCGTCGACCGCGCCCGCCTCGGTGGCCCCCTTGCCGAAGTCCTTGGCCGGGTCGGCGAATTCCTTCAGGCCGCCGGGCCAGACGCCGGACACCTCGGAGACGTCGCGGCCGCGCGCGTCCCAGGTGGTGAGGGTGTTCTTGGTGGTGGCCGTCATGCGCGAGGAGTCGATCATCACGTACTGGTTGGCGGCGGTGTCGAGGCGGACGTCGAGTCCCACCTTCGCGCCGTCCAGCTTGACGCCGGTGCCCTTGACGCCGGCGGCCGGGTCGTCCGCGGCCGGCGCTCCGGCCTTCGGGGCGGCTTTCGCGGCCGTGCCGGACGCTGCCGCGTTCGGCGCGGTGAGGGTCTTGATGCCGCTGAACTGGAGCACCGGGAAGCCGGCATGGGCATCGATGTAGACCTGCTGCAGCACCGGTTCGCCGGTGGAGGGGTTCGTGCCGCGTACGGTGACGTGGTACGCGAGCACACCTTCGCCGCGCGGGATCACCACGAGGCCGCCCGCGGTGCCGCTGAGCGCGGCCGCCTTCGTGGACTTGGCCCCCTTGCGGTGTACGGCGTCGGCCTTGCTCAGTGTCTTGCCGCCCAGGCGGGCGGCGGTGGCCGAGACCGCGCGGCGTACCGCCGTGTCCTCGCCGACGCTCGCCGTGGTGCCGGTCTTCAGACCGGTGAAGTACTTGCCGGAGGTGCCGGTGACGACGCGCTTGCCGCCCTTGGACTCCATCCGGACGACGTACTGGCCGCCGAACACCGGGATGCCGTGGTGCTTCTGCTGAAGCCGTACGGTCTCTTCCGCGCCGTGTTTGACGGTCTGCAGCGGCGTGAGATCGCGGCGGGCCTCGGCGATCTTGTAGCGGCTCTTCTTGGCGGCGAGATGGCCGCGGGCCGCGTCGGCCGGGCTCGCCTTGGCGTCCGCCGCCTCCCGGATGCCGTCGACGAGCGACGGGGTGGCGGTTTCGGCGCCCGGAAGAACGTCGCCGGGCGGTGCGGCGGTCGGCGGGGTTACCGCCTGGGCCGGTATCGCGGTGAGCAGCAATCCTGCCGCTCCGAGCAGTGCGGCGAGACCGGTCCCCCTGGTAATGCCCGGTCTCTGCGTGCGTGAACTGAGCCTGCGCACAGTACGTACCCCTCCCACGTGCTGGTAAGCCGTAAAGGTGGTCATGGCCATGCAACCCGTGGGACGCCAACCAAACAATGTGGTCAGCACGTTGACAAGTGGACACGCACACTTGTGTGGCCCGTGAATACGGAGTGAGAATCCGACACATGAGCGAGGGGGAATTGAACACCCTCGGCCTGGACCAGGCCGAAGAACGCACCTACGAGGCACTGCTCAAGGAACGGGCCGCCGGGGCCGAGGAGTTGGCGCACCTGCTGGGGCTGCCACGCGAGCGTCTTGACCAGGCGCTCGGCCATCTCGTCGAACACGGCATCGCGCTGCCGGCCGACGGGGGCGGACTGCCGCATCCGGCCGCGCCGGCCGCGGCCATCCGTACCCTCATCCACCGCCGCCAGGCCGAACTGCACTTACGGTCGGCCGAGTTGGAGCGATTACGGATGAGCGCGGACCAGCTCGCCGGCCGGCTGATGTCCGGCTCACCGAGTGCGCCCGAGGGCGGTATCGAGGTGGTGACGGGCCTCAAGGAGATCGGCGAACGGGCGGAGTATCTGCTGGCGTCGGCGGAGCGCGAGGTCGCGATCCTGGACCGGCCGCCGTATGTGAAGGGGCCACGCGGGGAGCCGCGCGGGGACGAGGGCTCCGCCACCCCCTGCCTGGACATCGAGTCCCTCCTGCACCGCGGGGTGGAGGTGCGGACCGTCCTGGACCGGGAGGGGCTCGGCCACCCGGGCCGGATGCGCTCGCTGACCGCCCTTGTCGAGCAGGGGCTGCGGGCACGAGTCGCGACCGCCGTTCCCACCAAACTGATCTCCGTGGACCGCCGGATCACCCTGCTTCCGCCGGCTGACGCGGCCGACCCGACGGCCTCGGCCCTGGTGATCGGCGACGCTCTGCTCGGCAACGCGCTGGTGCCGCTCTTCGAGACGGTGTGGGAGCGGGCCACCCCACTCGGCGGCTCCGGCAGCAGTTGCGGCTCACTGCCCACGGCGCAGAAGGAACTCCTCGGACTGCTTGCCGCCGGGCTCAAGGACGAGGCGATCGCGCGCCGTCTGGGCGTCCATGTCCACACAGCGCGCAGAAGGATCAGCCGCCTGCTGGAAACGCTGGGCGCGGAGACCCGCTTTCAGGCGGGAGCGCAGGCGACCTTGCGGGGCTGGCTGGACTGACGGCCGTAAACAGGCAAGATGGCCGGATGACGTGGATCGCTCGCCCGAAGAGGCTGCTGAGGTGGCCCGCAATAGCCCTGCTCGCCGCCGCTACGGCGTGCGGCGGGCCGGTCTCCGCCGCACCCGATACGGGCGGCGGGTCCGAGCTGCCGGACCCGCCCGCGCCGCAGTCCTCGGCGACTTTGTTCGCCGGTCTGCCGTCCGCCGGGGTGCTGCTCGACAAGGACGGCGCGCACTTTTGTTCCGCGAGCGTCGTGGACAGCCCCAAGGGCAACGTCATCGCCACCGCCGCGCACTGCGTCTTCGAGTACGGCAGCTACCTGGAGAACTTCAGCTTCGCACCGGACTTCACCGGCGCGGGTGCGGGCAAGGCGCCGTACGGACGGTGGAAGGTCCGCGCCATCCAGGTGGACGACCGCTGGCGCGAGAACACCGATGACTCCGACTCCGTGGACTATGCCTTCCTGACCGTGGAGCCGGACGCCAAGGGCCGCAACGTCCAGGAGGTCGTCGGCGGCACCCCCGTCGACTGGGCCTCCCCGGCCATCCGCCGGGTCACGGTCGTCGGCTACCCCAACCCCGACCACAACCCGGACAACAAGCCGATCTCCTGCACCACGGACACCCAGCAGGACCCGGAACTGGCCGGGTCCGTACGCATGGACTGTTCGGGCTTCTGGGACGGTACGAGCGGCGGCCCCTGGCTCGCCGACTACCGGGACCCCAAGCATCCGGGCCACCTGATCGGGGTGACCAGCGGCGGCGACACGGACAGTGTCACCACGGCGGTCCGCTTCAACGCCAATGCGCGCAAGCTGTACGACAAGGCCGCGAAGCAGTAGCCCGCGGCGGCGGGCGGACTGCGCAGGGCTGCGGGTGGACAGGCAGTCGGGCGGACAGCGCAGGGCCCGGCGGTGCGGCACACCGCCGGGCCCTGCCGTCAGCCCGTCAGGCCGCGGCCGCCACCGGCACCTCGGCCGGGGAGAGCGCGATCTCCAGGACCTGGCGGACATCCGTCACCGGATGCACCTCGAGCCTCTCCAGGATCTCGGCCGGGACATCGTCCAGGTCCGCCTCGTTCCGCTTGGGGATCACCACCGTCGTGATACCGGCCCGGTGCGCGGCGAGCAGCTTCTGCTTCAGACCGCCGATCGGCAGCACCCGTCCGGTCAGCGACACCTCTCCGGTCATCGCCACATCCGTACGCACCTGGCGTCCGGACAGCAGCGACGCGAGCGCCGTCGTCATCGTGATGCCCGCGCTCGGGCCGTCCTTGGGGACCGCGCCCGCCGGGAAGTGGATATGCGCGCCCCGGTCCTTGAGATCGGCCACCGGAAGCTCCAGTTCCGCGCCGTGCGAGCGCAGGAAGCTCAATGCGATCTGCGCGGACTCCTTCATCACGTCGCCGAGCTGGCCGGTGAGGGTCAGTCCCGCCGCGCCCGTCTCCGGGTCGGCCAGCGAGGCCTCGACGAACAGGACGTCGCCGCCCGCGCCGGTGACCGCGAGGCCGGTGGCCACGCCGGGCACCGCCGTACGGCGCTCGGCCGGGTCCTGAGCGGACTCGGGCACATGGTGCGGCCGTCCGATCAGACCGCGCAGCTGCTCCGCGCCGATCGTGAACGGCAGCTCCCGCTCGCCCAGTTCGTGCTGGGACGCCACCTTCCGCAGCAGCCTGGCCACCGAACGCTCCAGGTTGCGTACGCCCGCTTCCCGGGTGTACTCGCCGGCCAGCCTGCGCAGCGCCGAGTCGTCCAGGGTCACCTCGCCGGACTCCAGCCCCGCCCGCTCCAGCTGGCGCGGCAGCAGGTGGTCCCTGGCGATGACGACCTTCTCGTCCTCGGTGTAGCCGTCGAGCCTGACCAGCTCCATCCGGTCGAGCAGCGCCTCCGGGATGGCTTCCAGGACGTTCGCCGTGGCCAGGAACACCACGTCGGACAGGTCGAGTTCGACCTCCAGGTAGTGATCACGGAAGGTGTGGTTCTGCGCCGGGTCCAGGACTTCGAGCAGCGCCGCGGCCGGGTCGCCGCGGAAGTCGGAGCCGACCTTGTCGATCTCGTCGAGCAGGACGACCGGATTCATCGAACCGGCCTCCTTGATGGCGCGGACGATACGGCCGGGCAGCGCGCCGACGTACGTGCGCCGGTGGCCGCGGATCTCCGCCTCGTCCCGTACGCCGCCGAGCGCGACCCGGACGAACTTCCGGCCCATGGCGTGCGCCACGGACTCGCCGAGTGAGGTCTTGCCGACGCCGGGCGGGCCGACGAGCGCGAGCACCGCGCCCCCGCGCCGGCCGCCGACCACACCGAGCCCCCGGTCGGCGCGCCGCTTGCGCACCGCCAGGTATTCGGTGATCCGCTCCTTCACGTCCTGCAGACCGGCGTGCTCGGCGTCCAGGATCGCCTTGGCGCCCTGGATGTCGTGCTCGGCAGTGTCATCGGTCCGCTCGTTCCAGGGCAGCTCCAGGACGGTGTCGAGCCAGGTGCGGATCCAGGAGCCCTCGGGGCTCTGATCGCTGGAGCGCTCCAGCTTCTCGACCTCCTTGAGGGCGGCTTCCCGCACCTTCTCGGGGAGATCGGCGGCCTCGACGCGCGTGCGGTAGTCGTCGGACTCGTCCGCGGCGTCGGTGGCCCCGTTGAGCTCGCGCAGCTCCTTGCGTACGGCCTCGAGCTGACGGCGCAGCAGGAATTCGCGCTGCTGCTTGTCGACACCCTCCTGGACGTCCTTGGCGATGGCCTCGGCGACGTCCTGCTCGGCGAGGTGTTCGCGCAGCTGTTCGGTGGCGAGCTGGAGCCGGGCCACCGGGTCGGCGGTCTCGAGCAGTTCGATCTTCTGAGTGGTGGTGAGGAACGGCGAGTAGCCGGAGTTGTCGGCGAGCTGCGAGACATCGTCGATCTGCTGGACCCGGTCCACGACCTGCCATGCGCCGCGCTTCTTCAGCCAACTGGTGGCGAGCGCCTTGTACTCCTTGACGAGGTCGGCGACCGAGCCCGGCAGGGGTTCGGGCGCGCTCTCGTCGATCCGGGCGCCCTCGACCCAGAGCGCGGCGCCGGGTCCTGTGGTGCCCGCGCCGATCTTCACCCGGCCGCGGCCCCGGATGAGCGCGCCGGGGTCGCCGTCGGAGAGTCTGCCGACCTGCTCGACGGTCCCGAGCACACCGGTGCCGGCATAGGAGCCGTCGATGCGCGGAACAAGAAGCACGGTCGGCTTGCTCGCACCGCTGGACCGGGCGGCAGCTTGGGCGGCCTCCACCGCGGCACGCACTTCGTTGTCGGACAGGTCGAGCGGCACCACCATTCCGGGCAGCACGACCTCGTCGTCGAGCGGCAGCACGGGCAAGGTGAGCGGTGTGGACGTCGAGGCCATGATCTCCCCTTTGGCAGTCAAGTTGAGCTTTATGGACTCAATGCACGGAGCCCCGGAGATGTTCCCTCGGGCCTGTTCGCTGTCAGCGATCAGCTCTCGCCGAGTCGCGACCGTCGCGATGTAATGGATGAATGCGAATAGCACCTATTACTGATCCCGACTGCTGCCCGAGGAGTACGGATGCCCTTCGAGTCCACCGCCGAGACCGTCCGGGCCTGGGTCCACGGTTGGGCCGCCTCGCGCGGCGCCGCGGATCCCGTCGCCGAACCCTGGGGGTTCAGCATCGACGTGGGCCAGGTCAAACACGCCAGGCGGCATGTTCTGACCGCCGACGACGAGGCGACCGTCCGCAAGATCGCCGACACGGTCGCGGCCCCGAGCATCTGGCTCAAGGTGTTCGCCGACCCCGCGTCCGTCCTTTCCTGGGCCGGACCGGACTGGCGGGTCGACGACCCCGGCTGGCTGATGTGGGCCGAGCTCCGCCGTACCGAGACCGCCGTGCCCGACGGCTACGCCCTCAGGACGTGGTCCCGCGGCGGCGTCACCCGAGCCCTGGTGGTCGCGGCGGACGGCTCGTTCGCCGCCCGCGGCCAGATCGCGCCGACCGGCGCAACCGCCGTCGCCGACCAGGTGGAGACCTCACCCGCGCACCGGCGCAACGGGCTCGGCAGCCTGGTGATGCGCACGCTCCACAACGCGGCGGTCGAGCAGGGCGCCGGCATCGGCGTGCTGGGCGCGACGCGCGACGGACGGGCGCTGTACGAGTCGCTGGGCTGGCGGACGCAGGCCCCGCTGGTCAGCCTCTACTTCGACCCGTCCGCCTGACGCGTACGCCCGACCGGCCGGCCCGTACGCCTGACCGGCCGGGGTGCCGGAGGCGATACTGCGGACACGTACTGGTGCGGTACGGACGACAGGTGGACGCATGCGACTGATCACACGGGCTCGGTGCGGTACCGCGGGCGTGCTGCTGGCGGCCGTCCTGGCGGCGGGGTGCGCGGGGGGCGGCGGCGCCGGGTCGCCGAGCCCCGCGGAATCAGCGGGCACCTCGCCCGCACCGCCGGCCTCGGCCGCCACCGCGACCCCGGCCTCGACCCCGGCCTCCGCCTCTGCCTCGGCCTCGGCGAATCCCGCTCCGGCGCGGCCACTGGTCGGGGTGACGGTCACCGGCGGTATCGCCGGCGTTCACAACACGCTGCTGGTCCAGGACGACGGCACATACACCACGTCCTCCAGGACCGGACCCGCCCGGACCGGCCGGATGGCACCGGCCGAGCTGGCGGCGCTGCGCCGAGCCCTGGAGAAGGCGGATTTCGCCCACCTGCCACGCGAGGCCACGGGCAGCCCGATCGCGGACGGGTTCACGTACCGGCTCACGTACGCCGGTCATACCGTCACCACCGATGACACGACACGGCTGCCGGCCCTGCGGGCGGTGTTCGCCGCGCTCCCGCAGGACTGACCGCTCACCGAGGCGGTCGGCCGCGCCCGACGATCCGGAGCGTGTTGCCGTCCGGATCGCGGAAGAGGGACTTCGCCGGCACTCCGCCGCGGCACCTCGGGGCCTGCGCCCTCAATGCTCACCGGCCGTGGAACACGGACTCTTTCCGCCGCGCCGAGGCGCGGCGCACCGCCGGCCAGCAGACGATTCCGGCCAACAGGGCCAGCGGATGCCCCCAGTTGGTGAGCGGGTCCTCGAGAGCCAGCAGGTCCTGGACGAGCATCAGGGACACAAAGCCGAGCAGCGTCGCACGAGCCACCGGGCGGAGCAGTCCGGCCAGGGCGCCGATGCTCGCCATCAGACCGAAGCTGATGCCGTAGTCGAGGCGGTGCAGGGAGCTGGCGGGCAGATGTCCGGTCACCACCGAGACGGCGACCGGTATCTCGGTGGCCAGCGTCGCGGCGACATGGCCCGCCAGGAAGACTCCGGCGGCGCGCCGGCCGCCGATGCGGCGTTCGAGCGCGGTGAGCGTGAAGAGGAAGGCGATGGCGTACGGGCCCAGCAGGCCGCCCGCGACCCACAGCGCGCTGGCACCGAGAACGAGCAGGGGCGTGTGCGCCAAGTGGGCGACATCGGTGCTGGAGCCGCGGAGCAGCGAGGAGACGGTGGCAGGGTCTCCGTACTCCGCGAAGAGCGAGGTGGCGAGCAGGACGAGGACGTAGCAGAAGGTGAAGGGTGCCCCGGTCGGCGTGGGCAGCAGCTGGAGCGCCTGCCGCCGGAGAGGCGGCGTCAGGCACGGGGCGGGCGTGGGCGCGGACGGGAGGGCGGGCGTCGCCACCCGCGCCGGCGCCGCGCGCTGGGTCGGGATGCCGCCGAGCAGCTCCTGACCCGTGAGCGGATCGCGCGTCGTCAGCTGTTCCACGCGTCAGGCCCCTCTCGTCAAGCCCCGAACGAACCCCCACCCAACGCGATCACCTTCACCCCCGTCTATGACCTGCGCCACATGAGGCAACCTTGACCCCACCTCGGGCGTCGTGCGCACGTCAGGTCTTGCCGAGCGGGCCGTGATCCGGCTGCAGCCCCTGGGGATCCGGCCGTTGAGGGGCAGTGCCCGGGCACACGGCAGAGTTCGGACGGCGCGCAATACCCATGGGACGGTGGGCATCGCCACGGCCTCGGCGGCCCTGGTCGGCGCCGGCTGAGCCGGGAGCCGGCGTGCGCGTACGTCCTGCGATCCGCCTGGGTGCGCCCACCGTTCCCGGCCGCCGGGCCGCGGTTGCGGGCCTGGGCCCGTGCAACCGGCCGGCAGCCCGCGGGGCCCGAACTCGCCGGCCCGGAAAGCATTTGTCCCTCTCGCCCCGTCCCGCAAACATGGCCATCGCAACGCGTCCGACCACTCCCCGCCTCCCGCGGGGGAGACCAATTGCCCGGAGGCCACCGCCATGCCGCTCCAAACCGACGGCCCCACCGACGGCCCCGTCGTCCTCGACCGGCGCGAGGGGCCGCACGGGGAGGTCGTACTGCGGCAGCACGGCGAGCATCACGAGATCATCGCCAACGGGTGCTTCCTGATGGACACCTCTGACGGCCGCTCCGAGCGCCTGCTCGTCGACGCGGCACTCGACGCGCTCGCCGACCACCCCGCGCCGTCCGTGCTCATCGGTGGTCTCGGCGTCGGCTTCTCGCTGGCCCGTGCCGCGGCGAACCCCCGCTGGCGCCGAATCGCCGTCGTCGAGCGCGAGCAGGCGATCATCGACTGGCACCGCACGGGGCCCCTTGCCGCGATCTCCGGCGACGCACTCGCCGATCCCCGCAGCGTGATCCTGCACACGGATCTCGTCACGTATCTGCGCACCACTACGGACCGCTACGACGCCCTCTGTCTCGACATCGACAACGGACCCGACTGGACCGTCACCGACGACAACGAAACCCTCTACTCACCGGCCGGACTCGCCGCCTGCCAGGGCCGGTTGGAGCCGGGCGGAATCCTCGCCGTCTGGTCCGCGCAACCCTCCTCCGCGTTCGAGGATGCGTTGCGGAATGCCGGATTCACCGGGGTTACAACCGAAGAGATCCGGGTTGCCCGAGGAGTACCCGACGTGGTCCATCTCGCTGTTCGCCCTGCGTAGCCGGGACACGGTAAGAGCCCTTACGCTGCTGACCTACACACGGCATCTAATTCGTCATCCACATCAGGATGCAGCTCGCGAGAACGCGTACAGGGGCGGGGCGATGGAGCAGACACACACCACGCACAACGGCGTCGCGGCCACACCCGGCGCTCAGCGCCGGGTGCTGGTCGTCGAGGACGACGCGACGATCGTCGACGCCATCGCCGCGCGTCTACGGGCAGAGGGCTTTGTGGTGCAGACGGCCGTGGACGGCCCTGCCGCCGTCGACGCGGCCGAGGCCTGGCAGCCCGATCTGATGGTTCTCGATGTGATGCTGCCGGGCTTCGACGGCCTCGAGGTCTGCCGCCGGGTCCAGGCGACGCGTCCCGTCCCGGTGCTGATGCTCACGGCGCGCGACGACGAGACCGACATGCTGGTCGGCCTCGGTGTCGGCGCGGACGACTACATGACCAAGCCGTTCTCGATGCGGGAGCTCGCGGCGAGGGTGCATGTACTGCTGCGCCGGGTGGAGCGCGCCGCGCTCGCCGCGGTGACGCCGCGCAGCGGCATCCTCCGCCTCGGCGAGCTGGAGATCGACCACGCCCAGCGCCGGGTCCGGGTGCGCGGCGAGGACGTACATCTCACACCCACCGAGTTCGACCTGCTGGTCTGCCTGGCGAACACGCCGCGCGCGGTCCTCTCCCGCGAGCAGCTGCTCGCGGAGGTGTGGGACTGGGCCGACGCCTCGGGCACCCGGACCGTCGACAGCCACATCAAGGCCCTGCGCCGCAAGATCGGCGCGGAGCGGATCCGTACCGTCCACGGCGTCGGCTACGCACTGGAGACGCCGGCACCATGAGGCGGCGGCCATGAGACGGCTGCGGCCCTGGAACGGGCTGCGCGGCCGCCGGAGCCGGACGGGCTCCGATTCGATCTCGATCTCGATCAAGACCAAGCTCGGGACGCTCGTCGTCGTCTCGGTCTTCATCACCACCGGTCTGCTGGTGGTCGCCCTGCGCACCCAGACCGAGATCCGTTTCATCACGGTGTTCTCGGTGATAGCGACCCTTCTGATCACCCAGTTCGTGGCGCACAGCCTGACCGCGCCGCTGGATGAGATGAACACCGTCGCCAAGGGCATATCGCACGGCGACTTCACCCGCCGGGTGAGCGGTGCCGACCGCCGTGACGAGCTCGGCGACCTGGCCTCCACCATCAATCGCATGGCCGACGATCTGGAGGCCGTGGACCAGCACCGCAAGGAGCTGGTCGCGAATGTCTCGCACGAGCTGCGCACGCCGATAGCCGCGCTGCGCGCCGTGCTCGAGAACGTCGTGGACGGCGTGTCGGCCGCCGACCCGGAGACCATGCGCACCGCGCTCAAACAGATAGAGCGCCTGGGCCGCCTGGTGGAGACACTCCTCGACCTGTCCCGGCTCGACAACGGCGTCGTCACGCTGCGGGCCCGCCGCTTCGAGGTCTGGCCGTACCTCTCCGGCGTGCTGAAGGAGGCCAGTCTGGCCGCCGCCCAGCGGAGTCTCACCTCCGGGTCGGGCAACCACACGCGCACCGACGTGCATCTGCACCTGGATGTGTCACCGCCCGAGCTGACCGCGCACGCGGACGCCGAGCGGCTGCACCAGGTGGTGGCCAATCTGATCGACAACGCCGTCAAGCACTCCCCGCCGCACGGCCGCGTGACCGTACGGGCCAGGCGCGGCCCGCGGCCGGAGTCCCTCGACCTGGAAGTGCTCGACGAGGGCCCCGGCATCCCGGAGCCGGAGCGCCACCGGGTCTTCGAGCGCTTCAACCGCGGCAGCGTCATCTCACCTCAC
Source organism: Streptomyces sp. NPDC002926 (assembly GCF_053591755.1). Lineage (NCBI taxonomy): Bacteria > Bacillati > Actinomycetota > Actinomycetes > Kitasatosporales > Streptomycetaceae > Streptomyces > Streptomyces sp. NPDC002926. The sequence continues at coordinate 155,116 of NZ_JBSFUK010000004.1, forward strand.
GGACCGGGCAGCGACGGCGGTACGGGCCTGGGCCTCGCGATCGCGCGCTGGGCGGTGGATCTGCACGGCGGGCGCATCGGGGTGGCCGAATCCTCCCGGGGCTGCCGGATCCAGGTCACCCTTCCGGGCATCCGGGCGGCACGCGGTTGACGTAGGGTTCGAACCGGAAGCACGCATTCTGCGTGTACGGAGTGAGGGCGTGGCCAATAACGGGCCAGAACGTCGTCCGGGGTGCGGGCCGACGGGTCGCAGCCGCGGTGTGGCATACCCGTGGCGAAGCGGAACTGTGCCTGTTTCCCGCCATTCACAGCCCCGAAACCCGCCCTTCGGTGTGACTTGCGCGACGATGGCCCGCCCCGCCTGCACCTCTCGGCCAGGGAGGCGTAGCCTTTATTTCCGCTGTCCATCACCTTGTGAAGCGGAAGAGGGCGGTTACCGCCGTGTCGTCTCAGTCCCCCAGTAACTCGAGCATCTCGACCGACCAAGGCGGGCAGGGTAAGAACCCTGCCGCCGCGTTCGGGCCCAATGAGTGGCTCGTCGACGAGATCTACCAGCAGTACCTCCAGGACCCCAATTCGGTCGACCGTGCCTGGTGGGACTTCTTCGCCGACTACAAGCCGGGTACTTCCGGCACGGCGGACAAGCCCGAGGGTGCCGCAGCCGCGGGGGCTGCGGTGACCACGCCGCAGGCCGCGCCGTCGCCCGCCCCGGCCACGAAGCCGGCGGCACCGGCACCGGCACCGGCCGCTCCGGCCCCTGCCGCAGCCGCGCCCGCCGCCCCGGAGAAGCCCACGGCCGCCGCTCCGGCGCCCGTGAAGCCCGCCCCGGCCGCCGCCAAGCCGGCCGAGGCCGCCGCTGCCCCGGCCACCGAGGCCCCGGCCGGGCCCGAGTACGTGACGCTGCGCGGCCCGTCCGCCGCGGTCGCCAGGAACATGAACGCCTCGCTGGAGATGCCGACGGCCACGTCCGTCCGCGCCGTCCCGGTGAAGCTGCTGTTCGACAACCGCATCGTCATCAACAACCACCTCAAGCGCGCCCGGGGCGGGAAGGTCTCCTTCACCCACCTCATCGGCTTCGCGATGGTGCAGGCCATCAAGGCCATGCCGTCGATGAACTACTCCTTCACGGAGAAGGACGGCAAGCCGACCCTGGTCAAGCCGGACCATGTGAACTTCGGTCTGGCCATCGACCTGGTGAAGCCGAACGGCGACCGCCAGCTGGTCGTCGCCGGCATCAGGAAGGCCGACACCCTCAACTTCTTCGAGTTCTGGCAGGCGTACGAGGACATCGTCCGCCGCGCCCGCAACAACAAGCTCACGATGGACGACTTCACGGGTGTGACTGTCTCCCTCACCAACCCGGGCGGCCTCGGCACCGTCCACTCGGTCCCGCGTCTGATGCCCGGCCAGTCGGTCATCATGGGCGTCGGCTCGATGGACTACCCGGCCGAGTTCCAGGGCACCTCGCAGGACACCCTGAACAAGCTGGGCATCTCGAAGGTGATGACTCTCACCTCGACGTACGACCACCGCGTCATCCAGGGTGCCGCGTCGGGCGAGTTCCTCCGTATCGTCGCGAACCTGCTGCTCGGTGAGAGCGGCTTCTACGACGAGATCTTCGAGGCGCTGCGCATCCCCTACGAGCCGGTCCGCTGGCTCAGGGACATCGACGCCTCGCACGACGACGACGTCACCAAGGCGGCGCGTGTCTTCGAGCTGATCCACTCCTACCGGGTCCGCGGCCATGTCATGGCCGACACCGACCCACTGGAGTACCGCCAGCGCAAGCACCCCGACCTGGACATCACCGAGCACGGCCTCACGCTGTGGGACCTGGAGCGCGAGTTCGCCGTCGGCGGCTTCTCCGGCAAGTCCCTGATGAAGCTGCGTGACGTGCTGGGCGTGCTGCGCGACTCGTACTGCCGCACCACCGGCATCGAGTTCATGCACATCCAGGACCCCAAGCAGCGCAAGTGGATCCAGGACCGGGTCGAGCGCGGGCACACCAAGCCCGAGCGCGAGGAGCAGCTGCGGATCCTGCGTCGCCTCAACGCCGCCGAGGCCTTCGAGACCTTCCTGCAGACCAAGTACGTCGGCCAGAAGCGGTTCTCGCTCGAGGGCGGCGAGTCCGTCATCCCGCTGCTCGACGCGGTCATCGACTCGGCCGCCGAGTCGCGCCTGGACGAGGTCGTCATCGGCATGGCCCACCGCGGCCGGCTGAACGTCCTCGCGAACATCGTCGGCAAGTCGTACGCGCAGATCTTCCGGGAGTTCGAGGGCAACCTCGACCCGAAGTCGATGCACGGCTCCGGCGACGTGAAGTACCACCTGGGCGCCAACGGCACCTTCACGGGTCTGGACGGCGAGCAGATCAAGGTCTCGCTGGTCGCCAACCCGTCCCACCTCGAGGCCGTCGACCCGGTCCTCGAGGGTGTCGCCCGCGCCAAGCAGGACGTCATCAACAAGGGCGGCACGGACTTCACGGTCCTGCCCGTCGCCCTGCACGGTGACGCGGCCTTCGCCGGCCAGGGTGTCGTCGCCGAGACGCTGAACATGTCGCAGCTGCGCGGCTACCGCACCGGCGGCACGGTCCACATCGTCATCAACAACCAGGTCGGCTTCACCGCCGCCCCGGAGTCCTCGCGTTCGTCGATGTACGCGACCGATGTGGCCCGCATGATCGAGGCGCCGATCTTCCATGTGAACGGCGACGACCCGGAGGCCGTGGTCCGCGTGGCGCGGCTCGCCTTCGAGTTCCGCCAGACGTTCAACAAGGACGTCGTGATCGACCTCATCTGCTACCGCCGCCGCGGTCACAACGAGGGCGACAACCCGCAGTTCACCAACCCGCAGATGTACAACCTGATCGACAAGAAGCGCTCGGTGCGCAAGCTCTACACCGAGTCGCTGATCGGTCGCGGCGACATCACGCTGGAAGAGGCGGAGCAGGCGCTCCAGGACTTCCAGGGGCAGCTGGAGAAGGTCTTCGCGGAGGTCCGCGAGGCCACCAGCCAGCCGTCCCCGGCGCATGTCCCGGACGCTCAGGCCGAGTTCCCGGTGACTGTCACCACCGCGGTCTCCCAGGAGGTCGTGAAGCGGATCGCCGAGTCCCAGGTCAATATCCCCGACCGGATCACGGTCCACCCGCGTCTGATGCCGCAGATGCAGCGCCGTGCGGCCTCGGTGGAGGACGGCACGATCGACTGGGGCATGGGCGAGACGCTCGCCATCGGCTCGCTGCTGATGGAGGGCACCCCCGTCCGGCTGTCCGGCCAGGACACCCGGCGTGGCACGTTCGGCCAGCGCCACGCGGTGCTGGTGGACCAGGAGACCGGCGAGGACTACACCCCGCTGCAGTACCTCTCCGAGGACCAGGCCCGTTTCAACGTCTACGACTCGCTGCTGAGCGAGTACGCGGCGATGGGCTTCGAGTACGGCTACTCGCTGGCACGCGCGGACGCGCTGGTCATGTGGGAGGCGCAGTTCGGTGACTTCGTCAACGGCGCGCAGACCGTCGTCGACGAGTTCATCTCCTCGGCCGAGCAGAAGTGGGGCCAGACCTCCGGCGTCACCCTGCTGCTGCCGCACGGCTACGAGGGCCAGGGCCCGGACCACTCGTCCGCCCGTCCTGAGCGCTTCCTGCAGATGTGCGCGCAGAACAACATGACGGTCGCCATGCCGACCCTGCCGTCGAACTACTTCCACCTGCTGCGCTGGCAGGTCCACAACCCGCACCACAAGCCGCTGATCGTCTTCACGCCGAAGTCGATGCTGCGTCTGAAGGCGGCGGCGTCGAAGGCGGAGGAGTTCCTCACCGGCGGCTTCCGCCCGGTGATCGGTGACGACTCGGTGGACCCGAATGCGGTCCGCAAGGTCGTCTTCTGCACCGGCAAGGTCTACTACGACCTGGACGCCGAGCGGGTCAAGCGCGGCAACACGGACACCGCGATCATCCGCCTCGAGCGCCTGTACCCGCTGCCGGGTGCCGAGCTCCAGGCGGAGATCGCCAAGTTCCCGAACGCCGAGAAGTACCTGTGGGCGCAGGAGGAGCCGGCGAACCAGGGTGCGTGGCCGTTCATCGCGCTCAACCTGATCGACCACCTGGACCTGGCAGTCGGCGCGGACATCCCGCACGGCGAACGCCTGCGCCGCATCTCGCGCTCGCACGGTTCGTCCCCGGCGGTCGGCTCGGCCAAGCGCCACCAGGCGGAGCAGCAGCAGCTGGTCAACGAGGTCTTCGAGGCCTGACCGGTTGGTCGTACGTCACCAAGGGCCCGTCCCCGCGCGCCGAGCGCGGGGACGGGCCCTTCGGTCTGACGAGAGGTCGGTCTGTTCTGTCCTCCGGCGCGAGCCGACCCGGCCTGTCACGCTCGGATGCCTGTCGCGCCACCCGCCTGTCGCGCTCAGGTGGTGCCCGCGGCCCCGAGTCTGGCCAGCTCCTGGCGTACGAGATCCGCCGCCTCCAGGTCGTCCGCGTCCGCGGCGACCAGCATGTGAAGCACCGCCCGGTGTTCCTCCAGGGCGCGCTCGGGGCCCGCGGTGCGTTCCAGGCGGGTGGCTCTCATCCACTGGGCGGTGACGGCCCGTTCGGTGAGGCCGCCGGTCCTCGGCTCGGCGGCGGCGCGGCGGAAGTAGGCGGCGGCGTCGCTGAGCCTGGGGGGCGAGGCGGTGCGCTGGGCGAGGAGCGAGGATGCCAGTGCCCGGTACCACCAGGCGTAGGCCGCCAGTTCGGGATCGTCCGCGCCACGGGCCGTCGCGCCCAGGGCCCAGTCCGCCTCGTGGAGGTCGGCGACCGCTTCCTCGGCACGGAAGCGCTCGATGTACGCATGGCCCAGCAGGGCCCTGCGGCGCGGCAGTTCGGGATCGCCGCCGGGTGTCTCCTCGATGGCGCCGCGCAGTGCCCGTACGGCCGCGTGCACGTCGACGGCCGAGTCCTTGTCCACGCCCCGCTCGGCCAGCTGCCTGCCGAGTGCGGTGAGGATCACGGCGCGGCGGGGATCGCCCGGAGGCAACAGCGGCAGCGCTGAGGTCCAGGCGGCGATCGCCGAGTCGCGGTGCACCCAGCCGCCGGTGGACGCGTACCGCTGCTCCAGCACGCGGGCCATCCGCAGCAGACAGCCGGCCTCGGCCTCCTCGTCCTTGCCCACATGCCGGCGCGCCTGGTCGAGGGCCTGCAGGATACGCAGCCTGTCGTCGTCGTCCAGGTCCTCGTGGGCGAACTCGATGGCGTCGGCGTAGTCCAGCCAGGCGCGGCAGAGCTCCGCCTGCGGGACGGCGTCCCAGTCGAGTCCGTCGATGCCGGCGTGCAGATCGTTGTCGGCCCGGTCGGCGAAGGCGCGGGCGGCGATCCGGTCCTGCTCGTCGGCGTCCCTGGCCACCGGGCCCTCGCCCCGGTGGTGGCGGGCCAGTTCGAGCAGCAGTCCGCCCCTGATGAGCAGCGCGGACTCCCGGTGTTCGTCGGCCAGCAGCAGACGGACGACGGAGAGCGCGGTCCGCAGAGTGCCGGTGAACCAGTCCTCCGGCCGGCCGGCGCCGCGCAGCGCGTACGGCGCGCCGGTCACCGCAAGGCGCCGCAGCACGCGGATCCTGGCCGCCGCGGCGGTCTGAGCGAGCAGCCGCGCGCCTTCCGACCGCGGAGTGGTGTCGGTCAGCTCGGCGAGACTGGTGTCCGCGGTCGACAGCAGTACCGACGCCACCAGGCCCGGGTCATGGGCCTTCCCGGCAGTCTGTACCCGTACCCACTCCGGTATCAGCGGGGGGCTGAGCCGGCCCGCCTCCACCTCGTCCGCCATTGCCTCCAGCACCCGCGCCAGCGTCAGATGCGCCTGTGGCTTCCCGGTGATCGCGTTCTGGGCGGCGTCGAGCGCCTCACGCAGGTCCTCCGGGAGCGGGCGCACCAGCCAGCGCCGCAACAGGGCCTCGGCCAGCTCCCCGTAGAGCGCGGCCCGTTCGGTGGTGCGCCGTTCGGCCTGGGTGGCCGACCCGAGCAGTTGGATCGCCGCGTCCAGGTCGCGCACGGTCCCGTACTCGCCGAAATGCGCCAGGCAGGCGCGCGCCTGTGCCACCAGTCCGGCCGGTCCCTCGCCCGGCGGGCGGCCGGGTGGTGCGGTCCGCTCGGCCGCGCCGAGCCTCCGCAGCACCTGTGCGGACACCTGCGCGAAGGCGGAAAGGCCGTGGCTGTCCGGACTGCTCAGGACCACGGGCCTCGGGTCCACCGAGCCGGCGAGAAAGGCCGCGGCCATGGCCGGGAAGTTCCGTACCGTACGCCCGTAGCGCGTCTCGACGTACTCGGAGCAGTGCTTGAGCACCAACGCCGCGCTGCTCGCCCCCAGTTGGCCGAGCAGCTCTTCGCGTACGCCGGTCAGGAAGCTGTACGAGGGGCCGCCGTCGTCCTCGGCCGGGCCCTTGTCGTCACGTCGCAGCAGCCCGCTGAGCAGCACCTCCGCCAGCACATCGGGACTGCTGCGGACCAGCATCGCGCGCTGGACGAGCTGCATCACGGGAAGGACGAGCGGCACCGCCGACAGATAGATCGCGAGTTGTGCGGCGGCCGGTGACGCGGTCCTGCGGAAGGCCCGCACCCGCTCGCCCGCGTCGATGTCCCATGCCGTACGGGCCCGGCCGGCGGCCGGCCCGTGACGGCCTCTGACCAGGCCCGCCGCGGCGTTCAGCGACTGGCCGGTGGCGCCGGCCACCAGCTGCGTCCAGGCCTCGAAGGAGGAACGGCGCAGCGCGAGCACGGGCACCGGAATGCCGCCCTCGGCACCGCCGTACTGCGGGTTGAACTCCAGCCGCCCGGCAGGGCCTTCCCGCCGCCGCAACAGTCCGGGCCGTGCGGGCAGATGCGTACGCCGCCACATGTGCTGCGGCAGCGGCTGCACCACGGCGACCGGTGCGGTCGACGCCCAGATGTGCAGCAGCCGCTGCATCCGGCCGCTGCGCCACATGGGGCCCGCGCAGTCGCTGAGCACCAGGGTCAGCTGCCGTCCTGTGGGGTCGCCGAGCTGGGCCGGGGCGGGCTCGTCCTCGCGCACATGGTGGACGGCGATCTCGCGGAAGGCTCCGGCGCGTTCGCATACCTGCCGCAGCTCGTCGAGTGCCTTCTTCCACACGACATTGGACGAGGAAGCGTCCATGACGAGGGCCAGACGCGCCTCGCGCCGCCGTACCGCGGAAAGCACCGGCACCACCAGTCCGGTGTCGGCGGCCCGGTCGGCCGTCGCGACCTCGTCGAGCTCGCGGCGCACCAGGCGCATGGGCGGCCGGTAGCGCTGCAGCGGCCGCAGGGCACGCTGCAACGCGAGCGCGTCGGGGAGTACGGCGGCGGCCGGCACGGGAACCCTCCGCAGACCCCCGTCCGGTACGCCGCCGGCCGCGCCGCCCGACTGCGCGGGCCCGAACAGGTCGATCCGGGTGCGCGGTACCGGGCCCGGCGTGAACGACGAGGGCGTGGACGTCTTGGCGACGTCCACGGGAGCGGGGTTCGCCGGCTGCGGTCCGGCAGGCCCGGCGGGCGCGGCGCCGGGGTCGCGGGAGGCGGCCGCCGGTACAAAGCGGGACAGCCACAGGGCGTCGGCCAACTCCTCCGCAGTCGGCTTCAGTTCGGCCTCGCGCAACCGCGTGACCAGCGCGGTGAGCGCGCCGGGGAGCGGATGGGCGGCTTTCACTTCGTCACCGCTGCCTGGTCTCGAGAGGACGTATCAGCAGCTCGGCTATCTCCTCGCGCCGCCCCGGCTCCTCACGTACCGCGTGCTGCGTGAGAAAGATCGCGTTCAGCAGCTGGTCGGTGGGGCGCAGTTCGCCGTCGCCGTCCTCCCGGGTGAACTGGCCGATCAGATCGAGGTTCCGCTCGTCGGACCCCGCGCCGAAGTGCGCCTGGACCATCGCGGCCAGCCGCTCGTCCCGGGGCGGGTCGAGATGCAGATGGATACAGCGGCGCAGCAGCGGGGCCGGGAAGTCACGCTCGCCGTTGCTGGTCATCACCACGAAGGGGAACGCGTGACAGCGCACCCGGCCGTCCCGCACCGGCGCCCGGCGGCCGTCGTCGGTGAGCACCCGCACCTCGTCCTGACCGGGCCGGTCGGCCATCCGTTCCAGCTCCGGGAGGGCGAACTCCCCCTCCTCCACCACGTTGAGCAGATCGTTCGGCAGGTCGATGTCGCTCTTGTCGAGCTCATCGATGAGCAGCACGCGGGGCCGCTCGGCGGGCAGCAGCGCGGTGCCCAGCGGCCCGAGCCTGATGTACCGGCCGATGTCGTCGGCCTGGCGCTCGGCGAGCTGGGCGTCCTGGAGCCGGCCGATCGCGTCGTAGGTGTACAGCCCGTCCTTCAGCTCGGTGCGGCTGACGATGGGCCACTGGAGCACCCGGCCGAGGCCGAGTTCGTACGCGACGGAGTGCGCGAGCGTCGACTTGCCGGAGCCCGGCTCACCGGTGACGAGGAGCGGGCGCCTCAAGTAGAGGGCCGCATTGATCAGTTCGAGTGCTTCGGCGTCCTGGGCGGGCGGGGCCTCGACACGCGCGCCGAGCCGCCGGGTCGATGAGGTGTCGATCGGCGGCGCCGGGTCGGGCAGCGGCTCCCCCGAGAAGGCGCGCCAGGGCGGCGGCGGCGGAAGGCGCCGGATCCGGTCGGGATCCGGCGCGCCGACGCCACGGTAGATCAGCCAGTCGTCCATCGCTCGCTCCTCGTCGGCGGCCGGTGGGACCCGTGGCGGACCACGTCGGTGACGTACCCACCACCGTGGCGTCCCACTGCTCGGCGGCGGCTCCTCATGGGGAGTCCACCGGTGCGCTGTCGTCGGCCGGCAGCGGGCGGCTCGGGTCGTCGTAAAGCATGGCCACCCCCTCCGCCCAGTGTGTGCTGTTCCTCGATCCGCTGATGTCGTCCCGGATACGGCGCAGCCGGTCGGGAAGCTCAATCGCGCCCGCGGTCTGTGCGAGCAGTGCGGCCGCGCCCTGGTGCACGTCCTCGCAGAACTCCGTACAACTGTGGTCGGGATGGCCGTCGGTGTGCCAGAGGGCGATGCCGTGTCCGGCCTGAAGTGCCATGCCGATGGCTCTCCGTCCGACGCCCCTGCCTGCGGGCCGGCACAGGACGGGTACGGCGGACGGCGGCATTTCCTCGAAGTGGCGGGGCCGGGGGACCTGGCGCTGCGGCGGAGTCCGGCAGGCGGTGAGCGCCTCGGCGGCCAGCATCCCCTCCCAGCGGCGCAGCCAAACGGTGTCCGGTTCTCCTCGTCTCGCAAGGTCACGCAGCACCACCATCCGTCGTACGCCGACGTACGCCGGATGGTGCAGCCGGGCCATCTCGGTGAGCTGCCAGCGGTGCACGGCGGTGTCGAAATGGTCCACGGGCAGGGCGACTTCGAGGGGGGCCGGGGCACCGGGCGAATCGACCGAGGCGAACACCTCGTCCAGCGCGCCGCGCAGCTTCTGGACGAGCTGCTCGGGCGGGACGCCGTCGCCCGTCTGCTCCTCGTGCAGCGGCTCATTGACGTCATGGCCGTCGTCGACCCGTATCCGCCAGTAGAAGCGGGTGGGCCGGGCGTCGCAGACCGGCTCCAGCTCGACGATGACGACGGCGGACCCGTCACCGGGCCGCGGATAGCGGACGACGATCCGGTCCTGGCCGCCTCCGGTGCGCGGGTGCACGAGTCCGGGCGGCAGCGTCGCCTGGGTCACCACGGTGTGCACGATCCGGGGCACCTCCTGAAGCCGCCGGGCCACCCATTCGGCGAGCGGCGCGGCTTCGGCGCCGCGGCTGCGCTCGTACTCCACCACCAGCTGGAGGTAGTGCAGCGCGGCGATGGCGGCGACGGGCTGACCCGCCTCGTACAGCAGGCCGTGTCCGTCGCGCCAGATACGCGGCAGCAGTTGCCCGGGCGGCGGGGCGACGCCACCGCGGGCCTTCTTGGCAAGCTCGGCGACGGGGCGGATACCGGCCGGCGGGTGTACGCCGGCGAGCAGGCTCAGTGCCTCGCGCCGGTCGACCGGGCCCCACTGCTCGCCGCTGGTGTGCACGCCGGCGCCCGGGAGCCGGTCCTGGCGCTCGATCCAGTTGTGCCCGGTGACCTTCGGGGACTGGCCGTGCCAGCGGTCGTGCGCGGCCATGACGAGCTGATACGTGGGGCCGAACCGGCGCAGGGCGGTGGCGGCGATGGCCGTGCCGCCGTCCCTGCTGACGCGCCGGGACTTGAGGACGCCGACGACGGCGCCGGTATGTGCGTCGAGGACCGGGGAGCCCGAGCCGCCCTTGGGGAACTCCGCCTCTGGCCGGAATCGCATCCCGTAGTCGTCGTCGAAGCCGTTGATCGTGGCGGCGGCCTTCCACCGCACGGCACGCTTCGCGGCTCCGTCCTCCTGCTGCTCGGGCCGGTAGCCCTGGACGATGCCGCGGCCGCCGGGGTACTCGGTGCGGTCCGTGAGCCAGACGCATTCGTGCTCGACGTCGGGCTCGACGAGCTGCACCAGGGCGAGATCCTGCTCGACGGGTACCCGCTGCTCGGCACGCGGCTCTCCGTCGAGCAGCCAGCAGGAGAGCTGCGCCTCGAGGGGCTCGCCGCCGTTCACTTCGCTGCCACGGAGGTGGAAGACGCGTGCCTGGTCGCCCTTGAGATGGGGGGCGAGGACGTGTGCGCAGGTCAGCACCCAGCCGGGCGCCACAAAGAAGCCGCTGCCCCACATGGCGGCGGTGTCCGGCCCCTGCCGCGCGGGCGTGAGGTGGACGGTGGCAGCGCGGGTCAGGGCGTCGATGAAGGAGTCGGAATCGCTCATGAGGTCCTGGTACCCGGGCCGGGGGCAGGCTGCGGGACCGCCGGGTCCTGGGCGGGGTCCCGGGCGGGGTCCTGGGCCGGCTGATCCTTCAGCTTCCAGGTGAGGGTGACCTGGACGGATGCTTTGGCCTCCCCAGCGGCGAGTACGGCGAGGGCGGCCCCGGACTTGGCGGTGAGCTCGACGCCGAAGGTGACGCTGGCCTCGTCCGGCTTGGCCGCGGCCGCGGCCTCGAGGACCGAGGCGCCCACCTCGGTGATCAGCCGGTCGAGCTGCTGGACCTTGGCGGTGACGTTCTCGACGAAGCCGACGTCCTCGTCGTCCTCGCCGTATCCGCCGGCGCCGGCGGTGGACAGCCGGGCGAGCACTACGGCTCCCCCGGGCAATTCGATCTGCTGGACGCGTCCGTTCACGGTCCCCCCGTCTCCACGGCCAACTCGCCCTTGTGACAACGCATTTGGGTTCTGCGGCAATGGCGACGACGTTACTGGCCTGCACGGTTGCAGGGGAGAGTCGGAAGTCGCCGTAATCTAGGGGTAGACCCCGTCAGTACCAGGAGCATGTCTTGTATTTCACCGATCGCGGCATCGAGGAGCTGGAGAAGCGACGCGGCGAGGAGGAGGTCACTTTCGAGTGGCTCGCCGAACAGCTGCGTACGTTTGTGGACCTCAACCCGGACTTCGAGGTCCCGGTGGAGCGCCTGGCCACGTGGCTGGCGCGGCTGGACGACGAGGACGAGGACGAGTAGCCGGGATGCGCCCCGGCCTCCGGCCAGGCTGAGTTCCGGCCCCTCCGGCGTCCGAGGAGTGGGGTTTGGGGCGGAGCCCCGGGCCGGGAGGGGGCGGGGTGGGGTGGGGCACAGGCCCGCCGTAGTGGGCCGCCCCGCCGGCACGCGCCGGACTACTCCCGACGCCCCCGCATCCGGTCGTACACCAGCCCCAGCACCCCATGCCCCATCAGCACCGCCCCCGCGACCACCCACCCCCCGCTGCGCCGCCGCAGCCCCCACACCGCCAGCGGTACCCCCGCCGCCAGCTGGGCCGCGCCCAGGACACGGGCCTTCGGGCCACGGAGCCAGGGGCCCAGCGGGCCCTCCTCCACCGCGTCCAGTTCCGCCCGTACCGCATCGCGCCAGCCCGACCACTCCACCGTCTCCGCGCCCTGCGCACGCGCGACCGACCGCAGCCGGTCGGCCGGTTCGCCGGGGCCTACTCCCGTCGGCAGGGCCAGGCCCGCACGGGCCAGCACCGCGATCAGGCCCAGCAGCCGGGCCCGCGCGTCCACCCCCGGGTCGGGCAGCGTGAGCGGCTCCAGCGCCTGCAGGTCCAGCACCGGATCGAGGCCGAGCCGCGCCGCGAACGTCCGCATCGCCTCGTCCTCGCCGACCGGCGTCCCGTCCGCCAGCCACACGTACCCGACCGTCCGGCGGAATCCGGACGCCAGCGTGAACCCGGCCCGGTCGCCGTCCCACCACAGCGCGAGCACCGGCCAGTTCGCACCGACCGCCAGCGCCGCGGCCCAGCCGGCGAGCACCCGGTCCACCGGTTCGCCGCCGTCCAGCCACGGCTTGCCCTCCGGGACCAGCACGCTCCACTCGTCGCCGGCCGCGACGAGGAGCTGCCGTTCGCGCAACAGATGGGCCGGTTGCCGTACGGCGTCAGGTTCCGCCCGGCACAGCAGCAGTGCTCCCACGGATGTCGCGTCCATGGCCCATACGCTAGGCCAATTTGCCCCCATATGAAGCTCAATGGGGCACGCATGGCGCCCGATGACACCTCACCTACGCCCCGGGATGCCGCCTTGTCACTTGACACAGCACAACCGCGATATATCGTGTTCCATAAGAGACGCGATATGTTGCGTCACAGCCGACCCAGGGAGGTCGCACCATGTCCGAGTGGTCCGTCGCAGAGCCGAAGAAGCTCACCTTCGACGACCCGGTGACGGCACTCAACGTGCGTATCGTCAACGGAACGGTCAACGTCGTGGGCACGGACGAAGGTTCCGCCCGCCTGGAGATCTCCGAGGTCGAAGGACCCCCGCTGATCGTGACCCAGCAGGGCTCCACCCTCACCGTCGCGTACGAGGACCTGCCCTGGAAGGGCTTCCTCAAATGGCTCGACCCCAAGGGCTGGCACCGCAGTGCCGTCGTCTCCCTCGCCGTCCCGGCCGGCTCGTCCGTCGAGGTCGGCGTCGTCGGCGCCGCAGCCGTCGTCTCCGGCATCCAGGGGCCCACCGCCATACGCGGCGTCAGCGGCGACACCACCCTCGTCGGTGTCTCCGGCGCGGTCCGCGCCGAATCCGTCTCCGGCAACCTGGAGGCCCAGTCCGTCACCGGCGACCTCCGCTACAACTCGGTCTCCGGCGATCTGACCGTGATCGAGGGCTCGGGTTCCTCCGTACGGGCCGAATCCGTCAGCGGCGACATGGTCATCGACCTCGACCCGGGCGGGAAGCCGACGGACATCCGGCTGACCAGCGTCTCCGGCGAGGTCGCGATCCGGCTGCCGCACCCCGCGGACGCGCAGGTCGAGGCGAACACCGCGAGCGGCGCGGTCTCCAACGCCTTCGACGACCTGCGGGTCAGCGGCCAGTGGGGCGCGAAGAAGATCACCGGCACGCTGGGCGCGGGCACGGGGACGCTCAAGGCGACGACCGTCTCCGGTTCCATCGCGCTGCTCCGCCGGCCGCCCGCCGAGGACGAACCGCACGACGCCGCCCCCACCGGAAAGGTGCTCTGACATGCCGCCCGTCTTCGCCCACGGCCGACTGCGCCTGTATCTGCTGAAGCTCCTGGACGAGGCGCCGCGCCACGGCTACGAGGTGATCCGCCTGCTGGAGGAGCGCTTCCAGGGCCTGTACGCGCCGAGCGCCGGCACCGTCTATCCGCGGCTCGCCAAGCTGGAGGCCGAGGGTCTGGTCACCCATGCCACCGAGGGCGGCCGCAAGGTCTACTCGATCACCGACGCGGGCCGCGAGGAACTGGCCGGGCGCAGCGGGGAGCTGGCCGACCTCGAGCTGGAGATCCGCGAATCCGTTTCCGAACTGGCCGCGGAGATCCGCGACGACGTGCGCGGTGCGGCGGGCAAGCTGCGCAGCGAGATGCGCGCGGCGGCGACGGAGACACGGCACGCGCCCGGCGGCGCGAAGGAGCGGGCCGACTGGGAGTCCGCCTTCGGCGACAAGGAGGCGTGGCGGGCGGCGAAGGAGGAGCTCCGCCGCGCCAAGCAGGAGTGGAAGGAGCAGGCGCGCCGCGCGAAGGACGAGTCGCGCCGGGCCCGCGAGGACGCGCAGCAGGCGCGTCGGCAGGCCAAGGAAGCACAGGACACGGCCCGCCAGGAGATGCAGCGCATCGCCAAGCAGGTCCAGGACCAGGTGCAGGACCACTTTGCGCGGGGCGACTGGCCGACGGGGGTACGGGAGGGCCTGTCGGAGCTCAGCACGCAGCTCGGGGGCCTGGCACGGGGGACGGCCTGGCCGCCGTACACCAGGGCGGAGGCGTCGAAGACGGGTGCGGATGCGGCCGGGGCCGGAGCTGGGGCCGAGGCCGCCGCGGCACCGGAGTGGGCGGAGGACACGACGGGCTCGGGCGACCCGGCACGCGATCTCGACCGGCTGCTGGACCGCTTCCGGGACGACATCAGGGATGCGGCGCGGGACCACGGGGTGACGGAGTCACAACTGGGCGAGGCCCGCCGCCATCTGTCAGCGGCGGCGGCCCACATCGGAGCGCTCCTGCGCAAACCGAACGCCTGAGCAACACGGGGGTCCCTTGCGGGGTGCGGGGCTTGGGGTGCGGGTGCGGGTGCGGGTGCGTGCCTGGCGCCCGGGGCGCGGGTCCCTTGCGGGGCGCGGGTTTTGGGTGCTTGGGCGTGCCCGGTCTTGGGCCGGTGGCCGTCCGGGGTCCGCTCCGGGGCTCGTGCCCGGGACTGCTTTCCTCACCGCGCTTCGCGCGAGTTGCGACGCTTTACGTCCCGGACACGACCCCTGCGCGTCCCCCTGCCAGGGGCGGGCCCTGGGCCCCCGGGTGCCCGCACCCGAGGGGTGTGAGGGGCCGCGACCCGGAGCCGGTGACCGTAGGCGGGTGAGGCCGCCGGAACGTCCCGCCGCGGGCGTGCGGTCTTGGGCTGGTGGCCGTCCGGGCTATCTCACCGCGCTTCGCGCGAGTTGCGACGCATTACGTCCCGGACACGTCCCCTGCCAGGAGCGGGCCAAGGGCTCCTCGGTGCCCGCACCCGAGGGGTGTGAGGGACCGCGACCCGGAGCCGGTGACCGTAGGCGGGTGAGGCCACCGGAACGTCCCGCCGCGGGCGGTCTTCGGCCGGTGGCTGTCCGGGGACCGCTTTCCTCACCGCGCTTCGCGCGTCCCCCGGGCCAGGGGCGGGCCCTGGGCCCCCGGGTGGCCGCACCCGGTGGTGTGAGGGGCCGAGGGCGCGCTCGCGGCGAAGCCGCAGGCCGTACAGCCACCCCACGCGGCGCCCCGTCGTACCGTGGTCCCGTGATCGATTTTCGTACCGCCGCACCCGTGACCGGCAGTCTCGACGTCCAGTGGCATGCCGGCTGGCCATCGCCCAAACACGACCCGGCGCCGGAGATACAGGTCCACGCCTACTCCGAGCACACCGTCATCCTTCGGCAGAACAAGTCCGTGCACTTCGAAGCCCCGTTTCTCTTCCTGCTGTTCGGGAACGAACGGGCGCTGCTGCTGGACACCGGTGCCACGGCCGACCCCGCGTACTTTCCCCTGCGCGCGACCGTCGACGCGCTCGTCGACGGGTGGCTCGACCGGAACCCGCGCGCGGAGTACGGACTGGTGGTGGCTCACACCCACGGGCACGGCGACCACATCGCCGGCGACGCCCAGTTCGCGGACCGGCCGCGGACCGAGGTCGTCGGTCCTTCGCTGAAAGAGGTGACGGACTTCTTCGGCCTCGAGGGCTGGCCGGAGGGCCAAGGAGAGCTGGACCTCGGCGGGCGGGTGCTGGATCTGCTGCCGGGGCCCGGGCACCAGGAGGCCGCCGTTGTCTTTCACGACCGGCACACCGGCCTGCTGCTGACCGGCGACTCCCTCTACCCCGGCCGGCTGTACGTCCAGGACTCCGCCGTCTTCACCGCCACCGTCGACCGCCTGCTCGCGTTCTGCGAGGCGACACCGGTGACCCACATCCTCGGCTGCCACATAGAGATGACGACCACCGCGGACGTGGACTACCCACGTGGCACCACGTATCAGCCGGACGAACCCCCGCTTCAGCTGACGACCGCGCATCTGCGCCGGCTGCGCAGCGCCCTGGCCGTGCACGACGGGCCCTGCCGCGACTTCATCGTGGTGTACGAGGAGTGATGACCGCCGTGATCCGCGCCCCCGGCCGGGCCAGGACGCGCACCACACGGGGGATGCCGGCGGCCACCGTCCGGGTGTCCGACCAGGCCGGTCCTGCCACGGCGATACGCCAGCCGGACGGGCTCGGCGGCAGCGAGATCTCCGTCGTGCCGGGCCACGCGGACGCCCGGTACACCAGGCGGTACGTCCCGCTCGCCGGGTCGTACGTGTCCGCGCCCACCCGGCCCGCCACGGCCGCGGCGTACGGCGCGGCGGTCTGCTCCTTGTTCCTGCCGAACGCTCCCGCGCTGTCGACCGCGCAGTACCCGCCCCCGTAGCACCACACATAGCCGGCCCAGCCGGAGCTGTAGCGGCGAAGGGAGGCAAGCGCCTCGCGGTAGAAGCGCGACATGTTCGGGAGGGAGTTGTTGAGCGGGCCCCACTCGCCCACCACCACCGGGATCTTCTGTGCTGTGGGGTATGCGGTGACGGCCGCCTCGTACGACTCGATCCAGCCCGCCGCCGGGTCGTAGTCCGCGCCCGCCTCCATCGCCGCGTTGTAGAAGTGCGGTGCGTAGACGACCTTCGGGTCCTTGACCGTCCCGAGGCCCGTGGGGACACCCTCGCCGACGATCGGGGTCGGCTCGATGAAGAGCCGGCTGTCGTCGTCGGCCGAACGGATCGCGTCCGCGAGGCGGTTGTACATCGGCGTCAGCTGGTCGCGCTCGATCCGGCGGGCCGCCGTGGGCAGCTCCTCGCCCGCGCGCATCTCGCCCATCGGCTCATTGATCAGGTCGTAGCCGAGGACGGCCGGGTGGTGCCCGAGGCGGCCGGCGAGGACCCGCCACATCCGCGCCTGCGCCCGCCGCAGGTCCCCGTCCTCGTAGAGGTGGGTGAACGCGCGCTGCACGGCCGGCTCGAAGTACTCGGAGAACCAGTCGTCCGGGTGCGGGGTGAAGGGCAGCCCGTCGGTCCGGGTCGCCCACTCCGGGATGCCGCGATGCCCGAAGGCGGGGCCGAAGACGTCCTGGTGGGCGTCGACGAGCACCTGGATGTCGTACCTCTCGGCCCAGTCCAGGATCCGCTCGATCCTGCGCAGATACGCTGCGCTGTACCGGCCCTGCTCGGGCTCGAGGTCATCCCAGAAGACCAGCAGCCTGGCGAAGTTGAAGCCCTTGGCGCGCATATCGCGGAAGTGCTTCTCGGTGATGGCGGAGAGCGCGTGCTCACCGCGGTTCACCTTGTCCTCGACGTTCCAGCCGCGCAGCGTGAGCGTTCTGCCCCGGTCGTCGGTCAGCCGGGGAATGCCACCGGGACCGCCCGGGTCCGCGGGGGCCGGCGCCCCCGCGAACAGCAGAAGAGTGCAGCAGACCGCCGCCAGTGCCCGGGTCGTTCGGCGCGTACGCATGGGACGGATCCCATCAGCGCATCTGACGGTCCATCAAGAGGTCGTCAGCACGATTTTTCCGAACAGGTCGCCACCGGCCATCCGCTCGAAGCCGTCCCTGGCCCGGTCCAGCGGCAGCACCTCGTCGATCACCGGCCGTACACCCGTCGCCGCGCAGAAGGAGAGCAGATCCTCCAGCTCGTCCTTCGAGCCCATCGTCGAGCCGACGACCTTCAGTTCCAGGAAGAAGATCCGGGTCAGCTCGGCGTGCGAAGGGCGGTCGCCGCTGGTCGCGCCAGAGATCACCAGGGAACCGCCCGGCCTCAGCGACTTGACCGAGTGCGACCAGGTCGCGGCGCCGACCGTCTCGATGACGGCGTCCACGCGCCGCGGCAGCCGCGCGCCGGGCTCGTACGCCTCCTCGGCGCCCAGCTCGACGGCCCGCTTCCGCTTGGCCTCGTCGCGGCTGGTGGCGTAGACGCGCAGGCCCGCCGCCTTGCCGAGAACGATCGCGGCGGTCGCCACACCGCCGCCGGCGC
Organism: Streptomyces sp. NPDC002926; assembly: GCF_053591755.1. Classification (NCBI taxonomy): domain Bacteria; kingdom Bacillati; phylum Actinomycetota; class Actinomycetes; order Kitasatosporales; family Streptomycetaceae; genus Streptomyces; species Streptomyces sp. NPDC002926. Next base: position 173,132 of record NZ_JBSFUK010000004.1, read on the forward strand.
CCTGCACGAGGACTGAGTCCCCGGGCCGCACCCCGGCGTTGGTGAAGAGCATCCGGTACGCGGTGAGCCAGGCGGTGGGCAGGCAGGCGGCCTGCTCGAAGCTGAGCTCCTTCGGCTTCGGCAGGACGTTCCAGGACGGGACGGTGACCTGCTCGGCGAAGGTGCCCTGGTAGCGCTCGGTGAGGATGGAGCGCGGCTCGTCCGGGCCGACGCCGTGCCCGGTCTGGCCGATGACGGAGTGGATCACGACCTCGTTGCCGTCCGCGTCGATGCCCGCGGCGTCGCAGCCGAGGATCATCGGAAGCTTGTCCTCGGCAAGGCCTACGCCCCGCAGCGACCAGAGGTCGTGGTGGTTGAGCGAAGCGGCTTTGACGTTGACGGTGGTCCAGCCGGGGCGGGCGCCCGGAGCCGGGCGTTCACCCAGCTCCAGGCCGTTGAGCGGGGTGTCACGGTCGATGCGGGCGGCGTAGGCGGCGAACATGACCATGACGATAGGGCGGGGACGGGAGGCGACGGAACCACTCCGGGGTGTGACACGCGCCGCGTCGCCCGGCCCCCTCGGGTTCCCTGCCCACCTGTTCGGACCAAGCCCGCGAACGAAGTTCTGCCGGTCGCCGACCGGAACGGGCTGTGCCGCATCCCTCGGGGGATGCGGCACAGCCCGTTCTCGTACGCCGAACGTGTCGGATCAGCGCCTCGCGACGCCCTCCGCGCGCGCGGCGGCCGCCACAGCCGCGGTGACCGCCGGGGCCACCCGCTCGTCGAACGGCGACGGGATCACATAGTCGGCAGCCAGCGCGTCACCCACCACGTCCGCCAGCGCGTTCGCCGCCGCGATCTTCATGCCCTCGGTGATCCGGGACGCCCGCACCTGCAGCGCACCCGCGAAGATCCCCGGGAAGGCGAGCACGTTGTTGATCTGGTTCGGGTAGTCACTGCGCCCCGTGGCCACGACCGCCGCGTACCGGTGCGCGACATCGGGGTGCACCTCGGGGTTCGGGTTGGCCATCGCGAAGACGAAGGCTCCCGGCGCCATCGAGGCGACCGCCGGCTCCGGCACCGTACCGCCGGAGACGCCGATGAAGACGTCCGCGCCGGCCAGCGCGGTCTCCAGCGAGCCGCTCAGGCCCGCCCGGTTCGTGATCTCCGCGAGCTCCCGCTTGACCGGGGTCAGGTCCTCGCGGTCGGCGCTGACGATGCCCTTGCGGTCGGCCACCGCCACATCGCCGATGCCCGCCTCCAGCAGGAACTTCGCGATGGCCACACCGGCCGCTCCGGCGCCGGAGATGACGGCGCGCAGTTCACCGAGACCGCGCCCGGTCAGCTTCGCCGCGTTCCGCAGCGCGGCGAGGGTCACCACGGCCGTGCCGTGCTGGTCGTCGTGGAAGACGGGGATGTCGAGGCGCTCCTGAAGCTTGCGCTCGATCTCGAAGCATCGCGGTGCCGAGATGTCCTCGAGGTTCACGCCGCCGAAGGACGGTGCGAGCCGCACCACGGTCTCGACGATCTCGTCCACGTCCGTGGTGGCGAGAGCGATCGGCACCGCGTCCACGCCGCCGAACTGCTTGAAGAGGATGGCTTTCCCCTCCATCACCGGAAGCGACGCCTCCGGACCGATGTCGCCGAGGCCGAGCACCGCGGTGCCGTCCGTCACAACAGCGACGACCTGTGACTTCCAGGTGTAGTCGTGGACGAGCTCGGGCTGCTCGGCGATCGCGGTGCAGACCTTGGCAACGCCAGGTGTGTACGCAAGGGACAAGTCGTCCTTGTCGCGGATCGGCACAGTGGCCTGGATGGCCATTTTGCCGCCGCGGTGCAGCGCGAAGGCCGGATCGAAGGGCTCCTCGGGAGCACTCTCCGTACCGCTGTCGCTGCGAGGATTGACGATCTCCGCTGCCATTTGGTTGACCCCTTAAGTCTTCATCTGTTGAGGGTGGCCACTCCTGGTTGAGGAGGGGTGGGCGGGCACCGCGTCCGTTCCCCGCCTCAGCGGTTGGCCCGCCTGGCAGGGGGAGGTACGTACGCGCGGGCGCGCCGCACACGCGCCCTGAGCCCCGGATGAGGGGTGTAAACGTCCTTCATACCGGACGGACGGCACCGCGACGAGTCGTTATCCACGCGGTGACACGACTCATGGCCGAATATCTGGACACGTCCGCTTCGCGCACTGAAAACCGTCCGCGAAGCGAGATGAGCCGCAGATCTTCCGGTCGGAAGAAGGCATTCCCGTAAGAGGTCCGGCCTTGATGTACCGGCCTCGTGAGGTTCGGGGGTGACCCGTTACCCGATTTTGACATGCGCGGCCCCCTGATTGGGCTAGTCCGAATGGCAAGATGCCGAAAACACTCAAGGTCGCGACACTCGAAGGTGAGTACAACGACCGGAATGTCCAAAAAGGCAGCCACCTCACCCGCCGGAGGATCCTGATCATGACCGCAAGCAACACCCGTCGCACGACCGCCGCCCGGTCCCGGATCGTCGCGGTCGGCGCGATCGCGGTCGCCGGCTCACTGATGCTCACCGCCTGTGGTGACCAGACCAACTCGGGCACCTCGGAGTCCGGGGGCACCAAGGCGAGCAGCGCCGCGCTCTTCGACAAGCTGCCGAAGAAGTACCAGGACTCCAAGGTGATCAAGGTCGGTACGGACGCCGCGTACGCGCCGATGGAGTACGAGGAGGGCGGCAAGATTGTCGGCATCGACCCCGACATCGCCGCGGCCCTCGGCACTCAGCTCGGCGTCAAGTTCCAGTTCACCAGCGGCACCTTCGACGGTCTGATCTCGTCGCTGAACACCGGTCGCCAGGACATCGTGATGTCCGCCATGAGCGACACCAAGGCCCGCCAGCAGGGCCTGGACGACAAGGGCAAGAAGGTCGGCGAGGGCGTCGACTTCGTCGACTACTTCACTTCCGGCGTCTCGCTCCTGGTCAAGAAGGGCAACCCGGACAACATCAAGTCGCTCGACGACCTGTGCGGCAAGAAGGTGGCCGTTCAGCGCGGCACGATCTACGAGGACACCTTCAAGACCCAGGCCGCCAAGTGCAGCAAGGACGGCAAGGGCAAGCTCACCATCGAGGCGTTCGACACCGACGCCGAGGCCCAGACCCGCGTGAAGTCCGGCGGCGCTGTCGCCGACCTCAACGACTACCCGGTCGCCGCGCACATCGCGAAGACCGCGGGCGGCGGCAAGGACTTCGAGGTCGCCGGCGACCAGACCGGCGCCGGTCCGTTCGGCATCGCTGTCGACAAGGACAACGCGCAGCTCCGTGACGCGCTCAAGGACGCGCTGAACGCGATCATCAAGAACGGCGAGTACACGAAGGTCCTGGAGAAGTGGGACGTCAAGAACAGCGCCGTGACCGAGGCGACCGTCAACGCCGGCAAGTAATCCGGCGTTCTCGCCTCAAGCGTTCACTGAAGGGCAGTCACTGTGACTGACAAGTTCGACAAAACGCCCTCCGACGAGCCACCAGCGGACTCGGCGGTCAGCAAGGGGGCCTTCATTCCCCCGGAGAAGATCAAGGCCATCCCGGTGCGTCACTGGGGCCGCTGGGTTTCCGGCGTGGTCGTGGTGGCGTTGCTGGGCACGCTGGTGTACTCGTTCTCGCAGGGCGACGTCAACTGGGACACGGTCGGGAACTTCGTCTTCGACGACCGGATCCTGGCGGGCATGGGCCGCACGGTGCTGATCAGCGTGCTGTCCATGATCATCGGCCTGGTGCTGGGTGTGCTCTTCGCGGTCATGCGACTGTCGAAGAACCCGGTGACGGGTGCGGTGGCCTGGCTGTACATCTGGTTCTTCCGCGGCACCCCGGTGTATGTGCAGCTGCTGCTCTGGTTCAACCTCGCGCTGATCTTCCCGATCCTGAACCTTGGGTTCTACAAGGACGAGATGGTCGACGTCATGACCCCGTTCATGGTCGCCCTGCTGGGCCTGGGCCTGAACGAGGGCGCCTACATGGCGGAGATCGTCCGGGCCGGCATCCAGTCGGTCGACGAGGGCCAGACCGAGGCCTCGCACGCGCTGGGCATGCCCGCCGGCAAGACCATGCGGCGCGTCGTGCTCCCGCAGGCGATGCGGGTGATCGTGCCGCCGACCGGCAATGAGTTCATCAACCTGCTCAAGACCTCCTCGCTGGTCTCCGCGGTGCAGTACAACGAACTGCTGCGCGCGGCGCAGAACATCGGCTCCACGTCGTTCGCGGTCATGGAGATGCTGCTGGTGGCCTCGATCTGGTACCTGGCACTGACCAGCGTCTTCAGCGTCGGCCAGTACTACGTCGAGCGGTATTACGCCCGCGGGTCGCTGCGGCAGCTGCCTCGCACCCCGTGGCAGAAGATCAAGGCCAATCTGCCGATCGGCCGTCCGAAGGGAGGCGTCGCATGAACGCCATGGTGAAGGCGGAGGGCGTCCACAAGTCCTACGGACCCGCACACATCCTCAAGGGCATCGACCTGGAAGTCGCCCCGCGTGAGGTGTTCTGCCTGGTCGGCCCGTCCGGCTCCGGCAAGTCCACGTTCCTGCGGTGCATCAACCACCTCGAGCAGATCAACGCCGGCCGGCTCTCGGTCGACGGCCGGCTGGTGGGCTACCGGCAGAAGGGCGACAAGCTCTACGAGCTGAAGGACAGCGAGGTCGCGGCGCAGCGCCGGGACATCGGCATGGTCTTCCAGCGCTTCAACCTGTTCCCCCACATGACCGCTCTGGCGAACGTCATGGAAGCCCCGATCCAGGTCAAGGGCGAGTCGAAGGCGGTGGCCCGGGCCCGCGCGGAGCGGCTGCTGGACCGGGTGGGCCTGTCGGACAAGGCCAGGAACTATCCGTCGCAGCTCTCCGGCGGCCAGCAGCAACGGGTCGCCATCGCCCGTGCGCTGGCGATGGAACCGAAGCTGATGCTCTTCGACGAGCCCACCTCCGCCCTCGACCCGGAGCTGGTGGGTGACGTCCTGGACGTCATGCGCGGCCTCGCCGAGGACGGCATGACCATGATCGTCGTCACCCACGAGATGGGCTTCGCCCGCGAGGTCGGCGACGCCCTGGTCTTCATGGACGACGGCGTCGTGGTGGAGTCCGGCCACCCCCGCGACGTGCTGAACAACCCCCAGCACGACCGCACCAAATCCTTCCTCTCGAAGGTTCTGTAGTCACGCGAGGGTTCTGCAGTCACGCGAGAGGGCGGTACGGACAGGATGTCCGTACCGCCCTCTCGTGCTGTCCGGAAGCTACTTCACGGCCAGCAGCAGTGTGTCGGAGGGCGACGCCCACACGGCGCGGGCCTCGCCGAATCCGGCCGTGCGCAGCGTCTCGGCGTGCCAGCGCGGGGACGGCATGTCCCCGTCGGCGTGCTCGCCGTAGATCTCGTAACGCCTGGCGGTCGGCCCGGCGAGTACGGGGTCCTCGGCGGCCAGGGCCCACCAGTCGGACCAGTCGAGCGCACCGGCGGCCTTCGCCCGGTCCATGTGCGCGTGCCGGCGGGCCCGCTCGGCGGTGTTGATGCGCGGGGTGGTGCTGTCGATCATGTGGTCGGCGTTCATGAAGACACCGCCGTCCCGCACGAGCCCCGCGATGTGCCCGTACAGCGCGGTCAGCGGCTCGCTGTGCAGCCAGTGCAGGGCGGTGGCGGTGAGCACGGCGTCGTACCGGTCGTGCGGCAGCTTCGTCACCCACTCGGGGTCCTTCAGATCGGCGGTGACGAAGGTGATGCGCTCGTCGCCGTCGAAGTATCCCTCCGCGATGGTCAACAGCGCGGGGTCCAGATCGACCCCCGTGCTGGTGGCCTTCGGGAACCGCTTGAGCAGCCGGTCCGTGATACTTCCCGTACCGCAAGCGAGATCCAGCACCCTCGGCTCGGGGCCCACCAGGGCCTCGACCATGTCCAGCATCACCCGGAACCGCTCCTCGCGGTCGGGCATGTACCACTCCTGCTGCCGGTCCCAGCTCTCCTGCCAGGCCCGCCAGTCGGTCCCCGTACTCGCCCCTGCCGCCGTCTCCGCCACCGGAACCCTCCCGTCCGTAATACCCTCGAAGCATCGTCAGCCGTTACGCCGACACTAGAACGCCGCGGTAAGGACTACAAGTGGAACTGGCCTATTACTCGGACTATGCCGTGCGCTTGGTCAACACCGAGGAGCCGGCTCGCAACAAGGACTCCCTCACCTCGGTCGAGTCCATTCGCGAGCTCTTCGGCGAGTCTTCCCAGGCCGCGCGCCGCGCCACCGACGCGGATGTCACCCGTTTCCGGTCCGTTCGGGGCCGCCTGCGCGCGGTCTTCACCGCGGCCGACGCCGGCGACGAGACCCAGGCGGTCGACCTGCTCAACTCACTGCTGCTGGAGTTCCCGGTGAACCCGCAGATCTCGGGCCACGACTTCCGGGACGAGGACGGCCGCCCGAAGTGGCACATGCACCTGGCCGACCACCCGTCCAACGCGACCTCGGGGTACGCCGCGATCGCCGCGATGGGCCTCGCGTTCCATCTCACGGAGTACGGGGTCGACCGGCTGGGCCTCTGCCAGGCGGCGCCGTGCCGCAACGCCTACCTCGACACCTCGACCAACCGCTCACGCCGCTACTGCTCGGACCGCTGCGCGACCCGCGCCAATGTGGCCGCCTACCGCGCCCGCAAACGCCTCGAGACGGAACGGTCGGCGAGCACGAGCCGCAGCGACGACACCGCCCAGGAGACCACCCCGCGGACCGATCGCTGATCCTCGGGCAGCGGCCGGTATCTGCCGCGCACCCGCCCCAGCAGCAACTCGTGGGGAACCGTGCCGAACAGCCGGCTGTCCCCCTCCGCCCCCGGATTGTCCCCGAGCACCCACCAGCCGTCCTCGCGGCGTTCGACGAGCCGCTTGACGATGAGCAGATCCTGCTGCAGCGGATGGCGCAGTACGGCGATGTCGCCGGCCTTCACCTCCGCGCCGTAATGCACCAGCAGTTGATCGCCGTGCTTCAGCGTCGGGTACATGGATGGACCCGTCACTTCGGCGACCCCGAACGGCGCTCTCGGCTCCCGCCCCTGCTCAGTCATCCGCCACCTCCGAGTCCCACGGTATGTTCGGCCACCAGTCCCATACTGACCCTGGACTTTTGTCCTAAGCCCTAGGGGGCACCCGCGAAAACACGCTTCTCACGGAGTAATGTCCCACCTGAGAAGACGATCACGAGGAAGGACAGCTCAATGCTTTCCCGCCTGTTTGCCCCCAAGGTGAAGGTCAGCGCCCACTGCGACCTGCCCTGCGGTGTGTACGACCCGGCCCAGGCCCGCATCGAGGCCGAGTCGGTCAAGGCCGTCCAGGAGAAGTACCAGGCCAACGAGGACCCGCACTTCCGGGCCCGCGCCACGGTCATCAAGGAGCAGCGCGCGGAGCTCGCCAAGCACCACGTCTCGGTGCTGTGGAGCGACTACTTCAAGCCCCCGCACTTCGAGAAGTACCCGGAGCTGCACCAGCTGGTCAACGACGCCCTGAAGGCGCTGTCGTCCGCGAAGGCCTCCACGGACCCGGCGACGGGCCAGAAGGCGCTGGACTACATCGCCCAGATCGACAAGATCTTCTGGGAGACCAAGAAGGCTTGATCCAGGCCGGGCGGCCTGACCTTCGCTTCGCGGGTCGCATCGCCTGCCTGTCCGCACCCGGTCCCCGTCTCGGGAGGCCGGGTGCGGTCGTGTTCCCCCGAGTCGGTGGGTGGAGATCGTCACGCCGGGCTCGCTCGGGGTTCACGCCCCGCCCGTCCCGGCTGCCCGGTCCTTCCGGCTGAGCAGGATCACCATGCCGGTCACCACCGCGGCCAGCAGCCCCAGCGCGACCAGTGCGGGCATCAGGACGACCACCGCTCCCGCGCACAGACAGCCGAGCCCTCCGGTGATGAGGATCACAGAGCTCCGGCCGCCGGTGCGCACCAGGATCGCCACCGCCGCCAGCAGGAACACCCCCACGCCTCCGCCGAGTGCCCAGGCCACCACCCCGTGCAGCGGCTCGGACAGGTCGTAGTGCCCGGTGTCGGCGACCTGGTGGAGGACCGTCTTCATGCCCAGCGCGGTGAGTACGACTCCTGCCACGAGCGGCAGGTGCAGGAACGTGTAGGCGTCGCGGGCCAGCCGGGTGCGGGCGTCGCCGTCCAGCGTGGTCAGCCGGTGTTCGGCGGTTTCGCTGATCTGCCGGAAGTACACGCGCCACAGTCCGGCGACGACCAACAGGCCCGCGGCGGCGCCCGCCAGTACCGGCGCGGTGAGGGGAAGGCCGGACACGCCCACACCGATCGCGACGATGGACTCGCCCAGGGCGATGATCACGATCAGGCCGTGCCGTTCGGCGAAGTGGCCCGGCGAGATGACACGCCAGCCCGACGCCCCCGTGACGTAGATCCCGAAGTAGTCGATGACGACCGCGCCGAGCCACAGCAGCACCTGCGTGACGCCGGTGAACGAGCTGCCGATCAGCAGCAGTACGAACGGCGGCGCCACCGACAGCAACGCCGTCCGGCGCAGCGTGACATGGAGCGCCTCGTCACCGGGGCTGGAGATCCAGTACGAGGCCAGGTGCAGGATCCGGACCGCGCCGTAGCAGAGCACGAACACCAGTGGTGCGGACAGGCCGCCGGGCGCGTCGGCGTAGACATCCGGGACGGTCAGTGAGACGACGAGCACCACCGCCATCACCGCGACCAGCACGGCGAACATCGCCCCGGTGTCGGCTCGCACCACATTTCCCAGCCAGGCGAAGCAGCACCAGCACCACCACAGCAGTGCGAGCACCACGGCCGCGCCGAGTATCCGCAGGAGGCTCGGGTCGGCCGCCATCAGGGCGGTGACCTGGGTGATCGCGTACACGAACACCAAGTCGAAGAACAGCTCGGCCGGCGTTACCCGGTGACCGCCCTCGGTTGCGATCATCCGGGAACGATCTCTGCCTGTCGCCACGGCCTCTCCCCCTCCGGAGCCCAGCACTCGGTTCGGCCGGCTACGCGCGGAAGGATACGACGCGCCGGCATCGGCGGCGTGACAAAACGTGGGCAGGAGCCCCTCAAGCAGTTGCCCCGCCCCCTGGTTCGGTCCAGGCCGGGCAGGTCGCTCAGGCCCGCCCGGACCGCTCCGGCGGTCGGCGCCGCACTGCCGGCCGGACCGGAATTCAGCTCCAGTCCGTCCGGTAGCCCGGCCGGCGCAGTATCCGCAGCAGCTCTTCGTCCGTCGCCGGGTGCGTACGGGTGAGCAGGCGGCGCAGCCGGCCCTGGTCCGCGTGGACACCGTTCACCCTCACGCTGAACACCCGGTCGCCGTGCGGCTGGTAGAGAGCGACCGAGGCAGTGCTGTTGCCGGTCCGGTGCGTGACGACCTTGGTGATGCCGTTGCCGATGTCCGTACAGCTGAGGATCTTCGCCGCGCAGTTCGCCCCCTCGGCGGCGAGAGAGCTGTCGTCGGCCGGCTGGAACATCCGGTAGGTGGCCAGGGCCCGTGGGTCGTCGGCGGTGGGGAGCGGAAAGCTGAAGCTGAAGCCGGATTCGTAGGTCTCCCCCTGGACGCCTTCGCGCGGTGTCCCGTCGGGGATGCGGAGTTCGTCCCTGGGCCAGGGCGCGGGCCGGGTGAGGTCGGCCAGGTCCCGGCGGTCCTTCGCCCGCTCCAGTCCACCCTGCACGCGCTGGAACACCGTGCAGCCGCCGACGGTCACGACGACCGCGGCCACGACGACCGCGACGGTACGGCGGGGGCGGGGTATCCGGGCCATGCCAATGATCATGCCAGCGACCTGTCGCCGCCGATGGTGCGTTATCGGCCGAGTGTGCCGAAGAAGGAGCGGACATCCTCGGACCGGCCGGTGGGCGAAGCCGATGACCAGACCGGTCCGGTCGCGGAAAGGGCGGCCGTCGGTCCGGTGCCTCAGGTCTCGGATCAGGCCGCGGGCGCGTGGAGCAATGGGCTCTTGTGGCGCAGCAGCCACTGCCGGTACGCGGACACGCGCAGGGCGGCCTCCCGGTACGCCGCCTCCAGCTCCTCGTAGACCGCCGCGTACAGCTCCGCGCACGCTCCGGGTCTGGAGAACAACAGCAGCCGTACGCCGAGCGGATCGCCACGCAGCGGACGGATCGCCATGTCCTCGCGCGGTCCCGTGGTCGGCTGGCACGGCGCGACGGCCTCGCCGACCGCGATGAGGGACGCGGCGGTGAGGTAATCCCCGTGCAGGACGGATGGGTTGAGGCCGGCTGCGCCGAGCACCCTGCGCAGCCCGTCCCATTCGCCGTCCACCGTCGGGTCGACCATCCAGCGGTCCCCGGCGAGATCGGCCAGCTCCACGACGGAGGCGCCCGCCGCCGGATGGTCGCGCGCCATCGAGATGAACTGCGGCTCGCGCTCCATCAGTACGCGTACGGCGAGTCCGTCCGGCACCAGGAGCGGACACCCCTCCACCTCGTGCACGAAGGCGACATCGAGCTGGCCGGCCGCGACCATCCGCAGCAGCACGTTGGCGGAGACATTCATGTGCAGCGACAAATCGGTTCCCGGCAGCCGTTCGCGCAGCCGGCGCAGCCAGCCTGCCAGCGCGCGGCTGGCAGTGGAGCCGATGCGCAGCCGGGGACCGCCGGCCCGTGCCGCGGCCGCCTTGGCCTCCACGACGAGAGCGGCCATTTCGGCCACCAGCGGGCGGGCCCGGCTCAGCACGGAGCGGCCCAGCGGTGTCGGCCGGCAGCCGGTGCGTTCACGCGAGAAGAGCTCGGCGCCGAGGGAGTTCTCGATACGCCGCAGCTGTGTCGTCAGGGACGGCTGACTCATGCCCAGTTGGCGGGCGGCTTTGTGCAGGCTGCCGGTGTCCGCAATGGCGCACAGCACACGGAGGTGCCTCACCTCGAGCTCCATCCCCCGAGCGTAGAGGCGCCTCAACTGTCACACCAGACACCTTAGTTGGGGCACACATGGCGAACTGGACAGCGTGATGCGCCCGTGCTATCGGCAGTTGGCATCATCCGGAACGCGGCAGGCTCCTCAACACTCTCCCCAACCGCACCTGTTCACCCCAAGAGTAGGAGCCCCCCACATGCGTCACCCCAGAACCGTATTAGTGTCCGCCGCCCTCAGCGCCGGCCTCGCAGCCGCGCTGAGCGCGGTACCCGCGACCGCAGCCACGACGACGGCCAACTCCCCTGCGGCCGCCGTCTCTTCGTCGTACTCCGCCTACGCCGGCTCGTCGGCGGACGCCAAGGCGACGAAGGCCTTCTTCGACGCCGTCGTGAAGTCGGTCGCCGAGAAGCGCGCCGCGAACCCCGGCGCGCAGGCCGTGACGGTCGTCTACAGCACCAGCAGAGCGCCCAGCTTCCGCAGCCAGATATCCCGGAGCACCCAGATCTGGAACAGCTCCGTCAGCAACGTGAAACTGCAGGAAGGCTCGGGCGCGGACTTCTCCTACCGCGAGGGCAATGACTCCCGCGGCTCGTACGCCAGCACCGACGGGCACGGCCGCGGCTACATCTTCCTCGACTACGCACAGAACCAGCAGTACAACTCCACCCGGGTCACCGCCCATGAGACCGGGCACGTGCTCGGCCTGCCGGACCACTACTCGGGCCCGTGCAGCGAGCTGATGTCGGGCGGCGGCCCCGGCACGTCCTGCCAGAACGCCACCCCGAACGCACAGGAGCGTGCCCGGGTGAACGCCCTGTGGGCCAACGGCCTGGCGGCGGCGATCGCCCGCGTCTCCTGACCGGTCCTCGACGCACGAGAGGCGCCCCGCCGGCCCACGGCGGGGCGCCTTCCGCTCTTGGCGGAAGTAGTCCGAAACGCTTGGGCCCGCGGACGGGGCCGTGAATCCTGGCAGGGCACACACCGGAGCCAGGAGGACCCGTGACCGAAGAGACGAACAGACCGGGCGAGCGTCCCGGGACGCTGTACGAGGCCGTGGGCGGCGCGGACGCGCTGCGGCGGCTGAGCAACACGTTCTACGAGGCCGTCCTCGCAGACCCGCTGCTCGCCCCCGTCTTCGCCGACTTCACCCCCACCCACATCGAGCATGTCGCCGTCTGGCTGGCCGAGGTCTTCGACGGACCTGCCCGCTTCACGGCCGAGCTCGGCGGCCACCAGGCCCTGCTCCGCGCCCACCTCGGGCTCTCGATCACCGAGGAGCAGCGGCTGCGCTGGATGGAGCTGATGACGGAGGCGGTGGCGAAGGAGCTCCCGGACGACGAGCTGCTGCGCCGCCGGGTGATGGAGTACTTCGACTGGGGTACGAAGATCGCCCGCCAGGTCTCGGCCGACCCGGCGGGCACGGACCTCGGTGATCCGGGTCCGACGCCACGCTGGGGCTGGAATGGAGTGCGCTGAGGTTCTCCGTCAGGCACCCACGGGTGCCGACTGCCCGAGCTCCGCACCGGGCGGCAGCTGGCCCCGGATCCGGCTGAGGGCGTCGTCGAAGTCACCGCCGGCGACGCCGGATTCGTACGCGGCTCCGCCGTAGTGCAGGGTCAGATTGAGGTCCGCGCGGTCGAGCTGCCCGCCCGGCTGCGCCTCGCCGAGCGTCAACAGGCAGCTGAGCGTGGCCCGTTGGACCGTCCCTTCCGAGTGGACGGGCAGCGGCATGTCCCACTCCAGTACGCAGGAGGACAGCACCCCGCTCAGGCCCACCGGCTCCAGGGCGGCGAAGGTCGCCCCTTCGTACTCGATTCCCCTGATACGCGTGCGCAGTTGCTGCTCGTGCGCCGCTATGGTGACCGCTTCCGCGCCCAGCCGGTCGCGGTACCAGCCCGCCCAGACTTCCGTCGACTCCGATGACATGGCGCGGACTGTAGCGGTACGGCCCCTTCCGCTGAACAGCAGGGATCCCTCAGGCGGTCCCGACCTCTGCGGCGGGCCCCTCGGGCGGCCCCTCGCCGGGTGCCTCATGCGGTGCCTCGCCGGGTGCCTCACCGGATGCCTCATGCGGTGCCTCGACCGGCTTCCCGCCCCCGTTCCCGGCGTACTCCGGGCACTGGGGATTACGGCAGGGCCCGGGTCCCCAGGACGGGACGAAAGCCCCGAGAGTCTTGCGTCGTCTGATGACGGAACCGACAGGCTGTCCGCAAGCCGGGCACACATGGCCGTCGGCCTGCGGGCGGCGGACGGTCCGACGTCCTTCGCTGCCCATGGATCCAGGATATAGCGGTATGCGCAGGCCGGACAGCCGACGGTCACGCCGCGCTCACCCCGGCCGCGGATCGCGCCGCATGGGCCATGTTCCGGGAGTTCGCTGTCCTGTCGCGAGCGTCAGCGCGTGCGGCGAGTGACGAATTCCGCCAGGGCCAGCAGATCGCCCGCCGCCGACAGGTCCCCGACCGCGCGTGAGAGCTCCTGCACGGCACGCGCCATCCGGTCGGCGGCCTGCAGCTGCGCCCAGTCGCGGCCGCCCGCCCGGTCGACCGCGTCGGCGGCGCGGCGGACTGCCGATGCGTTCATGGGCCCGTGGTAGAGCTCGGCCAGTTCGGCGCCGGCCGGGGTGCCGGAGGCGAGCGCCGCGACCACCGGCAGGGACTTCTTGCGGGCCGCCAGATCAGCACCTGCCGGCTTGCCCGTACGGTCGGGGTCTCCCCAGATCCCGATCAGGTCGTCGATGAGCTGGAAGGCGAGGCCCGCCTCCCGCCCGAATGCGTCCATGGCAGCCGCCTCCTCCTCACCCGCGCCCGCGTAGAGCGCGCCGAGCGCGCACGCACAGCCGAGCAATGCCCCGGTCTTGGCGGTCGCCATGGCGAGGCACTCCTCCAGTGAGACCTCGTGCGGGGCACGCTCCTCGAAGGCGCAGTCCGCCTGCTGTCCGGCGCACAGCTCGATCACACAGGCCGCGAGCCGCTCCGATGCGGCGGCCGACGCGGGGTGCCGGTCCTCGGCGAGCAGCTGCAACGCGAGGGCGAAAAGGGCGTCGCCCACGATGATGGCGGCCGGAGTACCGAAGACCGTCCAGGCGGTGGGGCGGTGCCTGCGGGTGGGGTCCTCGTCGATGACGTCGTCGTGGAGGAGGGTGAAATTGTGTGCCAGCTCCACGGCCGCGGCAGCCCGTACGGCGGGCTGCGGGTCTCCGCCCAGCGCCCGGGCCGAGGCCAGTACGAGCGCGGGTCTGATGGCCTTGCCCGCCGCGCCCGTGGCCGGCGTGCCGTCGGCGTGCTCCCAGCCGAAGTGGTACATCGCGATACGGCGTATGGGCCCGGGCAACGACTCGACGGTAGCGCGCAGTCGGGGATCGACGGCGCTTCTGGTGCGTTCGAGGAGCGCGACGGCCTCGCTGCCCTCGACGGTGTCCTGCATGGTCAACTCAGCGGTCCTTTCGAGGCGTTGGGCCGGGCTGTCGGGCCGGGGGCGCGGAGTGGCACCGGGCCCCCGGCCGCGTCGGTTCACCGCCAGCGGCTGATTTCGACGTTCTCCAGGACACCGAGCGCGTCCGGCACCAGCACCGCCGCCGAGTAGTAGGCCGTGACCAGGTAGGAGATGATCGCCTGCTCGTCGATGCCCATGAAGCGCGCGGACAGGCTCGGCTCGATCTCGTCCGGGATGCCGCTCTGCTGCAGTCCGATGACTCCTTGGTCGGCCTCGCCCGTACGCATACAGATGATCGACGTCGTACGGGCGTCGCTCACCGGGATCTTGTTGCACGGGAAGATCGGCACACCGCGCCAGGCCGGCACCTGGTGCCCGGCGACCTCCACACTCTCGGGGACCAGACCGCGCTTGTTGCACTCGCGCCCGAAGGCGGCGACGGCCCGCGGATGGGCGAGGAACAGCTTCGAGCCGCGCCGCCGCGACAGCAGTTCGTCCATGTCGTCGGGGCTCGGCACACCGTCGTGCGGCTGCAGCCGCTGACCGTAGTCGCAGTTGTTCAGCAGGCCGAACTCCCTGTTGTTGACGAGCTCGTGCTCCTGGCGCTCGCGCAGCGCCTCGACCGTGAGCCGCAGCTGCTGCTCGGTCTGGTTCATCGGCTGGTTGTAGAGGTCGGCGACGCGGCTGTGGACCTTCAGTACGGTCTGGGCGACGCTCAGTTCGTACTCGCGGGGCGCCGCTTCGTAGTCGACGTAGGTGTGCGGTACGACGGCTTCGCCGATATGGCCGGCGGACAGGTCGATCGCCGCCTCGCCGTATTTGTTCGTCCGCTGCTGCGGCAGTTCGCAGAGCCCGGCCAGATGGGTGCGCAGCGACTCCGTACGCTCCGCGAGGTTCAGCACATCGTCCCTGGTCAGGACGAGCACCGTGCATGCCGTCGCCGCGCGTGCGGTGTACTCCCAGACCGCTTCCCGGTCCGTGAGCGTCTGGTCGCCGAAGTACGCGCCGTCGGCGAGGACGCCGAGCACCGCCTCGTCGCCGTACGGACCGGTGCCGATCTGCTCCACCCGGCCGTGCGCCAGAAGGAAGACACGGCCCGCGTCCGAACCGGACGCGGCCAGCACCTCTCCCGGCGCGAACTCCCTTTGCTCACAGCGGTTCGCCAGCTCGGCGAGCACCGCCTCGTCGCCGTACTCCCGCAGCGCGGGGAGTTCGCCGAGCTCGGCGGGGATGACCGTCACCCGGTCGCCGGTCTGCACGAACGTCACGCGTCCGTCGCCGACCGAGTAACTCAGGCGGCGGTTCACCCGGTAGGTACCGCCCTGTACTTGCACCCACGGCAGCATGCGCAGCAGCCACCGTGAGGTGATCTCCTGCATCTGCGGGGCCGATTTGGTGGTGGTCGCAAGGTTCCGCGCGGCTGCCGTACCGAGACTCTGCTGCGCCGTCTGCTGCTCGCGGATCTCGTCGCCGACCGGACCAACCGAACCAACCGACATAGGACTCCCTCTCCATCATGGGGTCTGACCTGCGAGAGGAAGCCTTTCAGCACGGAGAGTGCGGACGCCATTACACAAATGAGTGGGACTGGATCGGTCGGGCCCGGGGCACTGTCCGGATCGGCTCGCTCACCAGGTGAACGGATGGTCCCTCCACCGGAGTTCGGGTACAAGCACGGTACGGAGCATTCCGCCCGGAACATTCCGCTCCGATCCCCTCACCCCCACAAGGAGACGGCCATGTCCCCACCCATGTCCGCGAACAGTTTCCTCGACGCCCTGCGCGACGAGGGACTGACGGTCGTCGAAGTCGGCGAATGGCGTACGCACAACCGCAACCACGTGGGCCCCTGGGGTCCCGTCCACGGCGTGATGATTCATCACACCGTGACCAAGGGCACCGCGAGCACCGTCCGTATCTGCCGGGACGGTTACGCGAGCCTGCCGGGTCCGCTCTGTCACGGCGTCATCACCAAGGACGGCAGAGTCCATCTCGTCGGCTACGGCCGCGCCAACCATGCGGGGCTGGGCGACGACGACGTACTGCGCGCGGTCATCGCGGAGAACCCGCTCCCGCCGGACAACGAGGCGAACACCGATGGAAACCGCCATTTTTACGGCTTCGAGTGCGAGAACCTCGGCGACGGCGTGGATCCATGGCCGGCGGTCCAGCTGGAGGCGATCGAGAAGGCCGCGGCGGCGATCTGCCGGCCCCATGGCTGGACCGAGCGCTCGGTGATCGGCCACCTGGAATGGCAGCCGGGGAAGGTCGACCCGCGGGGGTTCACGATGAGCTCGATGCGCGCCCGTATCCACGAACGCCTGCAGTGACACGTGAAGCCGACGTGATCGACAATCGGCGTGAAGTGACAATGGGCAGGTGACCCGGGAAGCGTTCGACCTCACCTCCGCTCTGCGGCCGCGACTGCCGTCGCCGCTGCAGCCGGTCGAGGACGAGCGCTTCGCCCGTCACGGCGTCCGTCTGCTGCTCAAGCGCGACGACCTGATCCACCCGGACATCCCGGGCAACAAGTGGCGCAAACTCGTCCCGAACCTGCATGCGGCAGCCGGCCGGCCGCTGCTGACGTTCGGCGGCGCGTACTCCAACCATCTGCGGGCGACGGCGGCCGCGGGCCGGCTGCTGGGCTTCACGACGATCGGCATAGTCCGCGGCGACGAACTGGCTTCGCGCCCCCTGAACCCGTCGCTGTCCCGGTGTGCGGCGGACGGTATGCACCTGCGTTTCGTGGACCGCGCGGCGTACCGCGGGAAGGACGACCCGGAGGTGCGGGAGCGCATCCTGACGGCTGCGGCCCAGGCGCTGGAGCAGCGGTGGGCGCGAGGCGCCGCCGACGGGGGCGACCGGGGCCCGCAGGACCGGCACCCGTCGGCTCCCGTGGGCCCGCCCCCGGACCACGCCCACCGCGCCGGGCCCACGAAGGACGGCGCCCGTGGCTGCCCGCAGGGGCCCGGGGGACCTGCCCATGGCTCGGGACGGGGTGGGACCGGGGACATCTACGTCGTCCCGGAAGGCGGCAGCAACGCTCTCGCCGCCCACGGCTGCACCGCCCTCGGTCACGAGCTCCGCGACGCGACGGACGTCGTCGCCGTCGCCTGCGGGACCGGCGGGACCGTCGCCGGACTCGCCGCCGGTCTCGGGCTCGGCCGGCGCGCCATCGGGTTCCCCGTCCTCAAGGGCGGCTTCCTCGGCGACTCCATACGTACCCTCCAGCTGGAAGCGTTCGGCGGCCCCGCCGGGGACTGGTCCCTCGACGGGCGCTTCCACTTCGGCGGATACGCCCGTACCACGCCCCGGCTCGACGCCTTCGCCGCGGACTTCGAGGCCCGCCACGGGCTGCCCGTCGAGCGTGTCTATGTCGCCAAGATGCTGTACGGCCTCACCGTGCTCGCCGCCGAGGGCGCCTTCCCGCGCGGCACCACGGTCGCCGCCGTCATCACCGGTCAGGGCGCGTCCTCGCGGTAGGCCGCCGCCTCCTCCAGATCCAGCCGGCGCAGCAGCGTGCGCATCATCTCGTCGTCGATCCGCCGCTGGTCCCGAAGCTGAACGAAGACCTCGCGCTCGGCCTCGATCATCTCCCGCGCGAACCGCCGGTAGGTATCGTCCACCGACTCGCCGGTCACCTCGTTCACCGTCCCGAGCCGCTCCCAGACGGAGTTCCGCCGCCGCTCCAGTACGGTCCGCAGCCGGTCGGCCAGCGGCTGCGGCAGCGCGTTCCGCTCGTCCTCGAGCAGCTCCTCCAGCCGCAGCTCCGCGGCCCGCGAGGCCTCGCTCTGGGCCTGTGCCTCGGCCAGCGTCTCGGCATACCTGTCGCGGCCGGGCAGCTTCAGGGCCCGGATCAGCGACGGCAGCGTGAGCCCCTGCACCACCAGTGTCCCGATCACCGTCGTGAAGGTCAGGAAGAGGACCAGGTTCCGCGCCGGGAAGGGCCCGCCGTCCGCCGTCGTCATCGGGATGGAGAAGGCGATGGCCAGCGAGACGACGCCTCGCATCCCGGCCCAGCCCACCACCGTCGGCGCGGTCCAGGTGATGCCCGGCTCGCGCTCCCTGATCCGTTTCGACAGGACGCGCGGCACGAATGTCGCCGGGAAGACCCAGATGAACCGCACCACGACCACGGCGACGAAGACCCCGACGGCGTACCAGAGCGATTCGCCGACGCCGTACCCGCCGAGTCCCTTGAGTACGTACGGCAGCTGCAGCCCGATCAGCGCGAAGACCGAGGACTCGAGGATGAAAGCCACCATCTTCCAGACCGCCTCCTCCTGCAGCCGGGTCGCGAAATCGACCTGCCAGGAGCGGTGCCCGAGATAGAGCGCGACGACGACCACGGCGAGCACTCCGGACGCCCCGACCTGCTCGGCCGCCGCATACGCGACGAACGGGATGAGCAGCGAGAGCGTGTTCTGCAGCAGCGCTTCCCTGAGATGCGTGCGCAGCCAGTGGATCGGGACCATCAGCACCAGGCCGACGACGACTCCGCCGACCGAGGCCAGCGCGAACTCCTCGATGCCGCCGACCCAGCTCGCGCCCTCGCCGACCGCCGCGGCCAGCGCCACCCTGTACGCGGTGATCGCGGTCGCGTCGTTCACCAGGGACTCGCCCTGCAGAATCGTGGTGATCCGGCTCGGCAGGCCCAGCCGGCGGGCGATCGCGGTCGCGGCGACCGCGTCCGGCGGCGCGACCACCGCGCCGAGTACCAGCGCCGCCGTCAGCGGCAGATCCGGCACCAGCAGAAAGGCGAGGTAACCGACCGCGACGGTCGCGAAGAGGACATAGCCGACCGAGAGCAGCGCGACGGGCCTCAGATTCGCCCGGAGGTCCAGGTAAGAACTGTCGACCGCGGCCTTGTGCAGCAGCGGCGGCAGCACCAGCGGCAGCACGATGCTCGGGTCGAGCGTGTAGTCGGGCACCCCCGGCACATACGCGGCGATCAGCCCCACCGTCACCAGCAGCAGCGGCGCCGGGACGGGTGTCCGGCGGGCCACCCCGGCGATCGCGGCACTGGCCGCGATCAGCCCCACCAGTGGCAGTGCGTCCATCTCGCCCTTCCTCACATCCGTACGGCGCCCGAATTCCGCGTCGTAGTCTGGCAATCATGAGCGAGTGCCCACATGTAAGAGAACTGCCGCGCCCCGAACCCGCGCCGCTGAGCGAGACCTGCCCCCAGTGTCTGGCGGTCGGCAGCCACCCCGTACAGCTGCGGATATGCCTAGTCTGCGGCCATGTGGGCTGCTGCGACTCCTCGCCCCACCAGCACGCCGGAGCGCATTTCCGGGAGACCGGGCACGCGGTGATGCGGAGTTTCGAGCCGGGGGCTCTCTGGCGCTGGTGCTTTGTCGACGGTTCGATCGTCTGACGCGTGGGTACGTCAACCCTCCGCTGGGTCCTCGCAATTGGGCGCCGCAGACCTCTAGCCACTGTGTGTACTCATAGGCTTACCATGAGTGACAGCCATCGACTGGGGGTCCCGGCGACAGGGCACCATGGATCGCGATAGCGTCGCCGGGCCAGTACCGGCTACGTACGAATGCGTAGTGACGGCTTCGGGATCTCCCCTCCCGTAGCCCCGAAAGAGCTTGTGCCACCTTGGAGGTGAGGGTGTCCCAGATCGCAGGCGAGCCCGGGACCCAGGACTTCGTGGAAGTCCGGCTGCCCGCTGCGGGTGCCTACCTGTCTGTGCTGCGTACGGCCACGGCCGGTCTCGCAGCGCGCTTGGACTTCACCCTCGACGAGATCGAGGACCTGCGGATCGCGGTCGACGAGGCGTGCGCGATTCTGCTGCAGCAGGCTGTTCCCGGCTCCGTCCTCAGCTGCGTGTTCCGGCTCATCGACGACTCGCTCGAGGTCACGGTGTCGGCGCCGACCACCGACGGTCGCGCGCCCGAGCGTGACACCTTTGCCTGGACAGTGCTGTCGGCACTGGCGGGCAAGGTCGACTCCACCGTCGCGGACGACCGCACGGTCTCCATCAGCCTGTACAAACAGCGCGGCGCGGGACCCGGGCCGGCGTGAGGAACAGGGACGGGGGCGGTCCGGTGCGGGACGAGGAGCGCGGGCCCAGGGCGCTGAGCGCGCCGGCCGACATCCCGGAGCAGGAGGCGCGGCCGCACCCGGAGGACGGACGTGACGGCCGGACGGCCGCGGCGGAGCAGGCGCAGGCAGAGCGGGCGGACCGTATGAGCGAGCACGTGCACGAGCAGCACCACGATCCACATGACCGCAGCGGGGCGCGGGCGATGTTCATCGAGCTGCGCAAGCTGCCCGACGGCTCGCCGGAGCGGGCCGAGCTGCGCAATCAGCTGGTGCGGATGCACCTGCCGCTCGTCGAGCATCTGGCGCGCCGCTTCCGCAATCGCGGCGAGCCGCTGGACGATCTGACGCAGGTCGCGACGATCGGCCTGATCAAGTCGGTGGACCGGTTCGATCCGGAGCGAGGCGTCGAGTTCTCGACCTATGCGACGCCTACGGTCGTCGGCGAGATCAAGCGCCACTTCCGCGACAAGGGCTGGGCGGTACGGGTGCCGCGCCGCCTGCAGGAGCTGCGGCTCGCCCTGACCACGGCGACGGCGGAGCTCTCCCAGCAGCACGGCCGCTCCCCGACGGTGCACGAGCTGGCGGAACGCCTGGGCATCTCGGAGGAGGAGGTCCTGGAGGGCCTGGAGTCCGCGAACGCGTACTCCACGCTGTCCCTGGACGTCCCCGACACGGACGACGAGTCACCGGCGGTGGCGGACACACTGGGCGCGGAGGACGAGGCCCTGGAGGGCGTCGAATACCGCGAGTCACTGAAGCCGCTGCTGGAGGACCTGCCGCCGCGCGAGAAGCGGATTCTGCTGCTGAGATTTTTCGGCAACATGACGCAGTCGCAGATCGCGCAGGAGGTGGGCATCTCCCAGATGCACGTCTCCCGCCTGCTGGCCCGCACGCTGGCCCAGCTGCGCGAGAAGCTGCTGGTGGAGGAGTAGGAACGGTTCGGGGCGCGGCCGGGTCCGCGCCCGGCGCCGCTCGCGGGTCGTGGGCCCCTGTCCTCCACAGCGAGGGTTGTGGGGCCCGTCGTCCACAGCCCCGAAGAGCGGGGCGGCAGGACCCCGCGGCCGCTACGCGTCCCGCGCCGCGCCGCCCCCGATGCCCAGTGCCTCGGCCGTCGTCGGGTTGACCAGCAGCACCAGGCCCGTCACCGCGACCAGCGCCAGCACGATCCCGAGCGGCATCAGCCCGCCCGACGCGCGCAGCAGGGTCCACGACGGAATCAGCGTCATCAGATGCGTGATGATCGCCGGGCCCCGGCTCCAGCTCCGCCGCAGCAGGAGCCCCCTCGCCGCGACCAGCGGGAGCGCGGCGAGTGCGATCAGTGTCACTCCGCCCATCTCCGCCTGCGAGGCACTGTCCGGCCGGTCGAGCAGCCCCAGCACCAGCATGAAGATGCCGCCCGCGGCCAGCGCCAGGCCCTCCAGGCCGGATACCGCGGCCGCGGCGGTCAGACGGGCAGGGCGGGGGGTCCGGTCATCGCTCATTTCTGCAGGGTAGCCCGGGTACCAGGCCCGGGGCTGGGGCCGGTAACCCTCACTGGGTACGCTGCTGCGCATGCGCGCACTTCTTGTGGTCAATCCGGCAGCAACCACCACCAGTGCCCGCACCCGTGACGTGCTCATCCACGCACTCGCCAGCGAGATGAAGCTGGAAGCCGTCACGACGGAGTACCGCGGACACGCCCGGGACCTCGGCCGGCGGGCCGCTGATTCCGACGACATCGAGCTGGTCGTCGCCCTTGGCGGCGACGGCACCGTGAACGAGGTCGTCAACGGTCTGCTCCACCATGGTCCCGACCCCGACGCCCTCCCCCGCCTCGCCGTCGTCCCCGGCGGCTCGACGAATGTCTTCGCCCGGGCCCTCGGGCTCCCGAACGACGCCGTGGAGGCGACCGGCGCGATCCTTGACGCGCTCCGCGACCGGACCGAGCGGACGGTCGGCCTCGGCCGCGCGGCCGGCACGCCGGGCACGGAGGACGAGTCGGTCCCGCCCCGCTGGTTCACCTTCTGCGCCGGACTCGGTTTCGACGCGAGCGTCATCGGACGGGTGGAACAGCAGCGGGAGCGCGGCAAGCGCTCCACGCACGCCCTCTATATGCGCCAAGTGGTACGGCAGTTTCTGGACGAACCCCACCGCCGGCACGGTCCGATCACCCTCGAGCGCCCCGGCGAGGACCCGGTCACCGATCTTGTGCTCTCCATAATCTGCAATACCGCTCCTTGGACCTACCTGGGCAATCGCCCGGTGTACGCGTCTCCCGAGGCCTCCTTCGACACCGCCCTGGACGTCGTCGCACTGTCCAAGTTGTCGACCTCCGCCGTGACCCGGTACGCCACCCAGCTGCTCACCTCCAGCCCCGAGCGCGGACCGCGCGGCAAGCACGCCGTCACTCTCCATGACCTGACGGACTTCACCTTGAATTCAAAGGTTCCGCTCCCGTTCCAGATGGACGGTGACCACCTGGGACTGCGCACGAGCGTGACGTTCACAGGCGTACGCCGTGCACTGCGTGTGATTGTGTGAGCGGAAGGACCCAAAGTCCTTTATCTCGAACGTATGGGCTGGGATCCACCCCATAGAAGTACGGCTGTGACCTAGTCGACACCGAGGAATCAAAAAAAAGTTTCCGGAAGGGGTTGTATCCGCCGCCGAGGTTTGCGAATCTCTACATGGCGATCGGGACGGCCCGCAACATCGGCCCCACAGACCGCCAGAACCCCTCCTAAGAACCCAGGACCCACGCCGGGAAACTGGCAGTCGGCCCTTCCCTCGTGGGGGGATTCGTGAAAGCGTTCACATTCACAAGCAACCTGAATGTAATACCAAGGAGAGGTAGCAGCCATGGACTGGCGTCACAACGCCGTTTGCCGCGAGGAAGACCCCGAGCTCTTCTTCCCCATCGGCAACACTGGTCCTGCGCTGCTGCAGATCGAGGAAGCCAAGGCCGTCTGCCGTCGCTGCCCCGTCATGGAGCAGTGTCTGCAGTGGGCGCTCGAGTCCGGCCAGGACTCAGGCGTCTGGGGTGGTCTCAGCGAGGACGAGCGTCGCGCCATGAAGCGCCGTGCCGCTCGCAACCGGGCGCGTAACGCCAGCGCCTGACCCCCCTGCTACGAGCCTGAGCCCGGCGGAGCGTACAGCGAGTACGCACTCACCGCCTTCGAGCCGCAGCGCGCAGTACCCCCGATGCGCATAGCAACGTGAGCTTCGAGCCCCGGACCGTTCCACACGGTCCGGGGCTCATCGCTGTTCCGGCCGCCTGCTTCGGCTTCTCTACTTCTCGCCCTGGACGGGGATGTCGAGGACGACGCGGGTACCACGACCGGGCGCCGGGACCGGCACCATGTCGAAGGTTCCGCCCAACTCCCCTTCCACCAGGGTCCTTACGATCTGCAGACCCAGATTGCCGGCCCGCTGCGGGTCGAAGCCCTCGGGCAGTCCGCAGCCGTCGTCCTGGACGGTGATCAGCAGCCGGCCGGTCTCCGCGCGCTGATCGCCCCGTACGGCCGCGACCTCGACCGAGCCGCGCTCGCCCTGTGTGAAGGCGTGCTCCAGGGCGTTCTGCAGCACCTCGGTCAGGACCATGGAGAGCGGCGTGGCCACTTCGGCGTCGAGGATGCCGAATCGTCCCGTACGGCGGCAGTCGACCTTGCCCGGCGAGATCTCGGCGACCATCGCGATGACCCGGTCCGCTATCTCGTCGAACTCCACGCGCTCGTCCAGATTCTGGGAAAGAGTCTCATGGACGATCGCGATCGAACCGACGCGCCGTACCGCCTCGTTGAGCGCCTCCCGGCCGCCTTCGGAATCCATCCGGCGGGCCTGGAGGCGGAGCAGGGCGGCGACCGTCTGGAGGTTGTTCTTCACCCGGTGGTGGATCTCCCGGATGGTGGCGTCCTTGGTGATCAACTCACGCTCGCGGCGCCGGAGTTCCGTGACGTCGCGGAGGAGTACGAGAGAGCCGATCCGCACGCCCTTGGGCTTGAGCGGGATGGCGCGCAGCTGGATGACGCCGCCGTTGCCCTCGACCTCGGTCTCGCGCGGCGCGTAGCCGCTGGCGAGTTTGACCAGGGCCTCGTCGACAGGTCCCCGGGACGGGGCGAGTTCGGCGGTGGTCTGGCCGAGGTGGTGTCCGACGAGGTCGGAGGCTAGGCCCAGGCGGTGGTAGGCGGAAAGGCCGTTGGGGCTCGCGTACTGGACGACGCCGTCGGCGTCGAGCCTGATCAGCCCGTCGCCGACGCGCGGCGAAGCATCCATGTCGACCTGCTGCCCGGGGAAGGGGAACGATCCTGCAGCGATCATCTGGGCGAGGTCGGAGGCGGACTGGAGGTAGGTGAGCTCCAGCCGGGAAGGGGTCCGTACGGTCAGCAGGTTCGTATTGCGGGCGATGACGCCGAGCACCCGGCCCTCGCGGCGTACGGGGATCGACTCGACCCGCACCGGAACCTCCTCGCGCCACTCCGGGTCGCCCTCGCGCACGATCCGCCCCTCGTCGAGAGCGGCGTCGAGCAGGGGCCGGCGGCCGCGGGGAACGAGATGGCCGACCATGTCGTCCTGGTAGGAGGTGGGCCCGGTGTTGGGCCGCATCTGGGCCACGGAGACATAGCGGGTGCCGTCGAGGGTGGGGACCCAGAGGACGAGGTCGGCGAAGGAGAGGTCGGAGAGCAGCTGCCACTCCGAGACCAGCAGATGGAGCCACTCGAGGTCGGATTCACTGAGGGCTGTTTGCTGGCGTACGAGGTCGTTCATGGAGGGCACATCTGCGAGCGTACCCGCGGGGTGAACCCGTTGAGCCGTCCGCCCGTGCTGGAGGATGGACCGGGACTAAGCTCTGCAGATGGATGGACAGCGGAGAATGGTCTAGTCCACAATGTTTGAGTAAAGCCTCCACTCTCCCCGCACAGGAGGGTGGAACGAGGTACCCGGCGCTCTCTGCCCTGACTGCGTCGAGACCTCTTACACGGCCGAGCGGGACCGCACACCTGCCGGCCGGAGCAGCTCCGGGCTGCGGTGCCGTACGGGCCGAGGGTCCCGCCACGGCGCCGCGGCCCGCGGGTGCTCCCTTCCCCGCCGCCCGCGGGTGCTCCCCTTCCCTCAGCGCCCCTCACACCGCCCGGCCCCGGGCCGGGAACCCAGTTTCCCCGCGCCGGCGCCGGAGGACGGGAAAACCCCCGTCAGTGCGTCTGCGTCACCTTCGCCAGGGCGCGCGGCGCGTCCGGGTCCTGGCCGCGCGCGATCGTCACCTCGTACGCCAGCAGCTGCAGCGGCAGGATCTCCAGGATCGGCTGGAGTTCCTCCGGGACGCCGTCCACCGGGAGGACGAAGCCCGCCGACGCCGCGTCGACCTGGGGCTTGGGACCGATCACCACCAGATCCGCGCCGCGGTCGCGGAGGCGGTCGAGCACCGGCTGCAGGGCCTCACCGCCCTTGCCGTCCGTGACCACCGCGATGACCGGGGAGATGTTGTCGACCATGGCCAGCGGGCCGTGCAGCAGGTCCGCGCCGGAGTAGGCGAGGGCCGGGATGTAGCTCGTCTCCATCAGCTTCAGCGCGGCCTCCTTGGCCGTGGGATAGCCGTAACCCCGCGACGTGATCACCATCCGCTCGGCGAAGCGGTAGCGGGAGGCGAGCTGCCGCACCTCGTCCTGGCGCGACAGGGTCTGCGCGGCGAGCTCGGGGAGGATCTTCGCGGCCGCGCCGTCGCCGCCGCGCAGACCCTCCACGAACAGATAGAGCGCGAGCAGCGACGCGGTGTACGTCTTCGTCGCCGGAAGCGCCTTCTCCTCGCCCGCCAGGATGTCGATGTGGAATTCGGAGACCGCCGCCAGCGGGGAATCCGCGTTGTTGGTCACCGCCAGCGTGACCGCGCCCGCCTCCCGCGCCGCCTTAGTCGACGCCACCAGGTCCGGTGAGCCGCCGGACTGGCTGACCGTGATGACCAGGACGTCGGTCAGGTCGGGCCGTGCTCCGTACGCCGTCGTCGTCGACATGGAGGTCAGCCCGCACGGCAGACCCAGCTGGATCTCGAGCAGGTACTTGGCGTACAGCGCGGCGTTGTCGGACGTGCCCCGCGCGGTCAGCAGCACGAAACGCGGGCTGCGCGCCGCGATCGCCGCCGCCACCTCACGGATCTTCGGCGCGCCCTGCTGGAGGATGCGCCGCAGCACCGCCGGCTGCTCTGCCATCTCGCCGGACATGATCCGGCCGGGACGCTCGCTCTGCGCGGCCGAATTCGTGGCGGACATGCTGGGTGCCTCCCTGTGGCGTTCCTCGTGCCGGGGACGGAAGGGTCTCCGGTACAGCACGGTCCGCGTCGGTCAGGCCCCGGCACCCCTGCCGGTGATGACCTCCGCGGCGGCCCGTCCGCAGACGCGGGCGGCGCCATGGGTCGCGATGTGCAGGATCCCCCTCGGCTCCGCCCGGTCCACACCCATCTCGACCACGACCGTGTCGGGACGGGCCGCGATCAGGGTGTCCAGGGCGTCCGCCATCCAGGGGTGGCGGTGAACGTCGCGCACTACAGCGACGATCCTACGGTCCCCGGCAAGACCCAGCACATTTCCGACCAGGGAGGCCGTATCGGTCGAACCGTCATCCGCGCTGCCATACGTGTCGGTCGTCGTGCCCCGCAGTATCTCGGCCAGCTCCGCCGCCACTCCCCACGGAGTCTCGTCCCCCACCGCGATGTTGGCGACCGGCGTGAATGCGGCGACGTACGGAGCCCTCGTCAGCGGTTCGTACGGCGCCTCCCCCACCGTCACGCGCACCGCCCGGCGCGCCGCGACCAGGCCGATGTCGGTGCCGGGCGCGGTCCCCTCCTGTGAAGCCACGCCCGGCTCCGCTGCAGCCCCCCTGGCCCGTCGCGTCCAGTCGGCGAGCGCGCGCACCCGCGCGGCCGCGTCGGCCAGTCGCTCCTCGGGCAGTTCGCCGTCCCGTACCGCCGTGACCAGCGCGTCGCGCAGCCGCAGTACGGTCTCCTCGTCGGCCAGCCCGCCGCCGACGCAGATCGCGTCGGCACCTGCGGCGATCGCGAGGACGGAGCCGCGCTCGATGCCGTACACCGCCGAGATGGCCTGCATCTCCATGCCGTCGGTGACGATCAGGCCCTGGTAGCCCAGCTCTTCGCGCAGCAGACCGGTGAGGATCTGCGGGCTCAGTGTCGCCGGGCGGTTCGGGTCGAGCGCGGGAAGCAGGATATGCGCGCTCATCACCGCTTTGGAACCCGCCGCGATGGCCGCGCGGAAAGGCACCAGCTCACGGGCGTGCAGCGTGTCGAGATCAACGTCGATCCGGGGCAGCGCGTGGTGCGAGTCCACATTGGTGTCGCCGTGCCCCGGGAAGTGCTTGGTGCAGGCGGCGACTCCGGCGGCCTGGAGACCTTCGACGTACGCGACGGTGTGGCGGGCGGCGAGGGCCGTGTCCGCGCCGAAGGACCGTACGCCGATGACCGGGTTGTCCGGGTTGGAGTTGATGTCCGCGGACGGTGCCCAGTTGAGGTCGACTCCGCACTCGGCGAGCCGGCGGCCGAGTTCCCGGGCGACGGCCCGGGTGAGGTCCGTGTCGTCCACCGTGCCCAGCGCGTAGTTGCCGGGGAAGGAGGAGCCGGTGCGCACCTCGAGCCGGGTGACGTCCCCGCCCTCCTCGTCGATCGCGACCAGTACGTCGTCCCGCTCGGCCCGCAACTGCGTGGTGAGCGCCGCCAGCTGACCGGGCGAGACGATGTTGCGGCCGAACAGGCCGACGGCCGAGAGGCCTTCGCCGATCCGGCGCAGCAGCCAGTCCGGTGCGGTGGTGCCGACGAAGCCCGGCTGGAGGACGGCGAGCGCGTCGCGGGTCAGGGTGTCTGTACTGCGTACGAAAGTTGTCATGTGGACGGCGTCATCCCTTCACTGCGCCGGCCGTCAGACCCGCGGCCATTTTGCGCTGGACGAGGAGGAAGAGGATCACGATGGGGATGGCCATCATCGTGGCGCCCGCCATCATCGGGGCGTACTCGGTGCCGTTCTTGGTGGTGAAGTTGCCCAGCCACACGGTGGCGGTCTGGTTCTGTTGGCTCATCAGCATCAGTGCGTACAGATACTCGTTCCAGGCCTGGATGAAGCCGTAGACCGAGGTGGCGACCATGCCGGGAGCGAGCAGCGGGAAGACCACGCGGACGAAGGCGCCGGTGCGGGTGCAGCCGTCGACCATCGCCGCCTCCTCCAGTTCCCTGGGGATGTTGACGATGAACCCGCGCAGCGTCCACACCGTGAAGGGGAGGATGAAGGTCAGGTACGTGATGATCAGCCCGGTGAGCCTGTCGTACTGACCGAGGTCGTTCAGCAGCAGGAAGACCGGGATGATCATGGCGACCAACGGGATCATCTGGACCGCGAGGATCCCGACGATCACGATTTTGCGACCGCGGAAGGCGAACCGGGATATCGCGAGCGCGGCGAGCATGCCGACCGCGATGCCGATGACGACCACGACGAGCGAGACGGTCAGGCTGCGTCCGACCGGTCCCCAGAAGTCGGCGATGTCCAGGGCCCGCCGGAAGTTCTCCGTCGTGAAGACGTCGGGGAAGAAGTGCGGGTCGGGGTCGATGGCGTCCTTGGCCGGCTTGAACGCCGTGTTCAGCATCCAGTAGACCGGGAAGCCCGCGGTGACGAAGACGAGGAGGCCGAGCAGATTCCAGCCGAGCCGGCTCTTCCCGGGACGGCGGGTGGCGGCGGGAGCCGCGGCGGTCGAAGTCACTCCACCTCTCCGATCTTGAGCATCTGGCGCATGTAGACCGCGACCACACCGAGCAGCAGAATCACCGTGACAAGCGCGATCGCCGAGCCGGTGCCGTAGTCGTTGACGACGAAGGCCTTGTCGTACGAGTACGTGGTGAGCAGCTGGAACTCCGCCTCGGGATGACCGTTGCGCATCACGAAGACCTGCGGGAAGACACCCATGTCCCAGATCACCGAGAGCGTCGTCAGCATCACGATGATGGGCTTGAGGATCGGCAGGGTGACGAAGCGGAAGACGCCCCAGGCGCCGGCGCCGTCGAGACGGGCTGCCTCTTCGAGCTCCTTGGGCACCTGGGTGAGGCCGGCGCCGAGTGTGATCACGACGAAGGGCACGGCGCCCCAGACCACCAGAAGGATGATCACGGCCAGGCCCTGGGGGCCGCTGGCGAACCAGTTGTGGCCGATCATGTCGACTCCGGGCAGCCTGGAGAGCAGCCAGTTGAGTACGCCGTAATCGGCGTCGAAGAGCCACTTGAAGATCGCGGTGGCGACGATGATGGGCATGCCCCAGCTCGCCACGAGCGCGATGTTGACCAGGGTCTTCACCCAGCCGGAGACGCGTTGCAGCAGCAGCGCGACCAGCATGCCGAGGACCATCGTCAGGACCACGGCGCTGAAGGCGAAGACCACGGTCCGTACGACGACGGTCCAGAACTCGCTGTCCCCGAGGATCTTGGAGAAGTTGCCGAAGCCGACCGGCTCCGGGTCCTTGAAGCCCCACAGCTGGGGCTGCCCGAACTTCTGGAAGGAGAGGGTGACCAGCCGCACCAGCGGATAGCCGAGGACCAGCAGAAGGATGAGCAGGCAGGGCGCGAGCAGCAGCCAGGGCACTCCTGCGCCGCCCGTTGTCGGCTTTCTGCCCGGCTTTGCGGGGGCGGCGGCGCCGGTCCCCGGCGGTGGCGATTGCCGCGTCGGCGGCACCGTGGCGGTGGTTGTCTCTGCGGCACTCATCCCGTGCTCCTCAGCGGTCCCTCTCCCGGTACGGGCGGCAGGGCCCCGTCGCGGCGACGGAGCCCTGCCGAATAGGTCACTTGGTGTTGATGACCTTGTCGATCGCGGCGTCCGCGGCCTTCGCGGCGTCCTCGACCGACTTCTTGCCGGTGCCGATCTGCTGCAGCATCGTCTTGAGGGTCTGGGCCTTCTCGACCTGACCCCAGCCCGGCGCCATCGGCACGAACCAGTTGGACTCGGCGGCGGTGGCCGGGACCACCGTCTTCGGGTCGTTCTTCAGGGTCGCCAGGTCCGTCTTGTTGTTGGGCAGGTTGCCCTTGGCGAGCAGACCCTTCTGGCCCTGGGCGCCGGTGAAGGCGTTGATCCACTCGGCCGCGACCTCCTGCGCCCTGGACTTGACCGGGACGGCCAGGTCGGAGCCGCCGAGGAAGACGGGAAGGGCCTTGCCGTTCGGGCCGGGCATCACGAAGTTCTCGAGCTTGTCGGCGAGCTTGCCGACCTTGTCGTTCTTCGGGTCGGCGGCGGTGCCGCCCTCCCAGGCAGCGCTGAAGATGGTCGCGGACTTGCCCTGCCCGAAGACGACCGGCCGGTCGGACTCGTCCTTCGTCTTGTCGCCGTGCATGTACTTGTCGAGGATCGACTTGTACTCATTGAGGCCCTTGAGGGACTCGGGCGAGGAGAGGTTGGCCTTCCACGTGTCGCCGTCCTTCTTGGCGATGGAGCCACCGGCGTCGTACACGAACGACATCGCCGCGTACCAGTCCGGCGAAGGCTGGTACCAGGCGCTGAACTTGTCGCCCTTCTTCTCCTGGATCTTGTCCAGGGCGGCGGTGAGTTCCGCGTATGTCTTCGGGGCGGCCTTCACGCCGGCCTCGGTGGCGATGTCCTTGCGCCAGGTGCCGACACGGCCACCGGCGTAGTAGGGGACGCCGTAGGTCTTGCCGTCGTAGGTGACGGACTCCTTGAGGCCGTCCAGCCACGCGTCCGACTGCTCGAACTTCTTCGGGTCGACCTCGGCGAACGCGCCCTTGGTCATGTAGCCGAGCATCTCGGTGTTGCCCATCTCGACCACGTCCGGAGCCTTGTCCGTGGCGAGTACGGCGTCGAGCTTGGCGTTCTTGTCCGGCCAGCCGTAGTACTCGTGCTTGATCTTGATGCCCGGGTGCTTCTTGACGATCGCGTCGTCGGCGGCCTTCACCAGATCGGGCCAGTTGTTCTGGGCGTCGACCGTCAGCCAGACGGTCAGTTCCTTGGCGTCGCCGCCGCCGGCCTTGTCCCCGCCCTTGTCCGAATCACCACAGGCCGCAAGGCCGATCATCATGCCCGCGACGCCTACCGCCGCGATGAGCTTGCGCTTCACGCCACCCTCCTCAGGGATGCCTGCAACCCCCCTGCCCACCGCGAAGACATACGACGAGTACTGCTCGTGGGGCTGGGACCTGGTCTTTAATGGTTTAGACCAGTACCCGGAGCTTGGCCTAGACCTTTAGGGGTGTCAAGGGTGTATAAGAAGGGCTGTCACCTCCGTTATCGGACCGACACCTGAGGGAGGTCGACGACCCGCGACCGGACCGTGCCACCATGTGAGCCGCAACAGACGGAGGAGCCGGTGACGGCAGCAGGACAAGAGTCGGGAAGGCGGGCCATGGCCACGGACGGGGGCGGCACCGAGACCGAGGGCGGGGCACAGACCCGTACCGCGCGGGTGCCCAAGTACTACCGGCTGAAGCGCCACTTGCTGGACATGACGGAGACGCTGCCGCCCGGCACGCCCGTACCGCCGGAGCGCACGCTCGCCGCGGAGTTCGACACCTCGCGCACGACGGTGCGCCAGGCGCTCCAGGAACTGGTCGTCGAGGGCCGCCTCGAGCGCATCCAGGGCAAGGGCACCTTCGTGGCCAAGCCCAAGGTCTCGCAGGCCCTGCAGCTCACCTCGTACACCGAGGACATGCGGGCCCAGGGTCTCGAGCCCACCTCGCAACTGCTGGACATCGGGTACGTCACGGCCGACGACACGCTGGCCGGACTGCTGGACATCGCGACCGGCGGACGGGTGCTCCGGATCGAGCGGCTGCGGCTGGCGAGCGGCGAACCGATGGCGATCGAGACGACGCATCTGTCGGCCAAGCGCTTCCCGGCACTGCGGCGCAGCCTGGTGAAGTACACCTCGCTCTACACGGCGCTGGCCGAGGTGTACGACGTTCATCTGGCCGAGGCCGAGGAGACGATCGAGACCTCGCTGGCCACACCGCGCGAGGCGGGGCTGCTCGGTACGGACGTGGGCCTGCCGATGCTGATGCTGTCGCGCCACTCGCTGGACGCGCAGGGTGAGCCGGTGGAGTGGGTGCGCTCGGTGTACCGCGGCGACCGGTACAAGTTCGTGGCGAGGCTTCAGCGCCCCAAGGACTGAGTCCTGCACGTGGTGTGGCGCGGGTGACATTCCTGCTCTACGGTCCTCCCGTCATCGCAAGCGACGGGAGGACGAAGCGGTGCGCTCAGCAAACTCCCGAACCATCGTCATCCGGAGGCCCGTTGCGCCGATCGGCGCGGCCGGCCGGCAGGTACTGGCACTCTCGCGCGGCGATGAGGTGTCGGCCACCTGGATGGTGGCCGCCGCCCTCGGCTCGTACTCCATCGGCCACGGCACGACTGCTTCGCCGCGATCGCGGGCGGTGCGCCGGCCGGGGACCGCGACGCCGGACGAAGCGCCGTATGTGGTGTCGACGTTGACAGCCCCGGCCGGACTCCGGCCCACCGAGGAGGAGAAGGGGGAGGCGCGGGATGCTGCTGAACGGGCTGCGGCGGGCCGTCGGCGCGGTGCGCCGGTACGTACGCGAATTGATGGACGAGACGGCATACAACCGGTATGTCGCACACGCGCGGTCCCACGATCCGGCCGTATCCGTGCCGTCCCGGCGGGAATTCGAGCGGATGCGGACGGACCGCCAGGAGTCGGACCCGGGTTCAGGCTTCCCCTGTTGCTGAAACCGCTGGTGAAGGCGGCGGGGTTGAAAGTTGTTGCCGTACCGATATGCGAACAGGGGGTGACTCTGCGCGAGACCCTCGCCTAGATTGCCTGCGCATTACACAGGCCACAGGTGAGGGGACGGAGCCGCCGTATGTCAGCAGAGCCTGGCGCGCCAGAAGCGCCGGAATTGCCTGAAGTTCCTGAAGTTCCTGACGCGAAACCGCCGGTCATCACGCCGGTGCGCGTGATCATCGCCCTCTGCCTCTTCGCGCCGTTTGTGGCGATGCTCTGGGTCAGTTCGTATGCGAAGACCGAGCCTGCCTTCATCGGCATCCCGTTCTTCTACTGGTACCAGATGCTCTGGGTGCTCGTCTCGACCGCACTCACCATGATCGCTTACCAGCTGTGGCAGCGTGACCAGCGCGCCCGCAAGGGAGGTGCGTCGAAGTGAAGGACGGCGTGAACGGCGTCGCACTCGGCGTCTTCATCTTCTTCTTCCTGGCCGTCACGGTCATGGGCTTCCTGGCCGCGCGCTGGCGCAAGGCGGAGAGCGACAGCCTCGACGAATGGGGCCTGGGCGGCCGGTCGTTCGGCACCTGGGTCACCTGGTTCCTGCTCGGCGGTGACCTGTACACGGCGTACACGTTCGTCGCCGTGCCGGCGGCTATCTACGCGGCGGGCGCGGCGGGCTTCTTCGCCGTGCCGTACACGATCCTCGTATATCCGCTGATCTTCACCTTCCTGCCGCGGCTGTGGTCGGTGTCGCACAAGCACGGGTACGTCACCACCTCGGACTTCGTACGCGGGCGCTGGGGCTCGAAGGGTCTCTCGCTTGCGGTCGCCGTCACCGGCATCCTGGCGACGATGCCGTACATCGCGCTCCAACTGGTCGGCATCCAGGCGGTGCTCGATGTGATGGGCGTCGGCGGCGGCGAGACGACCAGCTGGTTCGTCAAGGACCTGCCGCTGCTGATCGCCTTCGGTGTGCTGGCGGCGTACACCTACTCGTCCGGCCTGCGGGCGCCGGCACTGATCGCGTTCGTCAAGGATGCGCTGATCTACATCGTCATCGCGGTGGCGATCATCTACATCCCGATCAAGCTCGGCGGCTTCGACGACATCTTCGCGAAGGCGGGCGACGCGTTCGCACAGGTCAACCCGGCGACGGAGAAGCCACGCGGCGCGCTGGTGCCGGGTGAGGCGGGCCAGTGGGGTTACGCGACGCTGGCGCTGGGCTCGGCGCTCGCGCTCTTCATGTATCCGCACTCGATCACGGCCACACTGTCCTCGCGCAGCCGTGATGTGATCCGCCGCAACACCACCATCCTGCCGCTGTATTCGCTGATGCTGGGTCTGCTGGCATTGCTCGGGTTCATGGCGATCGCGGCCGGAATCAAGGTGCAGAACGGTCAGCTGGCGATCCCTCAGCTGTTCGAGACGATGTTCCCGGACTGGTTCGCCGGTGTGGCGTTCGCGGCGATCGGCATCGGCGCGCTGGTGCCGGCGGCGATCATGTCGATCGCGGCGGCGAATCTGTTCACCCGGAACATCTACAAGGACTTCATCAAGCCGGACGCGACACCCGCGCAGGAGATGAAGGTCTCCAAGCTGGTCTCGCTGCTGGTGAAGGTGGGCGCGCTGGTCTTCGTCCTGACGATGGACAAGACAGTGGCGATCAACTTCCAGCTCCTCGGCGGCATCTGGATCCTCCAGACCTTCCCGGCGCTGGTCGGCGGCCTGTTCACGCGCTGGTTCCACCGCTGGGCGCTGCTGGCGGGCTGGGCGGTCGGCATGATCTACGGCACGTCGGCGGCGTACGGAGTCGCGAGCCCGGCACAGAAGCACTTCGGCGGCTCCTCGGCGGAGATCCCGGGCATCGGCGAGATCGGCTACATCGGCCTCACGGCGTTCATCCTGAACGTGGTGGTGACGGTGGTCATGACGTTCGTCCTGCGTGCGCTCAAGGCCCCGGAGGGCGTCGACGAGACCAGCCCGTCGGACTACACGGCGGACGCGGGCGACGCGGGCGTCCAGGTGGAACTGCCGCCGGCGACGGCGGGGGTGAGTCACTGACGGTGCGGCCGGCGTGAGGGCCGTCGCGTTTCCCGGGAGGGGACGCGACGGCCCTTTGCTGTGGGGCGGACGGGCTGAACCTTCCCGCCGCGCCCGGCGGATCAAGCGCCGCCGACGACGGGGGACGCGGGATCCGGGGCGGAGACACGGCCCATCCCCGGGATCGCCTTGCTCACTTACGCGTTGGAGCCGCAGTGCTCCACGACACAACATGTGGGGGGTGCCGCATCAAGCGGCCCCCACATGTATGCTCATGCTCGCTGTCGACGCAGGGGAATCCGGTGCGAATCCGGAACTGTCCCGCAACGGTGTGATGCGGTGCGCTTTGTCGTACCCCGCCAGTCCGAGGACCTGCCGACGGTGCATCCGGCTCGACCGAACCGGGTGCCGAGACGTCCGGGCCTCGCGGTTGGGCCGGTGGACGCCGTACGGTGTGCTGCCCTTCGACGGGTGCGCCCGTACCGGCCTCCCCTCCCCCGCCGGCCCAGAGCCGAGCGAGGGAGAGCACCACGTGACCATCGCGCCAGCCGATCCGGCTTCAGGCATCTCCGAGCAGGTGGCCGACGGCCCCGGGACCGCGCTGCTGCGGACCCTCACGGACCTCACCGCCGATCTGCCCGACACCGACCCCGGACGCGTCGCCGCCGCCGCGCTGCGCGGCCGGCACGCCGGGTCGGACGCGGCCGAGCTACGGAGCCTCGCCACCGACGCGGCCGCGGGGCTGATCTCCGAGGATCCTGCCTACTCGCGGCTCGCCGCCCGGCTGCTGACCCGTCATATCGCGGACGAGGCAGCCGGACAGGGCGCGGTTGCCTTCTCCGCTTCCGTCGCGGTCGGGCACCGCGAGGGCCTGATCGCGGACCGCACGGCACGGTTCGTGACGCTGCACGCAGCGCGGCTGGACTCCCTCGTCGACCAGGCCGCCGACGACCGCTTCGGCTACTTCGGTCTGCGCACCCTCTACAGCCGGTATCTGCTTCGGCACCCGATCACCCGTCAGGTCATCGAGACCCCCCAGCACTTCATGCTGCGCGTCGCCTGCGGTCTCGCCGAGGACGATTCGGTCCTTGCCCTGGACGAAGTCGCCGCGCTGTACGGCCTGATGAGCCGCCTCGACTACCTGCCTTCCTCGCCCACGCTCTTCAACTCCGGCACCCGCCACCCTCAGATGTCCTCCTGCTATCTGCTGGACTCGCCGCTGGACGAGCTCGACTCGATCTACGACCGCTACCACCAGGTGGCCCGTCTTTCGAAGCACGCGGGCGGCATCGGCCTCTCCTACTCCCGTATCCGCTCGCGCGGTTCGCTGATCCGGGGCACCAACGGCCACTCCAACGGCATCGTCCCGTTCCTCAAGACCCTCGACGCCTCGGTCGCCGCGGTGAACCAGGGCGGCAGGCGCAAGGGCGCCGCCGCCGTCTACCTGGAGACCTGGCACTCCGACATCGAGGAGTTCCTGGAGCTGCGCGACAACACCGGTGAGGACGCCCGGCGTACGCACAACCTGAATCTCGCGCACTGGATCCCGGACGAGTTCATGCGCCGCGTCGAGGCGGACGCCGACTGGTCGCTGTTCTCGCCCGCGGACGTGCCGGAGCTGGTCGACCTGTGGGGCGACGAGTTCGACGCGGCGTACCGCAGGGCCGAGGCCGCGGGTCTCGCGCAGAAGTCCATGCCGGCCCGTGACCTCTACGGCCGCATGATGCGGACGCTCGCCCAGACCGGCCAGGGCTGGATGACCTTCAAGGACGCCTCCAACCGCACCGCCAACCAGACGGCGGAGCCGGGCCACACGGTCCACTCCTCGAACCTCTGCACCGAGATCCTCGAGGTGACGGACGACGGTGAGACGGCCGTCTGCAACCTCGGCTCGGTCAACCTGGGGTCGTTCGTGGCCGACGGCGGCATCGACTGGGAGCGGCTCGACGCGACCGTCCGTACCGCCGTCACCTTCCTCGACCGCGTCGTCGACATCAACTTCTACCCGACCGAGCAGGCCGGCCGCTCCAACGCCAAGTGGCGTCCGGTGGGCCTCGGCGCGATGGGCCTCCAGGACGTCTTCTTCAAGCTCCGTCTGCCCTTCGACTCGGCCGAGGCGAAGGCGCTCTCCACGAAGATCGCCGAGCGGATCATGCTCGCGGCGTACGAGGCGTCCTGCGACCTCGCCGAGCGCAATGGCCCGCTGCCCGCCTGGTCCCGGACGCGCGCGGCCCGCGGCGTGCTGCACCCCGACCACTACGACGTCGAGCTGAACTGGCCGGAGCGCTGGGACGCGCTGCGCGCCCGGGTCGCCTCGACCGGCATGCGCAACTCCCTGCTGCTCGCCATCGCGCCGACCGCGACCATCGCCTCGATCGCCGGTGTCTACGAGTGCATCGAGCCGCAGGTCTCCAACCTCTTCAAGCGCGAGACACTGAGCGGTGAATTCCTCCAGGTCAACGGCTACCTGGTGGCGGAGCTGAAGAAGCTGGGTGTCTGGGACGCGCAGACCCGTGAGGCGCTGCGCGAGTCCAGCGGCTCGGTGCAGAACTTCAGCTGGATCCCGGCCGACGTCGGCGCGCTGTACCGCACCGCGTGGGAGATCCCGCAGCGCGGCCTGATCGACATGGCGGCGGCCCGTACGCCGTTCCTGGACCAGAGCCAGTCGCTGAACCTCTTCCTGGAGACGCCGACGATCGGGAAGCTCAGCTCGATGTACGCGTACGCCTGGAAGCGGGG
Source organism: Streptomyces sp. NPDC002926 (assembly GCF_053591755.1). Taxonomy (NCBI): domain Bacteria; kingdom Bacillati; phylum Actinomycetota; class Actinomycetes; order Kitasatosporales; family Streptomycetaceae; genus Streptomyces; species Streptomyces sp. NPDC002926. The sequence goes on from NZ_JBSFUK010000004.1 coordinate 210,934, forward strand.
GCTGAAGACGACGTACTACCTGCGCTCCCGCCCGGCGACGCGGATCGCCCGCGCGGCCGGCTCCGGCGCTGCGGCGGCCGCCACTCCCATCCCGATGCAGCAGGCGTCGGAGCCCGACGCGGACGCGGTCGCCTGCTCCCTCGAAAACCCCGAGTCCTGCGAGGCATGCCAGTAATGACCACCCCGAACACCGAGAAGAACCTGCTGGACCCGGGCTTCGAACTGACCCTGCGTCCGATGCGTTACCCGGACTTCTACGAGCGCTACCGCGACGCGATCAAGAACACCTGGACCGTGGAGGAGGTCGATCTCCACTCCGACGTGGCCGACCTCGCCAAGCTCTCCGCCGGTGAGCAGCACATGATCGGCCGGCTGGTCGCGTTCTTCGCGACGGGCGACTCGATCGTCTCCAACAACCTGGTGCTGACCCTCTACAAGCACATCAACTCCCCGGAGGCGCGGCTCTATCTGAGCCGTCAGCTCTTCGAGGAGGCGGTGCACGTCCAGTTCTATCTGACGCTGCTGGACACCTATCTGCCGGACCCGGCCGACCGCGCGGCCGCCTTCGACGCGGTCGAGGAGATCCCCTCCATCCGTGAGAAGGCCCAGTTCTGCTTCAAGTGGATGGACTCGGTCGAGAAGATCGACCGGCTGGAGTCGAAGGCCGACCGCCGTCGCTTCCTGCTGAACCTGATCTGCTTCGCGGCGTGCATCGAGGGCCTGTTCTTCTACGGCGCGTTCGCGTACGTCTACTGGTTCCGCTCCCGCGGTCTGCTGCACGGTCTGGCCACCGGCACCAACTGGGTGTTCCGGGACGAGACGATGCACATGAACTTCGCCTTCGAGGTCGTGGACACCGTCCGCAAGGAGGAGCCCGAGCTCTTCGACGATGCGCTCCAGCAGCGCGTCACCGACATGCTGAGGGAAGCCGTCGAGGCGGAGCTGCAGTTCGGCCGTGATCTGTGCGGCGAGGGTCTGCCCGGCATGAACACCGAGTCGATGCGCGAGTACCTCCAGTGCGTCGCCGACCAGCGGCTGACGCGGCTGGGCTTCGCTCCGGTGTACGGCTCGGAGAACCCGTTCTCCTTCATGGAGTTGCAGGGCGTTCAGGAGCTGACCAACTTCTTCGAGCGCCGTCCCTCCGCCTACCAGGTGGCCGTCGAGGGCTCGGTCGGCTTCGACGACGACTTCTAGGCCTTCATGACCAGGCCGTCAGGACCAGGCCTACAGGACCATGTGAATACGGGGGACGGGGGCTGAACGGCCGGGCGGATGCCTTCTGCGCATCCGCCCGGCCGTTTCAGATGTTCTGCCGCGCGCAGCACTCGGGCCCGAGCTGCTGACGCGGCACACGGACCGCTATCCCGCATTGCACGGGGCCTTCACCGCGACCGTCGTCGGCGCCGGGCGCGACGAGGGGCCGGAGTTCGCACGGACCGTCGCCCTCGACGGGACCGGCGCGCTGGTCGAGGAGCGGCGCACCGCGCGACGCGGCTCGGTCTTGAGCGGCTCGGTCTTGAGCAGCTCGGCCTCGCGCAGTTCGGACTTACGCAGCTCGGCCTCACGCAACTGACGGTCGATGGCCCGCTCCCTGGCGTGCCCGACAAAGGAGGGAAGCGTGATCAGCCCGAACAGGGCGACTACGAACAGGTAGTTCAGCAAGGTGTTCATGACGTCCACTGTCGTCCCTCCGCCCTGAAGAAGTCAGTGGCAGGACTGTCATTGACCATCGAATTACTGCCACACTGATTCCATGCTGAAAAATGTGGCTGCCGTCCTGCTGGACGAAGTGCACCCCTTCGAGCTCGGCGTCGTCTGTGAGGTGTTCGGCCTCGACCGCAGCGACGACGGACTGCCCGTCTACGACTTCGCGGCGGTCTCCGCCGAGGGCCCCACCCTGCACACCCACGCCGGGTTCACCCTCAGCACTCCGTACGGCCTCGAACGGCTGGAGGATGCCGACCTCATCGCCGTCCCCAGCGGTGGCTCGTACACCACCCGCGGCTATCCCGGTGAGCTCCTCGACGCACTGCGCCGCGCCGTGGACCGAGGCGCGCGCGTGCTCAGCGTCTGCACCGGGGCGTTCGTCCTCGGTGCGGCCGGACTCCTCGACGGCCGCCGCTGCACCACCCACTGGCGGCACGCGCAGGCACTGGCCGACCGTCATCCGCTGGCCCTCGTGGACCCCGATGTGCTGTACGTCGACGAAGGTCCGCTGATCACCTCGGCCGGCACCGCGGCGGGGATCGACGCCTGCCTCCACGTCGTACGCCAGGAGCACGGTCCCGAGGTCGCCAACCAGGTCGCCCGCCGGATGGTGATCCCGCCGCACCGCGACGGCGGGCAGGCGCAGTACATCGAGCGCCCGCTGCCACGAACCCCCTGCGACACCGTCGGCGACGTGCTGTCCTGGATGGAGCGGCATCTGGACCGCGAGATGACCGTCGAGCAGCTCGCGGCCCGCGCCCATATGTCGCCGCGCACCTTCGCCCGCCGCTTCCAGCAGGAGACGGGAACCACTCCGTACCGCTGGCTGCTGCGCCAGCGGGTGCTGCTGTCACAGGAGTTGCTGGAGTCAACGGACGAGACGGTGGACGCGATCGCGGGCCGCGCCGGCTTCGGGAACGCGGCCGGGCTGCGCCACCACTTCCTCCGTACGCTCGGCACCACACCGAACGCGTACCGCAGGACCTTCCGCGGCCCGGTGCGCGGGGCGGCGTGAACGCCCAGGGGCCCCGCTCGCTGTGAGCGGGGCCCCTGGGCAGACGTACAGGATCAGACGTTCGGGACGGTCTCGTAGCGCGGCGTGCCCTCTTCCATCTGCCGCAGCGCGTCCTTGCGGTCCCGCTTCGAGAGCCGGTCGATGTACAGGTAGCCGTACAGGTGGTCCGTCTCGTGCTGCAGGCAACGGGCGAAGTACCCCGTGCCCCGCACCTTGACCGGCTTGCCCTCGGCGTCCTGTCCGCGCACCACCGCGTAGTCGGGCCGCGCCAGCGCCGCGTACGCCGTCGGGACGGACAGGCACCCTTCGTTGGCCTCGTCCAGGACACGGCGCTCGGCCGGCAGCTCCTCGAGTACCGGATTGCAGACGACACCGACGTGACGTACGCCCTCGTCGTCCATGCAGTCATAGACGAAGACCTTCAGGTCCACGCCGATCTGGTTGGCCGCCAGGCCGACGCCCTCGGCCGTCCGCTGGCTGGCGAACATGTCGTCGATGAGAGCGGCGAGCTTGCCGTCGAACTCGGTGACGTCCTTGCACTCCTTGTGAAGCACCGGATTGCCGACGACCGTGATCGGGCGCGACGTGCCACGCTCCCGGTACGCCAGCTCGCGCGCCTCGCAGTCTTCTGTATCCACGACGAAACCATCGTTTACCTGCTGGTCCGTCTCCTGCTGCGACGCCATGTCAGCCGTACGCCCTTCTCGGTACTGGGGCCCCCGGACGAAGTCACTGGGGGGAGCTTGGTCACTCTGTGCCCGTACAGCCTACGGCCAGAGGTCAGCAGACTTCCTCGAGATCCCGCCACTCACGGGAGTCCGGGCTGTCCGCGACCCAGCTGTCGAGCAGCCCGCGTACGAGCCCGACGGGCGCCGCGATGCCGCACTCACGCTCCGGAGACCACAGATCGCCTGCCGTGCGGTGGCCCAGCGGCCCCGGATGTCCCGGCTCGCTGTGGTCGTGCGGATCGAGATGCTCGCCCTCGCCCTCGGCACTGGGCATCCGGCCCTCGGAACAGGCCCGGCACAGCAGTCGCACCGACGAGGACCAGTCCTCGGCCGCGAATCCGGCGTCGGCGGCGAGCCGCTCCAGGGCGTCCCGGTCGGCCTCGGTCGCGGCCTCCAGCAGGACCACCCAGGTGGGTACGGGCGAGGGGGCCCAGAGCTCGATCTCGTCGAAGACGGGGTAGGACGGTCCCGCGGTGGTGGTCCGCTCGCCGTGGGGCACTCCGTCGTGCAGGACGACCTCGCCCCAGCGGCGCCCCGAGGACGGCAGCGGGATGGAGAGCACTTCTATCCGTGCCGGGTCGAGCCTGCGGCCCCACACCACTTCGGCCTCGCCCTCGGGCGAGAGCCGGACGGCCGCACTTCCCAGCTCCATGCCGACCGGCTCGCCGTTGGCAGCGGCCGCGCCCGGCACCTTGAGTCCATAGGCCTGCCAGGCGCGACGGGCCAGTGGCCAGTCCTGCAGGGCGGTGGCGGCGATCCCGACGTTCCACCAGTCGGGGGCACCGGTCTCCTTGTCGAGCAGAGCGACGGCACGCAGTCCCGCGGCGCGCGCCTGCTCCCAGTCGTGCCGGAATTTGTGCAGCAGCGCCAGATTGAACCAGGACTCGGAGAGCCAGGGCTCAAGATCCGCCGCCCGCGTCAGCAGTGCGCCGGCGTCCTCGTACCTGCCGTCGCCGATCAGCGTGAACGCGCGGTCGGTGGCCTGCCGCCAAGAAGCGGAGGGCCGATGCCGTACCTTCCCGAAGATCCTCACGATTCCCGCCTGCCGGTCGCTCGGGTCAGTGCCCCCGGACACCCTCTTCTTCGCATCCAACCATGCCCGGTCACAGGCTCGCTCATTACCCATGGGTTACCCAGGTGGGACCGGGGCCAGACCGCCTCGTGCGAGGACTCTGGCAAGCGATTCCACGACCTCCGGCTGGTAGTCGTGGCCGGTCCCGAGACGCAGCCGTTCGAGTGCCGTGAGCACGCCGCCCGCCGTTCCTCCGCTTCCCCCGGTGAGATCGTCGTATGCGTTGACGGTCCGGACGATTCTGGCGGGCAACGGCTGCTCCCGGTACGGATCTGCCTGGCGCTCCACCACGACGGCGACGGCCACGGGGACGCCGGTCTGCCGGACGACCGCTCCGCCGAGGAGTGCTATGCGGCGCTGCTCGGCGGCGGGCAGCAGGGCGGTGGCGCCCTCCGGTACGGGGTCCACCAGCGAGAGCTGGCCGATGTCGTGCATCAGCGCCGCGTACTCCAGAACGGTCAGATCGGGCCCGGAGAGCCCAAGCTCGCGCCCGACGGCGGTACTGAGCGCGGCCACTCTGCGGGCGTGGCCGGGCTGTGTGTAGCCGGCGATCTCGGTGGACCTGGCGAGGGAGGCGATGGTCTGCCGGTTGGTGGTCCGCACCGCGGTGTAGCGCCGGAAGGACAGCTGGGTGAGCAGCAGGGGTACGCAGAACACCGGGAGGGCCCACAGTCCGGCGACGGCGACGGCGAGGGCCATCACGGCTCCGGTGGCGCAGACGGCGGAGCCGATTCCGAGGAGGGCCCTCAGCTCGTCGCGCAGCAGCGGCCCGTACGGAACGGGCGTACCTCCCATGCGCTTGGCGCTATGGGGGAGGGTGCGGGCGCGCAGCATCGCGGCGGCCAGGACCGCGTCGCACAGGGCGGTCAGTACGAGCAGGACGAGAAGGAAGACCGCGTGGTACGCCCCGGGCCCGACGACTTTGCCCAATTCACCCGAGTTGTACAGCGGTTGGAAGCATGCTGCCGCGAACCCGACGGTCAGCACCCGCCGCGTCACCTGATCGAGTACGGGCCCGCTCCCGCGCGCCACATGCGGTACGGAGCCGACGAGCGCGGCCGCGACCACGACGGCGACGACCTGGAGGACACCGTGGGTGGTGGGCTCCCCGGCGCACTCTCCGAGCAGCGCATACGCGAGTGCCCCGGCGGCCGCGAGCGGCGCGGGTTCCCGCTCTCCGGGCGCGGCCCCCCACCTGACGAGCGCGCCGACGACGATGAGGGCGCCGAAGGCGAGGGCGTTCCCCGGCTGCTCCACTCCCTGCCACAGGGTCCACGCCAGCCCTGCGCCGGTGAGCAGGGCGGCGGCGGTGTAGATGGTGCCGACGATGACGCCCGGCCGCCGTATCACGCCTCGCCCGCTCTCACCCCGGGCCATCCGCCGCGCCGTCGTCGCGCCCGGGCACTGCCACGCGTAGCGGCTCCGGCTGAGGCGGTACGTTTCCTCGCACGTCCGGCCCGCGCCCCACCCCCGCCGGCTCGTCCGACGTCACCGCCGTCTCCCAGCCGTGCCGCTCCAGCGCCTTGGCCAGCGCGCGCACCATTTCCGGGTCGAACTGCGTCCCCGCGCACCGCCGCAGTTCCTCCAGCGCCACCGGCACCGGCCGGGCCCGCCGGTACGACCGGGTGGAGGTCATCGCGTCGAACGCGTCCGCCACCGCCACCACCCGTGCGAACTCCGGGATCTGCCCCCCGGCCAGCCCGTACGGGTAGCCGCTCCCGTCCAGCCGCTCGTGATGGTGCAGGATCGCCGCCCGCGCCTCCCCCAGGAACCCGATGCCGCGCACCATTTCGTGCCCGTACTCGGGATGCAGCTCTATCACCCGCCGCTCGTCCGGCGTCAGCGGACCGTCCTTGCGCAGCACCCGCGTCGGCACGCCGAGCTTGCCGACATCGTGAAGGATCCCGGCGAACCGGAGTACCTCGAGGCGCTCCTCCTCCATGCTCAGTTCACGCGCGATCAGCACCGACGCCCGCCCCACCCGCTCGCTGTGCCCGCGGGTGTACTTGTCCTTGATGTCGACGGCCTGCACCAGGGCCCGGATGGTTGCCTGATGGGCGGCGTGCTCACGGTGGTACTGCGCGAAGATCCAGCAGGAGATGTACATCGGCAGCAGGACGAAGAGCGCGGAGAGCGGCCCGTACGGACTCCGCCACAGCACCGCCATCATCAGTCCGGCGAGCCCGTGCGCACAGTGCGGCGCAGGCGAGCTCAGCAGCAGCCCGCGCCAGGCGGTCCTTACTGGCAGCCGTTCCGCGGTGGCCAGGATGCCGACGTCGAGCGTGGTCAGCACCAGGCAGAAGGCGAGCGCACCGGCGGCGGCCGGCAGCAGCGCGTACGGAAAGTCCGGCGCCCGCAGTACCCGCTGACCGTTCAGCAGCAGATACGCCTGCGCCGCGCCCCAGGTCGCTAGCGCGAGCTGCGCGGCGCGCCAGATCCGGCGTACTCCGGCCGGGCGCCGGTCGACCCGCCCCAGCAGCGCGCCGGGCACGGCGACGAGCGCTGCCGCGGCCGGCGGCAGCAGAAAGGCGGCGGCAAGGAGCACGGGAAAGAACGATCCGGCAGCCACCGGCACGGAGTCGCCCAGGTAACGGCAGCGGGCGGGCAGCTCGCACACGGCGTACAGCCCGGCGAGCATCAGCATGGTGGTCCAGGGGACCTCGGCGCCGGGCCGCGGCACAGGCAGCACGGGCGGCAGTACGGGCAGCACACACACCACAGCGCCCAGCACGGCGCACAGAATGTACGCCCGTGCCGCCGTCGGTATGGCCTTCACTGCCCCGCCCCCTCCTCAAATCGAGCGCCAGGCTAGCGATTTGAGGGGTGCGCGGCGGCCGGAAGCCCGTGATTCGCACCTACGGGTGAATGTGAAAAGGGTGCGTCGCGACAACCGCGACACACCCCGTTCATATGTTCGTATGTGCGACCTACTCCTGCGCGACGCTCGGCAGCTCGGCGCCGGAGACCGTCACATCGTGGTCGGGCACGGCCTGCCCGGACCGGATCAGATCGATGCGTCCCATCACCTTGGCCCGCAGATCGCTGGGCACGTCGTCATGTCCGCAGCAACGCTTGACCAGCTTCTTCACGGCCTGCTCGAGCCCGTACTTCTCCAGACAGGGAGAGCACTCCTCGAAGTGGACCTCGAACTTGGTGCAGTCGCTGTCGGGCATCTCATGGTCGAGAAACTCGTAGAGATGGTCCAGGACCTCCGAGCAATCCGTCTCATGCGGCTCTCCGCAGCTCATGAGCCCGAGCCTTTCGCTTCGTTCGACTCTCCTGCACCGGCCGGGACGAGCCCGCGCTCACGGGCGTAGTCCTCCAGCATTCCGCGCAGTTGACGGCGGCCACGGTGCAGCCGGGACATCACCGTACCGATGGGTGTACCCATGATGTCCGCGATCTCCTTGTACGCAAAGCCCTCTACGTCGGCGAGATAGACCGCCATGCGGAACTCTTCGGGGATCGCCTGGAGAGCCGCCTTGACGTCCGAGTCCGGCAGATGGTCGAGGGCCTGCGACTCGGCGGAACGCAGTCCGGTCGACATGTGCGACTCGGCGCGCGCGAGCTGCCAGTCCTCGATCTCCTCCGCGGCGCTGCGCTGGGGCTCGCGCTGCTTCTTGCGGTAGGAGTTGATGAAGGTGTTCGTGAGAATCCGGTACAGCCACGCCTTGAGGTTCGTGCCCTCACGGAACTGATGGAAGGATCCGTACGCCTTGGCATACGTCTCCTGCACGAGGTCCTCGGCATCGGCCGGATTGCGCGTCATGCGCAGCGCGGCCGAGTACATCTGATCGAGGTACCCGAGGGCGTCCCGCTCGAAGCGGGCATTGCGCTCGGCGGTCGTCTCCTCGGACTGCTCCGCCCGGCCGTCGTCGGTCCCTGCGTCGGTCCCAGTGACCGGACCCACCTCCTCCAACGATGTGGCGAGGCCGAATGCGGACCCGCTCGAATCGGAGGATAGACGACGATCCGCTCCGCCCGCCGCCCCAACAGGGACGGTCTTCGCCGCGGGAAGCACCGTCCACTCCAGGTCAGCGGTGTGCGAGCGACTCGGGCAGATGGTCGAACCCATGCGACGGACTCCCTACTCAATGCACCATGCTCTGTTCTCCGACATCCGCCACAACAGTGCTCGTACGCTCAGCATTCCCCGAGCCCGCGGACCCAGCTGCCGACCGCGTCCGTGATGAGGCTCACCACCTCGGCCTCTGTCGTCCCCGCCCGCTTGGGTACGCCGAACCCGTGATCCCCATAAGGGACTTCCACAAGCTCGTACGCCCCCTCGGGGAACTCTCCGGGCTTGCCGAAGGGATCATTGCCGCCCTGTACGACGAGGGTCGGCACCCCGGTGCCGAGGAGCTCCTCGGCGCGGGACTTCTCGGGCCTGCCGGGCGGATGCAGCGGAAAACTCAGCGCGAGCACCCCGGCGGCGCCCAGCTCCTGCGCGGTCCGGCAGGCGACCCGCGCCCCGGCACTGCGCCCACCGGCGACGACGGGCAGCCCCGGCTTCCCCAGCACGGGCCAGACACCGCGCCACCCCACGTCGAGCGTCCTGGGTGCGGGCGCGACCTTCTTCCCGGCCACCCGCCAAGGCTGCTCGACGAGCGCGACGGTGACCCGCTCCTCGGGCAGGACGCCGGCGATCGCCTGCAGATCGCGCGCCTCGATCCCACCCCCGGCCCCATGGCTGAGCGCCACCACGAGCCGCGCCCGCCGGGCCGGGTACCAGGTGACGCGGGCGTCCCCGGCTGCTGTCTCAACAATCTCGCTCCGACTCACGAGCCCCATCCTGCCGCTGCCGGGGCGCGGGGGGCGCGTCGTGGGGGTCCGGGCGCGCGTGCGTCCCCTCGCGCGGCAGCAGGGCCGCTCCGGCGAGGAGCGGAAGTGGGTGGCGTACCGCCGCACGCGGGATCCGACGTATGCCGACCACCGCCAGGACGAGCCCGGGCGCGCTGCCGGAGCTGCCGGAGGATTTACGACGAGCGAGCCCCGGCCCGACTCGATGACCTGCCGCCGGGCCGGCGGCACGCAGCTGACGCTCTCAGCCACCAGCCACTGGGGCACACCCGCATCACTCAACCGCCGCCGGCCCCCGCGGCGCGCGGCTACCGCTCCTCGGGACGCGGGCCCGCGGCCACTTCATCGCCCGCGGCGCGCGGCTGCCGCTGCCCGGAGCGGCGGGGCCGCAGCGGCCTCATCGCCCGCGACACGCAGCTACCGCTGCTCTGGCACGGGCCGCCGGGGCCCGCCGGGGCTCACAGCCTCGGGGTCCGGGGGGTGCCCCGGTTTCGGGAAGGGGCGGGGCCGGGGAGAAGCACCCCCCGGTCAGAACAGCGTGCCCACCTCCGGCCCCGACAGCTCCTCCAGCAGCTCCGGGCCGTTGTTCCGGACATTGCTGACCGCCGTCGTCACCGGATACGCCCTCATCAGCCCACCCGGCGGCGGCTCCAGCAGCCCACGCAGCTCCCCCTCATCCGTCCTGGACGGGTCCAGCCACGCGTCCCACCGGTCCGGCGTCAGCATCAGCGGCATGCGCGGGTGGATGTCCGACAGCGACCGCGGGCCCTCCGCCGGGGCCACCCCCAGCGGCCCCGTCTCCGCCTCGGTCGTGATCACCGAGCACGTCACCCACCACGCCCGCGGATGGTCGTCCGGCAGCGTGCGGTCGCGCCAGAACTCGTACAGGCCGGCCATCGCGAACACCGACCCGTCCGACGGCGTCACGAAGTACGGCTGCTTCCGGGGCCGCTTCTTCTTCCCCTCGACCTCCAGCTCCCGCTCCCCCGCCCCGGTCACCCACTCGTAATAGCCGTCCGCCGGCAGAATGCAGCGCCGTGACAGAAACGGTTTGCGGAACGACGGCTTCTCGTGCACCGTCTCCGCCCGCGCGTTGATCATCCGCGCGCCGCCCTCCGGCGACTTCGCCCATGACGGCACGAGGCCCCACTTCAGCGCCCGCAGCTGGCGAACCGGACGACGGTCTTCAGCGTCCTTAACAGGGCGTTCGAGAATCGCGTAGACCTCTTTCGTGGGGGCCACGTTCCAGTCGGGCGCCAGCGTCTCCTCCGGCTCCCATTTCTCGACCTCGAAGAGTCCCGCGAGATCCTCGGGTCCACGACTCGCTGCATACCGTCCGCACATGAATGCCAGACTGCCACTCCCGCCCGCCGCCCGAGGAGCCGCCCGAGAAATGGCCACCGATCCCGTCACCACCCTCAGCAGCGCCGCGATAGGCGACCTCTGGGACCGCGTCTTCGGCACCCAGCCCGTCCCTGACGAGTGGCTCGTCATCGTCACCGGTCTGGTCGCGCTCGCCGCCGTCGTACCCCACCCCCTCTGGCGGCTCTCCCGCAACGCGATCACCATCGCCCACGAAGGCGGCCACGGCCTCGTGGCCCTGCTCACCGGCCGCCGCCTCGACGGCATCCGGCTGCACTCCGACACGAGCGGCCTCACCGTCAGCGCCGGCAAGCCGACCGGAATCGGCATGATCCTGACCGCCGCCGCCGGCTACACCGCCCCGCCGCTGCTCGGCCTCGGCGGGGCCTACCTGCTCGCCGCGCACCACATCACGCTGCTTCTCTGGCTGGCCACCGCCCTGCTCATCGCGATGCTGGTGATGATCCGCAATGCGTACGGCGCGCTGACCGTGATCATCACGGGTGCCGCCTTCCTGCTCATCTCCTGGCTGACGGAACCCGGCGTACAGTCCGTCTTCGCCTACGTCGCCGTCTGGTTCCTGCTGCTCGGTGGGGTACGGCCGGCCTTCGAGCTCCAGTCCAAGCGCCGACACGGCGGGGCCCCGGACTCGGACGCCGACCAACTCTCCCGGCTGACCCATGTGCCGGCCGCGATGTGGCTGTTCCTCTTCCACTCGGTGTCGATCTGTTCCCTGATCGGCGGCGGCCGCTGGCTGCTGGGCCTCTGACACCACGCCAAAGCCCCGGAGAGCCCTCTACCACCGCTTGGTTACGCCCCCATTTCGGCGTATTTGATCAAGATCCGGCTCTCCGTCGAGCCACTAAAGTGTTGGCCATGACCGAAAGCTCCGTGCACCCTGCCCTCTGGCCCGCCCCCTACGCGACCGGAGCCGTCGAAGCGACAGTCACCGTGCCCGGATCCAAATCGGTCACCAACCGGGCCATGGTGCTTGCCGCGCTCGCCGCCGAACCCGGCTGGCTGCGTCGCCCTCTCCGCTCCCGCGACAGCTTCCTGATGGCCGAGGCCCTGCGCGCTCTCGGCGTCGGCATCGAGGAGGGCGTGGGCCCCGACGGCGGGGGTGAGACCTGGCGCGTCATCCCGTCCGGCCTGCACGGCCCCGCCACAGTCGACGTCGGCAACGCCGGTACGGTGATGCGCTTCCTGCCTCCCGTCGCCGCGCTCGCCGACGGCCCGGTCCGCTTCGACGGCGACCCCCGTTCCTACGAGCGCCCGCTCGGCGGCGTGATCGACGCGCTGCGCGTCCTCGGCGCCCGTATCGACGACGACGGCCGGGGCGCGCTCCCGATGACCGTGCACGGCGGCGGCGCGCTGGACGGTGGTCCGGTGGAGATCGACGCCTCCTCGTCCTCCCAGTTCGTCTCCGCGCTGCTGCTCTCGGCCCCGCGCTTCAACCAGGGCGTGGAGGTACGGCACATCGGAGGCAAGCTCCCCTCCATGCCGCACATCCGGATGACGGTCGACATGCTCCGCGCCGTGGGCGCCCAGGTCGACGAGCCGGAGACCGGCGGCGAGCCCAATGTCTGGCGGGTCTCCCCGTCCGCGCTGCTCGGCCGTGATCTCACCGTGGAGCCCGATCTCTCCAACGCCCAGCCGTTCCTGGCGGCCGCACTGGTCACCGGCGGCCGGGTCACCATCCCCGACTGGCCCGAGCGGACCACCCAGCCCGGTGACGCGCTGCGCGAGATCTTCACCGAGATGGGCGGTTCCTGCGTGCTGACCGACATCGGTCTGACCTTCACCGGCAGCGGCCGTATCCACGGCATCGACGTCGACCTCGGTGAGGTCGGCGAGCTGACTCCGGGCATCGCGGCGGTCGCGGCGCTCGCCGACTCGCCCTCCACGCTGCGCGGCGTCGCCCATCTGCGCCTTCATGAGACGGACCGCCTCGCGGCCCTCACCAAGGAGATCAACGAACTCGGCGGCGATGTCACCGAGACCGAGGACGGCCTCCACATCCGCCCGCGCCCGCTGCACGGCGGCGTGTTCCATACGTACGAGGATCACCGGATGGCCACGGCCGGCGCGATCATCGGCCTCGCGGTGGCCGGCGTCTCGATCGAGAACGTGGCGACAACCGCCAAGACACTCCCCGACTTCCCACAGATGTGGGCCGGAATGCTCGGGGCCTGAGGACATGCGGCGCTACGGCAAGAACCCCGACGAGGACGACATCCGCGTCCGCCCCAACCGCAAGGGCAACCGCCCCCGGACCAATATCCGCCCCAAGCACGAGGACGCGGTCGAGGGCATGGTCCTCACCGTCGACCGGGGCCGGCTCACCTGCCTCGTCGACGACCGCGTCGTCATGGCGATGAAGGCCCGCGAACTGGGCCGCAAGGCCGCGGTGGTCGGTGACCGCGTCAGCATCGTCGGTGATCTCTCCGGCGAGAAGGACACCCTCGCGCGCATCGTGCGTATCGAGCCGCGCAAGTCCGTGCTGCGCCGCACGGCCGACGACGACGATCCGTACGAGCGCGTGGTCGTCGCCAACGCCGACCAGCTGGCGATCGTGACGGCGCTCGCCGACCCCGAACCGCGTCCCCGGCTGATCGACCGCTGCCTCGTCGCCGCGTACGACGGCGGGCTGACCCCGCTACTGGTGCTGACCAAGTCGGATCTGGCCTCGCCGGACGAGCTGCTGGAGATGTACGGAGCGCTCGGCGTCCCCTATGTGGTCACCACCCGCGACGAGTTCGTGGACGGCGTCGCGGCCGACCGGGTCCATGAGCACCTCAAGGGGCGTACCACCGCGTTCGTCGGCCACTCCGGCGTCGGCAAGACGACCCTGGTCAACGCCCTCGTCCCGAAGGAGCGGCGGCGGAGCACCGGTGTGGTCAACGCGGTCACCGGACGCGGCCGGCACACCACCACCTCCGCGCTCGCCCTCCCCCTCGCGGACGCGGACGGCGGCTGGGTGATCGACACCCCGGGTGTGCGCTCCTTCGGTCTGCACCACGTCGATCCGTCCCGGGTGATCCTCGCCTTCCCGGATCTCGTACCGGGTACGGAGGGCTGTCCGCGCGCATGCAGTCATGACGAGCCGGATTGCGCGCTGGACGCGTGGGCGGCCGAGGGCCACGCCGACCCGGCGCGGCTCTACTCACTGCGGCGGCTGCTCTCCACGCGGGAGCGACGCGACGGCGACTGACGGGCACGCGTTTGCGGCCCGCCGATGCTGGTAAGTGCATACTCGCACCAAGTGCGACGAAGCAGTCACCGACCGACGCGGGAGGCACAGCCATGGCGTGGCTGCTAGTGGTGGTCGCCGGGATCCTGGAAACAGGCTTCGCGGTCTGCCTCAAGCTCTCGCACGGTTTCACCAGGCTCTGGCCGACGGTCGCCTTCGCCAGTTTCGCGCTCGGCAGCTTCGGCCTGCTGACGCTCGCGCTGAAGAAGCTCGACGTGGGTCCCGCGTACGCGGTGTGGACGGGCATCGGCGCGGCGGGCACCGCGATCTACGGAATGGTCTTCCTCGGCGATGTGGTCTCCACCCTCAAGATCATCTCCATCACGCTGGTGATCACCGGCGTCATCGGCCTGCAGCTCTCGGGCTCGGCCCACTGACGGTCCCGCCGACGGCCGTACGCACCAGCAGGCCGACCCCCTCACCGACCGGCGCGATCACGTACGAGAGCGCGAGCCGCACGGTCAGCTCGCAGCGGTGCGCCAGATCGGCCCACTCCTCCTTCGTACGGCTGTCCTGCCGGCCCCGGCCCAGCGCGGCGAGCGAGCGGTCCCGTACCGACGCGACCAGCTCGGCCGGGGCCGGCAGCCCCGCGTCCGCACGGCGCTGGGCCGGCACTCCGGACATCGCGGCGCCGCTTCGGGCGGGCCTCGGCACCGGCAGCCGTTCGCCCCAGCAGCCCGTGAGCAGGGCCCGCAGCAGCGGCCTTGCGCGGGCCTCGCCGACGGTCCACTCGGCGACCGCCACCAGCCGGTCCGCGGCCCCCGTCCACTCGGCCAGCATCCGCTCCACGCCACGGAGGTACTGGTCGGCCTCGCGCCGCACCAGTGCGCGGGCGAGGCCGTCCTTGCTGCCGAACTCGTTGTAGAGGGTCTGCCGCGAGAGCCCGGCGGCGGATGCGACATCCACCATTCGCACCGCCGGCCAGGGCAGGTCTGTGAGCGCCGCGAGCGCGGCGTTCAGTAGGGACTCTCGCGCTGTAGGCATCGTCGCCTCCCAGGCCAAGCGGCTCTGGGCTCAGAGTTGACGTGCGCACCGTCACTGTCAATAGTCCTGTCGGACAGCGACCCGGGAGGGGCCCCGGAAGCCCCGATAGAGTGACGACCATGCCCGATTACCACGATGATCTGCGTCTCGCCCATGTCCTGGCGGACGCCGCCGACGCCGCCACCATGGACCGGTTCAAGGCTCTGGACCTCAAGGTGGAGACCAAGCCGGACATGACACCGGTGAGCGAGGCGGACAAGGCGGCGGAGGAGCTGATCCGTGGACAGCTCCAGCGGGCACGGCCGCGCGACGCGATCCTCGGCGAGGAGTACGGCATCGAGGGCACGGGCCCGCGCCGCTGGGTCATCGACCCGATCGACGGCACCAAGAACTACGTACGCGGCGTGCCGGTCTGGGCGACCCTGATCTCGCTGATGGTGCAGGGCGAAGGTGGCTACCAGCCCGTCGTGGGCGTGGTCTCGGCCCCGGCGCTCGGCCGCCGGTGGTGGGCAGCGCAGGGCCGCGGCGCCTATACCGGGCGCAGTCTGACCTCCGCGAGCCGTCTGCGGGTCTCCAAGGTCGGCCGGATCGCGGACGCCTCGTTCGCGTTCTCCTCGATGACCGGCTGGGAGGAACAGGGCCGGCTCGACGGGTTCATGGACCTGACCCGGGCCTGCTGGCGCACTCGTGGCTACGGCGACTTCTGGCCGTACATGATGGTCGCCGAGGGTTCGGTCGACATCTGTGCCGAGCCGGAGCTCTCGCTGTGGGACATGGCGGCGACCGCCATCGTCGTACAGGAGGCGGGGGGATCCTTCACCGGTCTCGACGGACGCCCGGGCCCGCACAGCGGCAACGCGGCCGCGTCCAACGGCCTGCTCCATCACGAACTGCTGGGCTACCTCAACCAGCGGTACTGACGGGCGTATACACCTTTTCCCACGGCTCCGCGCGTTTTCCCAAGGGCTTCCGCGCGCCTCCCAACCGGCGATGCGCGCCCCCTTGCTGTCACCCCGCAGGGCTGCGACTCTGAGAGTCCCCCCACTTGTGAACTTGTGAATCGGTTCCCGAACAACCGATCACCAAGGAGGTGGCTCCATTCATGCTCGTCCGTGACGCCATGAGCACGGTGGTCCTCACCATCGGACCCGCACACACACTCCGACAGGCGGCCTGCCTGATGGCCGCGCGCCGTATCGGCGCAGCCGTAGTCCTCGACAGCGACGCCGGCGGCCTCGGCATTCTGACCGAGCGCGACATTCTGAACTCGGTGGGCGCGGGGCAGGACCCCGATCGTGAGACCGCCGGTACCCACACCACCACCGACGTCGTCTTCGCCGCGCCGTCCTGGACCCTGGAGGAGGCCGCCGAGGCCATGACGCACGGTGGTTTCCGGCATCTGATCGTGCTCGACGACGACGGGCCCGTCGGCATCGTCTCCGTACGCGACATCATTCGCTGCTGGGCCCCGGTCAGGCGGCACCCCGCGATCCTGGCGGGTTAGGGCATACGAGAGGGCCGGACCCCCTGGACAGGAATCCGGCCCTCTGTACTGCGACAAGCGTCCGTCAGGCGCGAAGGGCCTGGACCGCGGCCTCGAGCCGCTTGCCGAAGTCACCGTCCGCCTGGCGGAAGTTGTTGACCGCGCGCTCGGCGATGTCGTCGCGCGACACCTTCGAGATGAACCCGGCGAGGTTCTCGATCAGACGGCCCTTCTCGTCCTCGGACATCAGCCGGTAGAGGTTGCCCGCCTGCACGAAGTCGCTGTCCTCGGCGTGGCTGGGCGCCTCGTGGTTGCCGGTGCCACCGGTGACCGGGACCGACTGCCACAGCGGCCTGTCCGTCTGGAACGGGCCGCCGAAGCTGTTCGGCTCATAGTTCTTCGTGCCCTTGTGTCGGCCGTCGTACAGGTAGCCGTCACGGGAGTTGGTGCGCGCCTCGGTGGCGTGCGGGCGGTTCACCGGCAGGTGGTCGGCGTTGATGCCGACGCGATAGCGGTGGGCGTCGCCGTACGCGAAGAGACGGCCCTGGAGCATCTTGTCCGGGGACGGACCGATGCCCGGCACGAAGTGCGCGGGGCTGAAGATCGACTGCTCGACCTCGGCGAAGATGTTCTCCGGGTTGCGGTTGAGCTCCAGCGTGCCGATCTCGATCGGCGGATAGTCCTCGTGCGGCCAGACCTTGGTCAGGTCGAAGGGGTTGAAGCGGTAGTTCGCCGCCTCGGCCGCCGGCATGATCTGCACCTGCACGGTCCAGGACGGGAAGTCGCCGCGCTCGATGGACTCACGCAGGTCGCGCTGGTGGGAGTCCGGGTCCACACCGGAGAGGCGGTTGGCCTCGTCGGTGGTGAGGTTCTTGATCCCCTGGTCGGTCTTGAAGTGGTACTTGACCCAGAAGACCTCGCCGGCCTCGTTGTTCCACTGGTACGTGTGCGAGCCGTAGCCGTTCATGTGGCGCAGCGTGGCCGGGATGCCGCGGTCACCGAAGAGCCAGGTCACCTGGTGCGTCGACTCCGGGCTGAGGCCCCAGAAGTCCCAGACGTTGTCCGCCTCCTGCGAGCCGGTGTACGGGTCGCGCTTCTGGGTGTGGATGAAGTCCGGGAACTTGATGGCGTCCTTGATGAAGAACACCGGGGTGTTGTTGCCGACGAGGTCGTAGTTGCCCTCTTCGGTGTAGAACTTCAGGGCGAAACCGCGGGGGTCACGCACCGCGTCCGCCGAGCCGAGGTTGCCCGCGACGGTGGAGAAGCGCAGGAACGTCTCGGTCTGCTTGCCGACCTCGGAGAGGAACTTCGCCCGCGTCCACTGCGAGACGTCCCGGGTCAGCGTGAACGTGCCGTACGCACCAGCGCCGCGCGCGTGCACGATGCGCTCCGGGATGCGCTCACGGTTGAAGTGCGCGAGCTTCTCGAGCAGCGCCTGGTCCTGAACCAGAACCGGCCCACCGACGCCCGCGGTCTCGCTGTTCTGATTGTCGGCCACCGGCGCGCCGGCCTCCGTGGTGAGCGGTCCCTGCGTCACGTGCGCCTCCTGCTGCGTCATCCCTGCACGTCCTCTCCCTTGGCGTTACCGAGTTTCGATCCTACAATGGACATTGTCTAAGTCAAGTAGCCATCCAAATTCACACCCGTTCGGGACCTGGTTCCCTTCACTGTTAGGCTGGTCCTTATGAGTGACCTGTTGGAACGACTTCGCGGACGCGGCTGGCGCATGACGGCGCAGCGGCGTGTCGTGGCTGAGGTCCTCGACGGCGACCATGTCCACCTGACGGCCGACGAGGTGCACGCGCGCGCTGTGACGAAGCTGCCCGAGATCTCCCGGGCGACCGTCTACAACACGCTGGGTGAGCTGGTCAGCCTCGGTGAAGTCATCGAGGTGTCGACCGACCGCCGCGCCAAGCGGTACGACCCGAACGCGCACCGGCCGCATCAGCACCTGGTCTGCGCCCAGTGCGGCGCGATCCGCGACGTACACCCGGCGGGCAGCCCGCTGGCCGACCTCCCGGACACGGAGCGCTTCGGCTTCACGATCTCGAGCGTCGAGGTGACGTACCGGGGCACGTGCCCGAACTGCGCGGCCGCCTGACGCACGCCATGACGAACGGCCCGGCACCCGAGAGGTGCCGGGCCGTTCGTCATGGTCCGCGGGCCGTCACGGTCCGTGGGCATTCGTTCCGCAGCCGCGCGCAAGGCCGGGCGGGCCCCCTTCACCGCGCCCAGTCGGCACGCGGGTACGACAAAGGCCCGGATCCATCAGGATCCGGGCCTTTGTCTGTCAGTAGCGGGGACAGGATTTGAACCTGCGACCTCTGGGTTATGAGCCCAGCGAGCTACCGAGCTGCTCCACCCCGCGTCGATGAACGCAACACTACGTCACCCCGCCGACCAGCGCAAATCCCTATTCGTCACTACGCCATGGGCCCCCGCAACGCTCACGCCGTGAGCTCCTGGTGCAGCGCCTCGCGCAGCCGCGCCGCCCGCTCCGCCACTTCGGCGGGACCCAGCTCGACGGCCCGTGCGCACCACCGCTGGCCCTCGGTCAGCTCCCCCCTGCGGGCGGCGAGCAGCGCCAGGCGCAGCGCGGCCCGGCCGTGCCCGGCACGAGCCGCGCGGCACCACCACAGGGCCGCCTCGCGCTCATTGCCCTCGCGGGCGAGGAGCAGTCCGAGGTTGAAGGCACCGTTACGGCTGCCTGCCTCGGCCGCCTCCCGGTACCAGCGGGCGGCATCCACCATGTCGCCACGGGCGGCGGCGAGCATGCCGACCCGCACCTGGGCACGGCGGTGCCCCTGCTCGGCGGCCCGCTCGTACCACTCCTCGCACTCGCTCTTCTCCGCCGTCGCCTCACCGAGGGCGGGCGGCCCGGGCAGCGGCTGGCGGGAGTCGAGCACAGTGGCGAGACGGAAGGCGGCCTCGGCGCTGCCGCCGCCCGCCGCGCAGCGCAGATGGCGCTCGGCGGCCTGCTCGTGACCGTCTCTGAGCAGCGCGATGCCGACCTGCAGTGCGGCCTCCGTGTGACCGGCCGCAGCTGCCCTCTCGTACCAGGTCAGAGCCGTACGGTCGTCGTCACGGCCGACGTAGAGGATGCCCAGGTTGAACGCCGCGTCGACGCTGCCGGCCTCGGCGGCCTTGGAGAACCAGGGCTCGGCACCGGTCGCGTCGCCGGCCTGCAGAAGCAGTACGGCGAGCGCGTTGGCGGCCTCGCGATGCCCGGCGTAGGCGGCACGGCGGTACCACTGCTCGGCCTGCGGCGTACGGTCCTGGGCCGCGCAGAGCAGCCCGAGGTTGTATGCGCCGTTTATGTCACCCGCGTCCATGGCGGCGCGATACCAGCGCTCGGCGGTCTGCTGCTCCCCGCGCGCGGCGTGCAGCGCGCCGAGGGCGTTGGCGGCGTTGCCGTCACCCTCCTGCGCGGCACGCAGCCACCAGACGGCGGCGCTCTCCTCGTCGCCCGCGTCCCGGAGCAGGAACCCGAGCGCGCAGGCCGCGCGGGCCTCTCCGTCCTTGGCTGCGGTGAGGTACCAGCGACCGGCCTCCTTGAACTCACCACGCTCCTCGAGGATCGCGCCGAGGTGCAGCGCGGCCCGCCGGTGCCCGCGGGCGGCGGCCTGCCTGTACCACTGCACGGCTTCGTCGAGCACGGACAGCTCGGCGTCGTGCTCACCGTCCGTGCCCGTGCCTGTGCCCGTTCCCGTGACCGTGCCGTCGGACTTCACGCCGTCCCGACCGACCGGGACCCCTCCAGCACGCCCGGCACGACCCGCGCCCGCGCCGTCGGGCTTCACACCGTCGGACTTCACGTCGTCCTGGCCCTCGTCGGCCCGTCCCGCACGCCCCTCGCGCCCCATCCGCAGGCCCACGTCCTCGCCCGGACGAGCCTCCTCCACCGCCAGCCGCTCCAGTGTGCGGGCCAGCCGGTACGCCGCTTCGCGGTGGCCCTGCTCGGCCGCCGCGCGCAGCCAGCGCTCCGCGCCCGCGTCGCTGCGGTGCTCCAGAAGGTCGGCGAGGGCGTAGGCGCCCAGCGCATGGCCCTGTTCGGCGGACTGGCGCAGCCAGTACTCCGCGGCGGGCTCGTCGCCACGCTCACGGAAGTGCCGCCCCAGGGCGTGCGCCGCCGCCGCGGAGCCGGCGACGGCCGCGATACGCCACCACCCCGCCGCTTCGTCGGCGTACCCACGCTGGTGGAGGAGGACACCGAGATTGTTGGCGGCGGCGCGGTCGCCGTCGGCGGTCGCACCACGCAGGTAGGGCTCGGCGCCGTCCAGGTCCCCGCGACGCAGCAGCAGCGCGCCGAGCACGCTCATCGACGCGGTGTCGCCGCCGTCGGCGGCACGCCGGTGACGCGCCTCACTTCCCGCGGTCTCCACGGAAACCGAGTCGACGCCTTCACCACCGCCGGCGTTGTCAACGTTGTCAACAGCGTCGCCCCCGCTGCTCGCGTCCGCCACGCTTCCGGCATGCCGCCGCACAAACCGCCCTGTCTTCAACAGTGTTGCCCTGTCCCCCATAAATTCCATCGTCGCACCACCCGCAACCCGCGTACACCTGGTATACCGCAGCCAGTGAGGTCACTTCAGCGTTTTGTCGACTTGCCCACAGATGGACAAGTCAAACACGGCCGGACCCAACTCGCCCCGCGCGGCACACAGTTCCCACCGCAGCACATACGCACGAACAGGGCCCGAATCCTCAAAGGATTCGGGCCCTGTTCTTTTTCAGTAGCGGGGACAGGATTTGAACCTGCGACCTCTGGGTTATGAGCCCAGCGAGCTACCGAGCTGCTCCACCCCGCGTCGTTGTGTTGCAACCGTACCACGACGCGGGATGGTCCCTGCTCAGCCGCCCTTGGGGGTAGTCGTCGGACCGGGCTTGCTCTGAGCGCCTGCCGCCCGCTCCAGCGCGTCCTGCAGGGCGGCCTGTGCCTTGCCGTACGCCTCCCAGTCCGTCGGCTTCTTGTCGAGTGCCGCCTGGGCATCGTCATACGCCTTCTGGGCGTCCGCGATGGCGGCCTTCAACGCCGCGTCACCGGTCGCCGGCGGCGGCCTGGTGGTGTCGCCCGGTGGCGGTGTCGTCGTCGGTGGCTCGGCGCCGTCCTCCTCGAAGACCGCGTTGAGTGCCTCCGTGAGACTGTCCTTGAAGACCGGTTTGCCTCCGCCGTAGGCGACGGCGACCTTCTTCAGCAGCGGATAGTTCGCACTGCCGCCTCGTGCGTACACCGGCTCGATGTAGAGGAACCCGCCGTCCAGCGGCACCGTCAGCAGGTTGCCGTACTCGATGTCGGAGTCGGTGCCTCTGAGGTCCCTGACGAAGGTCGCGACCTCCGGCACACCGTTGAGCTCGCTCTGCACCTGCTGTGGACCCTGCACCGTCTCGGTGACTCTCAACAGCCTTATCGTGCCGTACTTTTCGCTGTTGGCATCGGCGTCGACCGCCATGAACGCACCCAGGTTGGGGCGTCCGGCCGGCGTGAACGTCGTCGTCAGAGAGAACTTCTGCGCCTTGTCCCCGGGCATCTTGAGGCTCAGGTAGTACGGCGGAACGGCGCTGGTGTCCTTGTTCGTCGGGTCGTCCGGCACCTGCCAGGCGTCACTGCCGCTGTAGAACTGCTCGGGCTGGGTGACGTGGTACCGGGTGAGCAGCTCGCGCTGCACCTTGAACATGTCCTGCGGGTACCGCAGATGGGCCTTGAGATCCGGCGAGATCTTGTCCTTCGCCTTCACCGTGCCCGGGAACGCCTTCATCCAGGTCTTCAGCACCGGGTCCTTGGTGTCCCACTGGTACAGGTTGACCGTGCCGTCGTACGCGTCGACGGTGGCCTTCACCGAGTTGCGGATGTAGTTGACCTGGTTCTGCTGCGCGACGACCGCACGCTGGTTGGTGGTCAGCGAGTCGGCAGTGGTGTCCCCCAGCGTCGTACGGGAGGCGTAGGGGTAGCCGTTGGTCGTGGTGTACGCGTCGACGATCCACTGGATGCGGCCGTCGACGACCGCCGGGTAGGCGTCGCCGTCAATGGTCAGCCAGGGGGCGACCGCCTCGACGCGCTCCTTGGGCGTGCGGTTGTAGAGAATCCGCGAGCCCTCGCCGACTGCTCCCGAGTAGAGGATCTGCGGCTCGCTGAAGGCGACGGCGTACGCGGCGCGGTTCAGCGGGCTGGAGAGGTCGACCCCGCTCTTGCCCTTGTAGCTGGTGGTCTCCTCACCGTTCTTCTCGTAGTCGAGCTCCTTCTGCGGGCCACCGACGATGGAGTACTGCTCGGTCTTCTCGCCGTAGTAGATCCGCTGCTCGTACTTGCCGAGCTGGCCGCTGGTCGGCAGCCCGGACTCGGTGAAGTCGGGGGAGCCGACGGTGCCCTTGTCCGGGTCCGTGATGGTGTTCGTGCCCTTGGCCGCGATCGCGCCGTAGCCGTGGGTGTACGTGAAGTGGTCGTTGATCCAGTTGCGCTTCTGGATGCCCTTGATGTTGAGCTCGCGCAGACCGATGACCGTGTCCTGCGGCTTGCCGTCGGTTCCGGGGTACCGGTCGACGTCGAGGGTCGCGGGGAACTGGTAGTACTTACGCTCCTGCTGGAGCTGCTGGAAGGCGGGCGAGACGACGTTCGAGTCGACCAGGCGGTAACTGGCCGCCGTGGGGGCATCGGCGCGCTGCTGGGCCTTCCGCTTGGGGTCGCCCTTGCCCGAGTAGTCCTCCGGGTTGGCGTTGTCGATCCCGTACGCGTGCCGCGTGGCCTCGATGTTCTTCTTGATGTACGGGCTTTCCTTGGCCTGCTCGTTCGGCTGGACCTGGAACTTCTGCACGATCGCCGGGTAGAGGCCGCCGATGAGGATCGCCGACAGGACCATCAGCCCGAAGCCGATCACCGGCAGCTGCCAAGTGCGGCGCCAGAGCGTCGCGAAGAAGAGCAGGGCGCAGATGACCGCGATGCAGAAGAGGATCGTCTTGGCCGGGAGGTAGGCGTTGGCGTCGACGAAACGCAGACCCGTCCAGTTGCCGGTGGCCTTGAAGTCGCTGGACTTCACCGCGAGGCCGTACCGGTCGAGCCAGTACGCGACGGCCTTGAGCGAGACGAAGACACCGAGCAGCACGGAGAGATGACCGGTGGCCGCGCCCGTCGCCCGGGCGCCGGGGCTGGTGATGCGCAGCCCGCCGTACAGATAGTGGGTCAGCGCGGCGGCGATCAGCGAGAGCACGGCGGCCGCGAAGCCGAAGCCGAGCAAGAACCGGTACCAGGGCAGATCGAACGCGTAGAACGACACGTCCATATGGAACTGCGGGTCCTTCTGGCCGAAGGAGACGCCGTTGACCCACATCAGCCAAGTGCGCCACTGTCCGGTGGCGGAGGCTCCGGCGATCAGCCCGACGAGAGCGGTGATCGCGAGGAGCACCCACTTCTTGTACGGGGCGATGCTCATCCGGTAGCGGTCAAGACTCTGCTGCTCCAGCGACATGGCGCTCAGCGGTGGCCGCAGCCGGTGCGCGAGCCAGATGTTCACACCGACGGCTGTGGCCATCAGCAGCCCGAAGACAGCGAACAGCCCGATCTTGGTCCACAGGGTGGTGGTGAAGACGGAGGAGTACTTGACCGAGCGGTACCAGAGCCAGTCGGTCCAGAACCCGGCGAACATGACAAAAGCCATGGCCAGCACCGCCAGCACGCCCAGTGTCATGAGCAGGGTGCGGACACGCCGGGACGGCCGGCCCACTCTGATCCGTGGCCCGGTCGGGCCTCCGCCGCGGTCCGGCATCTGGAAAGCCAACGTGCGCACCTCTAAGTTCGCGGTCGTGGGAAATCGGGCCCCGCGATCGTAGAGCCCACTGATGCAACTTACTGAGGCTTTACCTAGTTCCCGTCCCGGGCCCGGAAGGAGGCAGGATATTGCCCATGTCCAACGATTCCTCTTCCGGCCCCCCGCTGGCCGCGAGCCCGCTCACCCGAGCCGTGCTCGAAATCGACGAGTACGCATCAGGGCTCGGCTGGGAGCAGCCGGCCAGGCTCTTCGCGCTCGTCGACACCGCCCACCTGCGCTCCCAGGAGCCGGGCCTCGCGGCCCAGCTCGGCCTCGACAGCGACGAGGCGGCCGCGCCGCTCACCCCGATCGAGCAGGACGAAATCCCCGTCGGCAAGGCGCTGGACGAGTTCCTCGCCACGATCGCCTGGCCGGAGGCGGTGGCAGGCTGCGCACTGACAGTGGAGCGCCTGATGCTCCCACCGTCCGCGGAGTCCTCCGTCCCGGACGGCCTCGACGAAGCGGCCCTCACCAAGTGGGTCGCCGGCCACCCGAAGCGCCAGGAGGTCCGCATGACCGTGGCGGTCCTGCGCGACGGCGCCCGCGAATCCGCGGTACGCCTGCGCGAAAAGGACTCTCCGACGGAAGTCCTGACGGGCTCGGACCTGGTCCCGGGCCTGGCGGAGGCGCTTACGGCGACGTTCGAGGCCTAGCGGCGGGTGAGGGCACCGCCGTACCGGATCGTGAGGGATCGGGTACGGCGGTTTGCTGTGTGACCCCGCTCCCGGCCTTGCCGGGCACCGGGCCGGCCGCGGGGCGGCGGCATCCGCGGTGCGGCACCACGCGTCCCGGGGGCAGGGTGCCCCCGGTTCCGGGAAAGGGCTGTTCGGGGCAGGACCCCCGGCCTCAGCTCGTCGCGCAGGCCGGCAGCGCCGCCGTGTCCCCCGACTTGATCTTCTGCAGCGACGTCGCCGCATCGGCGATCGTGTTCACCTTCACCAGCGTCAGCCCGTCCGGGATGTCCGACGCGGCCGCCGCGCAGTTGTCCACGGGCGTCAAGAAGTACTGCGCCCCCGCGTTCCGCGCGCCGACCAGTTTCATCTCGATGCCGCCGATCGGCCCGACCTTGCCCTTGTCGTCGATCGTCCCCGTGCCCGCGACGAACTTCCCGCCCGTCAGATCCTGCGGCGTGAGCTTGTCGACGATGCCGAGGGCGAACATCAGGCCCGCACTCGGCCCGCCCACATCCGCCAGGTTGATGTCGATGCCGAACGGGAACGTGTGGTCGGTCCCGGCCTGGATGCCGACGATCGCCCGGTCGCCCTTGTCCGACTTCACCGTGGTGACCGTGACCTTCTCGGTGGTCCGGGGTTCCCTCCCGGCCTTCTCCGCCGCAGCCGCATCCTTCGCCGGCACGATCGTGAAGACGACGTCCTGGCCGGGCTTGTGCTTCACGACCAGCTTGGCGACGTCGGCCGGCTCCTTGACGGGTGTGCCGTCCACGGCCCGGATGACGTCACCGGCGTGCAGCCGGTTCTCCGACGGCGTGTCCTTGAGAACCGTGGAAACCACGACACGCGACTTCACCGGGATCCTCAGCTGCTCGAGCGCAGCAACCTTCGCGCTCTCCTGCGACTGGGTGAATTCTTCGGCGTTCTCCTGCGTGGACTGCTCTTCCGTCTTCCCGTCCGGGTAGAGCGTGTCGTGCGGCACCACCACGTTGTCATGGGCCAGCCAGCCGTAGACCGCCTCGACGATGTTCATCTTGTAGTCCGCACCGGTGACCCTGACCGTGGTCATGTTGAGGTGACCGGTCGTCGGATAGGTCTTGCGGCCGGAGATCTGAAGCACCGGCTCTCCACCGGCCGCGCCCAGGGTGTTCACCGTCGGCCCGGGCGACATCTCCGAGTACGGCACTGGAATGAACACCCCTGCGCAGAGCAGCGCGATGAAAACGAGGGTGGAGGCGAGCATCGTCGCGGTGCGGCGTGGCATGGAACGACAGTACGGGACGGGTCTGTCAGACCACCTTCGGGGCCGGTCCGTACGTGGCGACGTGGCAACTGCGCACGGTCGGCGGCCGGGTCGTACCCGGGTTATGCGGTATCAGTACCGGAGTCCGTCTTCTCCATCGCGTCGCGGAACCGCGCATATCCGGCAAGCTCGGCCACATCCCCGGTCGTCCGGTTCCGTGAAGCCCAGCTTCCCCATATCGCCGCACCGACGGCAGCGAAAAGCGGAATCAGCAACCAGGCGAGTGCTGCCATCACGACCTCCCTACCCCATGAGCAAACCCAACTGAGTGATCAGCAGATTAGCCATCTGCCAGTCCAACGCTCATGGCAGGGGGGCGGTTACGCAAATCGGGGTGCTTGAGCTCTGTGAGGGTTTCAGCAGGCTCCGACCCACTCCTCCGTACCGTCGGAGAACTTCTGGTGCTTCCAGATCGGCACCTCGTGCTTGAGGTCGTCGATCAGTTTCCGGCAGGCCTCGAAGGCCTCCCCACGGTGCGGGCAGGACACGGCGACCACGACCGCCAGATCCCCGACCTCCAAGTCACCCACACGGTGGACGGCGGCCAGCGCCCGAACGGGGAAGTCCACGGTGACCTTCTCCGCGATGCGGCGCATCTCGGCCTCGGCCGTGGGGTGGCACGAGTACCCGAGGGTGTCGACATCGGCGCCGCCGTCGTGGTTGCGCACGGTGCCGACGAACAGCGCGGTGCCGCCCGCCGCGTCGTCGCCGACGGCCGCGAAGACCTCGTCGAGAGAGAGCGGGGTGTCGCGGATCGCGAGCAGACGGATGGGATCGTCCGCCGCTTGCTCGCCGGGGTGGTCGTACCTGCTTGCCATGCCTTCCATCGTGCCGTACCGCACTGACAACGCGGAATAGCTCTTTCGACCGGTCGGTGACACACCGTCCTGGAGCCTCCTACAGACCGCCCACAGCCGCCCGCGGGCGGCTAGATACGGCGCCGCGCCTTACGGGCACGCCGCACCAGGGCCGCCGTGCCGAGCAGCGCGACCGTCGCACCCGCCGCACCCGCAGCCGTGGCGTCCTTGCGGCCCAGGCGGCGGCCCGCGACGGTGTGGCGGCCCTCCACCTCCTCCAGCAGTGCGGCGAGGACCTCCTCATTGGTCCACTGGGGCCGCCAGCCCGCGTCATGCAGCCGGCTCACACTGACCACCCAGGGGTGCATCGTGTACGCCAGGTCCCCGGCCGGGGAGGGGGTCAGGCCGATCCGGTGGAGCCTGGCCGCGGCCCCCAGCGCGACCGCCGAGGGCAGCTCCATCCGGCGGATGCCGCTGAGCTCCTCGACCTCCTCCTGCTCCAGCCAGCCGTCGCAGCCAACCGCGAGTTCCCCGTCGACCTTCTCCAGCGCGGCGTACTCGAGCGCGCTCACCAGATCCTCGACATGGCAGAACTGCCAGGTGGGACGCGATCCGGCGACCACGAGCAGGCGCGGCGACTCGAAGTAGCGGGTGAGCGCCGTGTCGGTGCCGCCCACCAGGACGGCGGGTCTCACCACCGTGACGTTGAGCCCGGGGTGGGCGCGGGGTGCCCGGCGGCCCAGGCGCTCGATCTCCAGCAGGTCACCGACGCCCGTGGCCTCGGCGGTGGCCCGCAGCTCCGCGTCCTCGGAGAGCGGGATGTCGTTGTCGGGCAGCGCCCCGTACACCATCGCGGAGGTGCACAGGACGACCCGGTGGACGCCGGCCGCCGCGGCGGCGGTCAGGACGGTCTGTGTACCACGCACGTTGTACGCCGTACGGGCGGCGGAGTCGGTCTCCAGGTCGAGATCGAGGGCCAGGTGCACCACCACGTCCGCACCGCGCAGCTTCTCCGCGATGGCCGGGTCACGTACGTCGAGGATGTGCCAGTGCGCCTCGGGGACCTCGCCCCGGCGCTCGTCGATGGCGACGACCTGCTTGATCTCCTCGGAAGCGGCCAGCCGCCGGACGAGCAGGTCGCCGACGCCGGAGGCGGCGCCGGTGACCGCGACGACGGGGCCACGGCCGTGGGACCCGCGGCCTGGGGCCGGGGTTGAATGGTTTCGCGCTGCGCGAACCTGCGGATCTGGGGAACTCACCAGGCGTCTCCAGCGGTTGTCTTCAGTACGTACGCGAACGAAGCGTCCGCACCAGGTGGCGTCCATCCTGCCGCAGGCCAAGAGTCGGCGGAGCACCGAGCCCATATGCGGCCCGGATGTCTACGCTGGGTGGTGTTGTCGGGCAGTCGCCGTCGGCAGGAAGCCGGCGGCCCTACGAGCCGAGGAAACCCGTGAGTGACACCCCATTCGGATTCGGCCTTCCGCCGGAGGAGCCGGAGAACGGCGACGAGGGCAAGAAGAAGGATCCCGCCGGAGGTGGCCAGGGCTCCGGCGGGCAGTTCCCGACGAATCCCTTCGGGATCGGTGGGGGCGGCGGTGACAATCCGTTCGCCGCGATGTTCGGTTCGCTGAATCCGAACGACCTGGGCGCGGCCTTCCAGCAGCTCGGCCAGATGCTGAGCTACGAGGGCGGTCCCGTGAACTGGGACATGGCCAAGCAGATCGCGCGCCAGACGGTCTCGCAGGGCACGCCGGACGGCACCAAGGACCAGAGTGTGGGTCCGGCCGAGCGCACCGCGGTCGAGGAGGCCGTGCGGCTCGCCGACCTGTGGCTGGACGGAGCGACCTCGCTGCCCTCCGGCGCGAACAC
This sequence comes from Streptomyces sp. NPDC002926, assembly GCF_053591755.1. NCBI lineage: Bacteria > Bacillati > Actinomycetota > Actinomycetes > Kitasatosporales > Streptomycetaceae > Streptomyces > Streptomyces sp. NPDC002926. The sequence continues at coordinate 239,774 of NZ_JBSFUK010000004.1, forward strand.
CGCCGTGGCGTGGAGCCGTGCCGAGTGGGTCGAGGCGACGCTCCCGGCGTGGCAGCAGCTCGTCGACCCCGTCGCCGAGCGTGTCGGCCTGGCCATGGGCGATGTACTGCCCGAGGAGATGCAGGCCATGGCGGGCCCGCTGATCGGGATGATGCGCTCCATGGGTGGCGCGATGTTCGGCCAGCAGATCGGGCAGGCCGTGGGTGTGCTGGCGGGCGAGGTGGTCGGTTCGACCGACATCGGCCTGCCGCTCGGCCCGGCGGGCAAGGCCGCGCTGCTCCCGTTGAACATTGAGGTGTTCGGCAAGGACCTCGGCGTGCCGAAGGAAGAGGTGCGGCTGTATCTGGCCCTGCGCGAGGCCGCCCACCAGCGGCTCTTCGCCCATGTGCCGTGGCTGCGCTCGCATCTGTTCGGCGCGGTCGAGGGGTATGCCCGCGGGATCAAGGTCGACACGAGCAAGCTGGAGGACGTGGTCGGCCAGTTCGACCCGACGCATCCCGAGCAGCTGCAGGACGCTCTCCAGCAGGGCATGTTCCAGCCGGAGGACACCGCGGAGCAGAAGGCGGCGCTGGCCCGCCTGGAGACCGCGCTCGCGCTGGTCGAGGGCTGGGTCGACGCGGTGGTGCACGAGGCGGCCTCGACCCGTCTGACGTCCGCGGACGCCCTGCGGGAGACGCTGCGCAGGCGCCGGGCCTCCGGTGGTCCCGCCGAGCAGACATTCGCGACGCTGATCGGTCTTCAGCTGCGTCCGCGCCGACTGCGGGACGCCTCGCGGCTGTGGGCCTCGCTCACCGACGCACGGGGCGTGGACGGGCGGGACGGACTGTGGGAGCACCCGGACATGCTGCCGACGGCCACCGACCTGGACGATCCGGACGGCTTCGTCCACCGTGAGCAGCTCGATTTCTCGGAGCTGGACAAGATGCTCGGTGAGGCGGCGGGCGGCAGCGGCAGCGGCAAACCGAAGCTCGACAAGGGCGACCTCGGGAAGGACGACCCCGAGAAGGGCGCCAAGGACGACGAGGGCGACAAGGACCGGTGAGCCTGCACGACGACGCCGTACTCGTACTGAAGAGCTACGAGGATCAGGAGGAGCTTCGGCAGGTCTATCTGGACCACCTGGCGGCGCACGCGGACGGGATGTGGAAGGCCTGCCGGGCCGGGCATGTCACCGCGAGCGCGCTGGTGGTCGACCCGGAGCGCGGCCGGGCGCTGCTGACACTGCACAAGAAGCTCGGCATGTGGCTGCAGATGGGCGGCCACTGCGAACCGGACGACGCGACGCTGGCTCTGGCCGCGCTGCGCGAGGCCACGGAGGAGTCCGGGATCCACGGGCTGACTCTGCTGCCCGGTGGGCCCGTGCGGCTGGACCGGCATGCGATTCCGGCGCCGTGCCACTGGCATCTCGATGTGCAGTACGCGGCGCTGGCTCCGGCCGGGGCGGTCGAGGAGATCAGCGAGGAGTCGCTGGATCTGCGTTGGTTCGCGTACGACGAGGTGGCGGGTGTGGCCGACGAGTCGGTCGTACGACTGCTTGAGCGCACGCGCGCGGCGCTGTAGCGAGCCGCTCATGAGCCGGGGCATGAGGAAGAAGTGTCAGTAAGGGGCGGCCTCCTTGGAGGCCGCCCCTTACCTGTATGACCTGTGCGCCTGGCGCGTGTCAGTTCCAGGCGTTGTTCTGGTTCTGGGCGTGAGCCCCGTGCTGGCCCACGCCGTACTGGGCGCGCAGGCCCTGTCCGATCTCCGCACTCTGCGGCGGCATGACCTCGCTGGGCTGCACGAGCGCGAAGCCCTGGCCGAGGAAGCTGAGTTCCCAGCCCTCGCCGGTGCTGCCGCGCCGGCGCCGTACGCCGGAGGAGTGCGTCTGCGCCTGCATCTGGACGCGCAGGCCGGAGGACCAGGCGACGATCGCGTCGGCGTCCGCGTTGACGTACTTGTCCGGCGTGACCTGCATCATCAGTGGCTGCCCGGAGGTCATCAGCGCGACCTTGCCCCGGCCGGAGATATTGAGCTGGTACTTCCCGGAGCCGGAGATACCGTACTGGCTGTCCACCGCGATGACCTCGGTGTGCAGTGCGGAGTCGAGCGCCAGGACATAGGCGCTGTCGACCGTCATGCCCTCCTGCTCGACGTCCACGACGTGGATGTACTGCGCGAGGTTGGCAAGGTAGACCGTGCCCTGCCCGGAGCAGCGCATCAGGTCGAGGCCTTCACCGGTGTTGGCGCGGGCCCGCCGCTGGTTGTTCGACTGGTACTCGCCGTCGAAGTCCATCAGCCCCTGGTAGGCGACCATGGCGCCCTTGCGGGCGAGGACGTCGTCATGACCGGTGAGCGAGACCCGCAGCAACTGCGGGTTCTGCACGGTGTACCGGTCCTGGGACTGCTGTTCGGTGTAGCTGAAAAGCGGACTCTGCATGGTGTGTGCTCCTCCCCCTCAGTGCCGGATCCGCAGGCGGTCGGTACTGTCCTCGCTCGGCTGTACGACGACGATGCCCTGTCCCGAGAAGGCCATCTGGTAGGCCTCTCCGCTGCCCCGCCCGATCAGCGAGGAGGCCTTGAAGCTGCGCTTGCCCTTCACCTTGAGGTTCGGGGACCAGGCGACGAGGGCGTCGGGGTCGACATACGTCTCGTCCTCACCACGGCCGCAGTCGACGACGATCGGCGTACCGCGCGAGGTGAGGGCCACCCAGCCGGTGCCCGCGATCTCGACGTTCCACAGGCCCTGCCCGGCGAACTTGGCCATGCCCTTGACCCGCTCGACGCCCCACTGCAGGTGCGCGTCGAAGGCCAGCAGATTGGTGCCGTTGACCGCGAGCGAGTCGTTGTTGAGGTTGATGACGACGACATCCGCGCCGTAGTCGGCGAGGTAGAGCAGCCCGTCTCCGGAGCACTTCATGATGGGAGCGCCCTCGCCGGTCACCCACTGGGAGGCGATCTGGCGGACGGCGGGCGGGTTCGGCTCGTACTGGACGAAGCCTTCGTAGGCGACCATCGAGCCGGTGCGTGCGTACAGGTCCTGGCCGGTGGCCATGGCGACCTTGAGCATGGCGCGGCCGTGGTTCTCCATCCGGGCCGCGATCGGGGTCGGGGCGAAGCCCGCGAGTTGCTGGTTCATTCTTCGGGCTCCCTCAGACCTCGTACGGCTGGACGACGATGAAGTTGCCGGGGGCGCCCCGGAACTGGAGGTTGATGGTCTCTCCGCTGTGCCCCGGGTACGCGTTGCGGCGCAGCCGGACCTGGCTGGAGAGGATCACCTGTGACGCTGCCGACCAGGCGACGACCGCATTGCAGTCGGCGAACGTCGTCGGCGTGACCGGCAGGACCACGGGGACGCCGTGGGTCTTCACAATGACGGTGCCGGTGCCCTGGAACATCATGGTGAACAGCGCGCCGCCGGGGATGCCGTGGCCCTCGATCCTGCGGACCTCGTGCTGCAGCGACTCGTCGAAGGCGAGGACGTTCTCCGCGGAGACGCAGATGCCGTCACCCTGCAGCTCGATCGAGTGCAGATGAGAGCCGTCCTCCGCGAGGAAGATCTGGCCGCGGCCGCTGCAGCGCATCAGCTGCATCTCCTGGCCGGTCGCATTGCCGACGATCCGTCCGGCGAAACCGGCACCCTTGTAGCTGAAATCGACCTTGCCCTGGTACATCACCATGCTGCCCTGGCGGGCGAGGACAGGCGTGCCGCCCATGGTCAGATCGACCCGCATGAGCTGCTGGTTCTGCGGGGTCCAGCGCTGGCCCGTGGGCGTCTCACGGTAGGGCTGGAGGGCGGCCTGCAGGCCGGCGCCGGCCTGTGGGGCTCCCTGGGGAACGCCTTGCGGGAAACCACCCTGAGGGGGCATGCCGGGAGGCTGCTGACCGTACGGGGGCGGGGCCTGCTGTCCGTACGGCGACGGCGCGCCCGGCTGCGGGACCTGACCCGGCATCTGCCCCGGGACCTGCCCGTACTGCGGCTGCTGGGGCGGTTGTCCGTACGGGGAGGGGGGAGCCGGCGGCGGTACGGTGCCGCCGTGCGGGGTCATCGGCGCCACGATGGTGGGCGCGGAATGCATCTGCGGGTTCTGCTGCGGGGCGGGCGCCTGGGCCGCGGGAGCACCGAAGGAGGGCGCCGGCTGCGGTGCTTGAGGGGCCTGCGGCATCTGGGGCGCCTGCGGTGCGCCGAACGCCGGGGCGGGCGCGGTGGCCTGCGCGGGCGGCGCGAACGAGGGCGCGGCACCCTGCGGTTGCTGTGCGGCCGGTGGCTCCTCGGCGACCTCGCCGCCGAAGTTCTTCAGCAGCGCGTCGAGACCGCCGTCGAAGCCCTGACCTATGGCCGCGAAGCGCCACACGTCCTTCAGGTAGAAGTCGCCCAGCATCACGGCGCGCTCGGTGGAGAACTCCGAGCCGTTGAAGGCGTAGCGGACGACCTCCTCGCCACCCGCGACGATGCGGATGTACCCGGGGCCGACCTGAGACATCTGTCCGGCACCGTCGATCGTCGCGGTGAAGGAAAGCCGGTGGATGTTCGCCGGAATGCGGTCCAGAGTGACGCGAAATGACTCGGTGTCACCGGATTGCGCACCGAGCAGCTGAATGGATTCCTCGGGAGACTTCGGCTGGTTGAAGAAAATGAAGTACCGGTCGTCCGAGAGCTGCTCGTTGGCGTCGAGTCCGAAGCAGCTGATGTCGAAGGTCAGCCCAGGAGCGGCGATCTGCACACCTACGTACAGATCCGTTCCCGGCGTGAGATCACTGATCTTGGCCTTGTGGCCGCGTTGGAATTCCCTGGCCATGCGTAACGACCGTCCCCCATCCCGAAATGTAATGCGTCGCGCCAGGCTAACGGCTGAGGCCGACATTGAGCCAAGCCGGTACACATTCGGTACAGGACCGTCGACGGTCCTCCCCGCCGGTCACTCTCCGCGCGCGGCGGGCAGATGCGGCAGCCGGTCGGCCGCGACAACGCCTTCGAGGTAGCCCCGGGCCCGCTCGGTGCGGGGGTACGCCTCCAGCAGCCGCCAGAACCGCGGGCCGTGGCCGGGCACGAGCAGATGGGCCAGCTCATGCACGAGTACGTAGTCGACGACGTACTCCGGCATCCCCTGCAGGCGGTGCGACAGGCGGATACTGCCCTCCGCCGGAGTGCACGAGCCCCAGCGGGTGTTCTGATTCGTCACCCATCGCACGGATGTCGGCCTTGCGCGTCCGTCGAAGTACTGGGCGGACAGCCGCTCGGCCCGCTCGCCCAGTTCGGCGTCGCCCAGGATCCGCTTGCTCTCCTGGGCAGCGAGCTTGTCGAGCATCACGCTGACCCAGCGCTGCTCCTCCGCCTCCGACATCCTGGCGGGGATGAGAACGATGGTCCGGTCACCCTCGCGGTAGGCCGAGACCGTTCTGCTGCGCCGGGCGCTCCTGCGGACCTCGACCGCACTCGTCCCCGATCCGCGGGACGGGTGGTTTGGCGCGCTGCGGTGTTGACTTCCGGCGCTGTGCTGTGGGGTCTCCCCAGCGAAGCGAGGGGAAGGGTCGACGGACACGCCCCGACGTTACCCGCTGTCAGCGGAGGAAGTCCCGCCTCCGGGACGGTTCGATCTTGATCCACTCCATGGCGTGCACCATTTGAACGACTAATGCCCGCACCTGTGGATAACTTTTCACACCCGTCGGCGCTGCCGGGCATTCTGACAACAGTTCACAGGAGAAGGCCGGACGAAAGATCAACGGGGGAAGCGGATATGCATCCGACGGTGAAGCCTGCCTTGAGGCGCGCATGGCGGGAGCGACAGACCGTGCAATTCGGAGCCACACCCGCACACGCGGTGATGGTCGGCCCGGTGGACACCGCGACAGGTGCCCTGATCGAGTTGCTGGACGGGACGCGGGGGTTGCCGTGGCTGCGTCAGGAGGCGCGGTCGATAGGCCTGCCCGAGGGACAAGTGGACGCCCTGGTGAACCGGTTGACGGCGGCCGGGCTGCTCGACGATCCGACGGCAGGCGGCCCCGCGGCCGATGCGCTGCGGAAACGACCCGGGGCCCTCGACCGGCTGCGCTCCGACCTGGCGTCGCTCTCCGTGGTCCATCCGGAACCGGGCGGCGGGATACACCGACTGGCGGCCCGGCGGGCCATGCGTGTCCAGGTCCGGGGCGCGGGGCGGGTCGGTGCGACGGTCGCCGCAGTGCTCTCGGCCGCCGGCGTGGGCGCGGTGGAGGTGCTGGACGGCGGATGCACCGAGCCGTGGGACGTGGCGCCCGGTGGGCTGCCGGCGGAGGCGGTCGGTGAGCGGCGGGACGCGGCGGCCCGGCAGTTGGTGCGGCGGTCCGCGCCCGACCGTCCGCCGCGCGCGGCCGAGTCGGCAGGGACCACGGAGTGCGTCGAGCCCGGTCGCTCCCTGGTCGTCGTCGCGCCACGGGACGGCCTGGCGGCCTATGCCCCCGATCCGGCCGCCGCCGAGGACTGGATCTCCACCGGGACACCCCATCTCTATGCGGGAGTTGTCGAGGGGACCGGCGTGGTGGGCCCGCTGGTGCTGCCCGGCGGCACGGCCTGCGCCGGGTGTCTGGAGCTGGACAGGGCGGAGCGCGATCCAGCACGTCCCAGGCTGCTGGCACAGTGGCGCTCGGGCCGCCGGAGAGCATTGCCGGCCTGCGATGTCGCTCTGGCCACCGCCGTGGCAGGGATGACGGCGGCGCACGCGCTGTCCTTTCTCGACGGGGAGCTGCCCGCGAGTACGGGGGCGCGATGGGAGACTTCACTGCCTCTGCTTGACTGGAGGTCTCAGACGATCACGCCGCACCTCGACTGTGTCTGCAGTGCGGTAGGGAAGAGTGAGAGCGAGCACACCTCGGGGATCGGGCCGCCGCACGAGACAATGGCCGGGTAACCGCCGTCGACTAAGCAATGCTGTACGGCACACGCGGCACGGCAGTCTGGGATTTGGAGGGGCGCATGTCTGATCTTCCCCGGAAGGCGGTCACCCGAACCGCCAAGTTGGCCGCGCTGCCACTGGGTTTCGCGGGCCGTGCCACTTGGGGTCTGGGTAAGCGGATCGGCGGCAAGTCCGCGGAGATCGTGGCCCGGGAGCTCCAACAGCGCACTGCGGAGCAGCTGTTCAAGGTGCTCGGCGAGCTCAAGGGGGGTGCGATGAAGTTCGGGCAGGCCATGTCCGTCTTCGAGTCGGCTCTCCCCGAGGAGATCGCGGGCCCCTATCGCGCGGCCCTGACCAAGCTTCAGGAGGCGGCGCCCCCGATGCCGACGCGCACGGTCCACTCGGTCCTGGAAGAGCGGCTGGGTGAGGAGTGGCGGGAGCTGTTCCTGAAGTTCGAGGACAAGCCGTCGGCCGCCGCGTCCATCGGCCAGGTGCACCGGGCGGTGTGGCACGACGGGCGCGAGGTCGCGGTGAAGGTGCAGTACCCGGGGGCGGGGGATGCGCTGCTGTCCGACCTGACACAGCTCAGCCGTTTCGCCCGGCTGCTGGGGCCGCTGATTCCCGGGATGGACATCAAGCCGCTGATCACCGAGCTCCGCGACCGGGTGTCTGAGGAGCTGGACTACGAGCTGGAGGCGCAGGCGCAGCGGGAGCACGCAGCGGAGTTCGCGGACGACCCGGATGTGCTGGTGCCCGATGTGGTGCACCAGTGCGACCAGGTGCTGGTGACCGAGTGGATCGACGGGATACCGCTGGCCAAGGTGATCGCCGACGGCACGACCGAGCAGCGGGACCGGGCGGGGCAGTTGCTGGCCCGCTTCCTTTTCTCGGGCCCGGCCCGTACGGGACTGCTACACGCGGATCCGCACCCGGGGAACTTCCGGCTGCTCCCGGAGGAGGACGGCGAGGGCTGGCGGCTCGGCGTGCTGGACTTCGGCACCGTGGACCGGCTGCCCGGCGGACTGCCGCAGACCATCGGCGACTGTCTGCGGATGACGCTCGAGAGCGAGGCCGAGGCGGTCTACGAGCTGCTGTGCGACGCGGGCTTCGTCAAGGAGTCCATAGAGCTCGACCCGGACGCGGTGCTGGAGTATCTGCTGCCGATCATTGAGCCGGCAGAGGCGGAGGAGTTCACCTTCACCAGGAGCTGGATGCGCAACCAGGCAACGAGGATCGCCGACATCCGCTCCCCCGCACATCAGCTGGGCAAGCAACTCAATCTGCCGCCCTCGTATCTGCTGATACACCGGGTGACGCTGAGCACGATCGGGGTGCTGTGCCAGCTGAACGCGACGGTGCGGCTGCGGGACGAACTCGAATCGTGGCTGCCCGGTTTTCTGCCGGAGGACGAGGAGGACAGCGCGGCGGTCGGGGCCCAGGCCTGAGCGGCCGCCGCCGCGCCACGCTGCCGCGCCCGGTCGTCACCACCAGGCTGAGTCGAGCCTGCCCTCGATCGCCCTGATGTTGGCGCGTGCGCATTCGTCGCAGAAGTAGTGACGGCTGCCGTTCTCCACAGAGCAGATCCAGGTGGGCGGTGGTCCCTCGGCGATCGCGCCGCAGTGGGAACACACGATGCTCTCGGCACCCGGCTGCGCAGGGTGCGGAGTCTGCTGCTGGTCCACCTCCTGACGATAACCCCATAAGGGACCGGCCGCCGGGACAACGCACCGCGGGGGCCGGTCCGTTCGGACCGGCCCCCGCGGGTCAGTGTCTGACGTCAGTGCGCTTGTGCGGTCAGTGCATGACGGCCATGGCCAGTGCGCGGCGGGCGCGCAGCGACGCACGCTCGGCGCGGCGCTGCATCCGCCGGGCGGCGATCAGGCGAACGGCCTGGCGTTCCGCGTCGGCCTCCCGCAGGCGTTCGTGCATATGCGCACGCGCCATGGCTTCTGGGATGAGTTGCATCTCACGGGTCCTGTTCTGACGCGAGGCGTTCGCGCCGATGATGGTGACGGCTGGGGTGGCGGAGCCTGACGGCTCGCTCATGGAAGAGGTCATTGGGGCCAGCTTCTGGGGATCGTGCGTGACGGGACGGTCGATGGTTCCGATGGCGTTCATGCCGCAACCGGGTTCTTGCGCGGGCGACCACGCGGCCGCTTGCGGGCGACGACGACGCCCTGGACGAAGAGCTCGCCGCCCCAGACGCCCCACGGCTCACGCCGCTCCTTGGCGCCCGCGAGGCAGGCCTCCATCAGCGGGCAGGTACGGCAGAGGGACTTGGCGTACTCGACATCGGCCGGCGACTCGGCGAAGAAGACCTCCGGGTCGTAGGAACGGCAGGGGACGGGTGCGCCGAGGGCCTCGATGGCGTCGTCGAGCGCCGAGAGCGCGGTGAGCGGAGTGAGCGGAGTCAAGGTGGTGTCCTCAGTGAGGGCGGGCGGGAGGATCGTCTCGGAAGGCGGTACGGACGGGGCGTGCGCTTCGAGTTGCACGGTGGTGTCGTTCCTCGTCTGGTCGTTCCGGCCTGTTGGCCGGGTGGCGGCTGGTACCGGGTGCTTCTTGTCCCGAGGCCCCTTCGCCCTGTCGTCCCGCTTTCGGGAAAACAGAAGGGCCGCGGATCCCGGGTGGGGTTCCGCGGCCCTGAAGGCGCCGGCCTGATTCTGGATCAGGCTGGATCACTCCAGGGTTCGAGCCCACGGAAGGCCCACATCGTGTGGTGCTGCATCGTCTGGTGCTGCGTCGTCTGCTTCCGGGTTTCGGCACTGGCCGCCGCAGAGGCATAGGCCCGAGCCTTTGCCGCTGCTACTCCTGCTTCCAGTGCCTTGGTCGGTCGCTCATTGCGCTCCAGGACGGGGAGACCGCCCAGACCGGACACAGGAAGCGCGGCCGAAATGCCGGACACACCGGTGCCGTTGAACGCCGCGGAGAAGCCGAGCGAGCAGGCGGAGACGACCGAGCGATCGGTCATTTTGGCGGTGCTGACGAAGCTCGTCTTGATGCTGATCACTGGAATCGCCTCCTCTCGGCGTCTAGAGGACCGGCCGGGGCCGATCGCGCGTATTCGGATAAGTACAGCACGGGGACAGGGCTTCAGAGAAGCCGCCGTTCCCGTGGTTAAGAACCTATGGGGATTGCTGGGGCGGGCGCAAACTATTTTTTCGACGAGTTTGTATCAGTCCTCCTCGTCCTCTCCCCCAACCTCCTGACCTGCGCAGATCGTCAGCACATCAACTCCGAAGCGCTCGAGCTTGCGGCCGCCGACCCCGGAGATCCCGGCCAACTCGCCCTCACTCCCCGGCACGGCCTCGGCGATCGCCATCAGCGTCTTGTCGGTGAACACGCAGTAGGCGGGCTGGCCCAGCTCCTTCGCCTGCTCCGAGCGCCACTCGCGCAAGCGCTCGTACAGTGCCTCGTCCATGTCGGAGGGGCAGTCCTCGCAGCGCATCAGTTTCATCTCGCCCGCGTCGGTGAGCGTCTTGCCGCAGACGCGGCACAGGACGGGCCCGCGGCGCTTGCGCCTGCCGCCGCTGCCGCGGTCGATGCCGCCTGCACCGCCCGCGGCGCGGGCGCCGGGGGCCGACGAGCCGGGACGCATCCCGTTCAGGAACCGGGTGGGGCGGCGGGAGGCGCGGCCGCCGGGCGAGCGGGAGAGCGCCCAGGACAGGGAGAGATGGAGACGGGCGCGGGTGACGCCGACATAGAGCAGCCGGCGCTCCTCCTCGACCTGCTCGTCCGTCTTGGCGTAGGTGATGGGCATCATGCCCTCGGTCAGACCGACCAGGAACACGGCGTCCCACTCCAGGCCCTTCGCCGAGTGGAGCGAGGCGAGAGTGACTCCCTGGACGGTGGGGGCGTGCTGGGCGGCGGCGCGCTCGTCCAGCTCGGCCACCAGATCGGCGAGGGTCGCCTCCGGCCTGACCCGTACATAGTCCTCGGCGAGACGGACCAGCGCCGCCAGGGACTCCCAGCGGTCGCGCACCGCTCCCGATCCGGCGGGTGGCTCGGTGGTCCAGCCCTTGGTGGAGAGCACCGCCCTGACCTCCGCGGGCAAGCCCTCGGCGTCATCGAGCAGCGAGTCGTTGCCACCGGCGCGGGCGGCACCGCGCAGGGCCACGCCCGCTTCCCGTACCTCGGGCCGGTCGAAGAAGCGCTCGGCACCGCGCAGCTGATAGGGCACTCCGGCATCGGCCAGCGCCTGCTCGTAGACCTCCGACTGGGCGTTGATCCGGTAGAGCACGGCGATCTCGCCGGCCGGGACGCCTGCGGCGATGAGGTCGCGGATACGGCGGGCTACGCCCTCGGCCTCGGCCGGCTCGTCCGCGTACTCCGTGTAGGCGGGCTCGGGGCCGGCCTCGCGCTGCGAGATCAGTTCGAGGCGGTGCTCGGCGGCCCGGCCGCGGGCCTGGCTGAGCAGACCGTTGGCCAGATGGACGACCTGGGGCGTGGAGCGGTAGTCGCGGACCAGCTTGACCATGGTCGCGTCGGGGTGGCGGGTGCGGAAGTTCAGCAGGTGGTCGGGGGTGGCGCCGGTGAAGGAGTAGATCGTCTGGCTGGCGTCGCCGACGACGCAGAGGCTGTCGCGGTCGCCGAGCCACAGGTCGAGAAGCCGCTGCTGGAGCGGGCTGACGTCCTGGTACTCGTCCACCACGAAGTGGTGGTACTGCCGGCGGATCTGGTCGGCGATGTCGTGCCGGTCCTGGAGGATGCCGACCGTGAGCAGCAGCACATCCTCGAAGTCGATCACCGAGCGGTCGCGCTTGAGCTGCTCGTACATCCCGTAGACCTGGCTGATCTCGGCTGGATCGCGCGGGGCGTCGCGGTGCGACTTGGCGACCTCGGCCGGATAGTCGGCGGGCACGGTCTGGGTGACCTTGGCCCACTCGATCTCGCTCGTGACGTCGCGCAGCTCATTGCGGTCGAGCCGGATGCGGCAACGGGCAGCGGCCTCGGCGACCAGCTGGATCTTGCGCTCGAGGAGCCTGGGCAGCTCGCCGCCGACGACTTTCGGCCAGAAGTACTGCAGCTGACGCAGGGCGGCGGAGTGGAACGTGCGCGCCTGGACGCCGCCCGCGCCGAGCTGCCGCAGCCGCCCGCGCATCTCGCCGGCGGCGCGGTTGGTGAAGGTGACGGCCAGCACGCTGGCGGGCTGGAGTATCCCCGCGCGGACGCCGTAGGCGATGCGGTGGGTGATCGCGCGTGTCTTGCCCGTGCCGGCGCCTGCCAGCACACACACCGGCCCGTGCAGAGCCGTCGCGACCTCGCGCTGCTCGGGGTCGAGCCCGTCGAGCACCGCGTCCGCCGAATCGGGGACCTGTGGGAAAAGAGAGGAGTGCGTTGCTGCTGTCACACCGCCATGCTGCCAGGTCGGCGGAGATGGGTGCGGCCGTTGTCCCCAGGGGGACAAGAGCAGTCGTACTTATGCGGGAATGATGGCCAGGTCAGCTACGTTCACATAGCCGGTGCGAACACGCATCGAGCGAGATCCGGCGAGATCCGGCGGGACGAACAGAGGAGCGCAGAGACGATGCAGGGTTCTGTGACGATGTACAGCACGACGTGGTGCGGCTACTGCCGTCGGCTGAAGAGCCAGATGGACCGCGAGGGCATCGCCTACACCGAGATCAACATCGAACAGGACCCGCACTCCGCGGCCTTCGTCGAGAAGGCCAACGGGGGTAACCAGACCGTTCCGACCGTGCTCTTCGCGGATGGCTCGACGCTCACGAACCCCTCGCTGGCCCAGGTAAAGCAGAAGATCAGCGTCTGAGCAGGCAGGCAGCGGGCCCGGACGGCAGGCTAGGCCACCTCTCCGGGCTTCGGCAGCGGCTTGCCGTACCAGAGCTCGATGAGACGGGCCGCAATCGAGATCCCGTAGGGAGGCAGCACCTCCCCGGACTCGAATGCGGCCCGCAGGTCTTCCCTGGAGAACCAGCGCGCCTCGTGGATCTCTTCACCGTCCACATTGATCTCGGAGGACGTAGCCCGCGCCATGAAGCCCAGCATCAGGCTGGACGGGAAGGGCCAGGGCTGGCTGGCGATGTACTCGACCTCGCCGACCGAGACGCCCGCCTCCTCCCAGACCTCACGGCGCACGGACTGCTCGATCGACTCGCCGGGCTCCACGAAGCCGGCGAGCGTCGAGAAACGGCCCTCAGGCCAGTGCACCTGCCGGCCCAGCAGCGCGCGGTCCTCCTCGTCGGTGACGAGCATGATCACAGCAGGGTCGGTACGGGGGTAGTGCTCCGCTCCGCAGGCCTGGCAGCGCCGGATGTGGCCCGCCGCCGCGATGACCGTGCGCTCGCCGCAGCGTGAGCAGAAACGGTGCAGCCGCTGCCAGTTCTCCAGCGCGACCGCGTGCACCAGCAGGCCCGCGTCGCGCTGTGAGAGCAGCAGCCCGGCTTCGCGGAGTCCGGCCGGACGGGCCGACTGGTCCATACGCCCGGGCAGGGCGTCCTTCTGGAGCGCGAAGTAACGCACCCCGTCCTCGTCCGTCCCCAGGAAGTAGCGATGGGTCTCGGTGACGGGGGCCTCGAAGGCGGGCGTCATGACGAGTTCGGTGCGGCCGTCGGGGGTGTCGTCGATCAGCGCCTGACCGCCGGAGACCACGAAGACCCGGGTCGACGGGTGGCTCCACGCCGCCGCCAGCCAGGCCTCGTCGAGACGGTGGTGGGCCTCGCGGTCGATACCGCTCGGCGCGGTGAGAGCGATCGGGCGGTGCGTGGTGCCGTTGCTTGTGGTGCTCACGGTTGTTTCCAACTCCCCCGGGTGGATTGGGTTCAGGTCAGCGGAGTGCGGCGGCGAGGTCGCCCCACAGGTGGGCGGTCGTCTCCACGCCCTTGAGGAGCAGGTCCAGTTCGACCTTTTCGTTGGGCGCGTGCCAGCCGTCGGACGGTACGGAGATGCCCAGAAAGAGAACAGGTGCGTCCAGCACGTCCTGGAGGTCGGCGGCGGGGCCCGAGCCGCCCTCCCTGGTGAAGCGGATCTTCCGGCCGTCGAAGGCGCGGCTCATGGCCCGTACGACCGACTGCAGCGCGGGGTGGTCCAGCGGGGTCAGACACGGGCGGGTCGACGCCCCGAAGGTGATCTCATGGCGGATGCCCGCCGGGACGCGGGCCGCGACCCAGTCGCCCACGGCCTGCTCCACTTTCTCCGGGTCCTGGCCCGCGACGAGGCGGAACGTCAGCTTCAGCTGGGCGGAGGACGGAATGATCGTCTTGCCGCCGGGGCCCTGGTAACCGCCGCCGATGCCATTGAGCTCGGCGGTCGGACGGGCCCAGACGCGCTCCAGGGTGGAGTATCCGGCCTCACCGAGGGTGCCGTGCGACCTGGCGGTTTTGAGCCACGACGTCTCGTCGAAGGGGAGCTCGGCGAAGAGCTCGCGCTCGGCATCGGTGAGCGGCGCGATGCCGTCGTAGAAACCGGGGATCGTGACGTGTTCCTCATCGTCGTGCAGTGCGGCGACGAGGCGGGCGGCGACGGTGGCGGGATTGGGCACGGCGCCGCCGAACGAACCGGAGTGGATGTCCTGGTCGGGGCCGTACAGCACGATCTCGCAGTCCGCCAGGCCGCGCATGCCGGTGCAGACGGTGGGGGTCGTCTCGGACCACATGCCGGTGTCGGACACCATCACGGCGTCGGCGGCGAGACGGTCGGCCGCGGTCTCGACGAGAGCGCGGAAGTTCGGGGAGCCGGACTCCTCCTCGCCCTCGATCAGCAGCTTGAGGTTGACCGCGGGGGCGGTGCGCCCGGTGGCGGCGAGGTGGGCCCGTACGCCCAGGGTGTGGAAGAAGACCTGGCCCTTGTCGTCCGCCGCGCCGCGGCCGTACATGCGGCCGTCGATGATCTGCGGCTCGAACGGGTCGGTGTGCCAGCCGTCCTCGCGGGATGCGGGCTGGACGTCGTGGTGGCCGTAGACCAGGACGGTGGGCGCGTCCGGGTCGCCGGACGGCCACTCGGCGAAGACCGCGGGGGCGCCGGGCGTGGGCCAGATCTCGACGACCGGGAAGCCGGTCTCCCCCAGTTTGGCCGCCAGCCAGTCGGCGCTGCGCCGTACGTCCGCGTCGTGGTCGGGCTGGGCCGATACGGACGGTATGCGCAGCCAGTCGGCGAGGTCGTCGAGGAAGGCGGCGCTGTGCTGATTGATGTACGTACGGACGGCGCTGTCCGGGGTGTCGCTCATGCACGTGAGCCTAACGGGCTCCGGCAGCTGTCCCACCGGCCGTCTCGCCAAGCAGGATGCCCTCCAGCTCGGCCCGGCCGGGGAGGGCGTCGGGGCGGACGATCTCGCCGCTGCGTACGTAGACGAACGCGGCGCCGACGGCTTCGAGGGGGAGGCCGTGCTGCTCGGCCCAGGCGAGGCGGTAGACGGCGAGTTGGAGAGGGTCGGCGGTGCGGGTGCGGCTGGTTTTCCAGTCGACGATTTCGTACATGTGCGGCACGCCGTCCGTCCGGGGCACGCCATCGACGCGATCGCGGTCGCCGTTGCCGTTGCCGTCGGCATCGCCCGGGTCGGTTCGGTAGACGGCGTCGATACGGCCCCGGACGACCCGTCCGGCGAGGGTGAGCTGGAAGGGAGCCTCGACCCGGTACGGGGTGCGGTGGGCGTACGGGGTGCGCTCGAATGCCTCCTTGAGCGCGGCGAGGTCACGCTCGTCCGCGATCTCGGGGTCGTCCGCGTCGCCGCCGGGCAGCTCGTCGGGGCCGAGCATGGGCAGCGGGAGCTCCTCGAACCGTGACTCCACCCAGGCGTGGAACCTTGTGCCGCGGCGCGCGGAGGGCTGCGGGGGGCGAGGCATGGGGCGGGCCAGTTCCTGGGCGAAGCCGTCGGGGTCGGCGGCGAGGCGCAGCAGCTGCGAGGCGGAGAGGGACGGCGGTACGGGGACGTCGCGGACGGTGGCGCGGGTGCGGCGGAGTTCCCCGGCGAGGGCGTCCAGGTCGCGGTCCCATGAGGCGATGGTGCGGGCGTCTTCGGGGTGCGGGGGGACTTCCCCCACCCCGCCCCTTCCCGAAACCGGGGGCGGGCCCCCGGTTCCCCCAGGGGTGGTGGTGGACGTGGGGGCTGACGCCCCCACACCCCCTGCGCCGGCTTCGCGGCGCGGATGAGGAGGCCTTGCCGGGCTGCGCCCGTCGCCCGCCGGGGGGCGGGCAGCGTCGGTGCGGTGCTGCGGCAGGCGCGGGCCGCCTGCCGGGGGCTCGGCGACGTCGGAGAACGGCGGCGGAACCCGGTCCGCCGAATGCTCGACAGCATCGGAGCCGAACGACAGCGGAACCCGGTCCACCGGAAGCTCGACACCATCGGAACCGGGCAGCGGCAGGGCAGGACCCGCCGGATGCCCGGCGACGCCCGTCGCGCGAGCCGGGTCCTCGTCGGCCGTCCCTGCGAAGTCCGGATGGTCCCTCGGGGCCGGGACATCCGTGTCGTGCCACGGGTCCGGCTCATGACCGTGATCGTCATCGCCCTCCCGGAACGGCTCCGGTTCCAGCTCCCAGTCGTCCCAGTCCGGCAGGTCCACGGCGTCTGCGTCCGTGCGCTCGTCCAGGGGCCCGTCCGGCGGAGGCGGTTCCGCATGGGCCCCCGTCGACGCGTCGGCCAGGTAGGAGAGCACCGTGTCCGCCGCGGCGCGGCGGCGGGTCATGGATGCGGCGTCCAGAGGGAGCGGCCAGGCCTGCGACGCCGTCGTCGTGTGCAGCGCCGGGTTCTCCGCGTCCTCCTCCGGCTCGTCCGCCCAGACCTCGATCTCGCCGAAGCCCTCCGCGCAGTGGTCGTACAGCGCCTGGAGGAACGCCGAAGGGCCGCGCCGGCGCTTCTGGGTCGGGCCCCACCAGTGGGCCGAGCCGAGGAGCAGTGAGCGGGGGCGGGTGAACGCGACGTAGCCGAGGCGCAGTTCCTCGGTGTGCTGGTGGTCCTTCATCGACTCCTTGAAGGCCCTGAGACCTTTCGCGTCCCAGGAGGGCACGTCCGGGAGGGTCGCCGCGTCCCCACGCAGCGCATGCGGGAGGACCTTGGACTGGGAGGTCCATGCCTCGCGCGCCTGGTCGTTCGGGAAGTGCTTGGCCACCAGGCCCGGGATCGCCACGACGTCCCACTCCAGGCCCTTCGACTTGTGCGCCGTCAGGACCTTGACGGTGTTCTCGCCTCCCGGCAGAGCGTTGTCCAGGCCCTTCTCGTACTGCGCGGCGGTACGCAGGAAGGCGAGAAAGGCGAGCAGCGTCGCCTCCCCGTCCAGCGCCGCGAATCCGGCCGCCGTGTCCAGGAAGTTGGCGAGAGTCTCGCGGCGGCGGGCGGCCAGGGCGTGCGGTGAGGCGGAGAGTTCGACCTCGAGGCCGGTGGTGGCCAGCACTCGGTGCAGGACGTCCATCAAGGGGTCGGCGAGCGAACGGCGCAGATCGCGCAGTTCGGCGGCGAGGCGGGCGAAGCGGACCCGGGCCTGAGTGGAGAAGGGCAGGCCGTCGCCCTCCCCGCCGGCCGACTCCAGGAACGTGTCGAGCGCGTCGGCGAGCGAGATGACCTCGGCCGGGTCGATGCCTTCCACGGCCGCGGCCAGTCGCTCGTCGGGGTCCTTCTCCTCGGACGAGGTGCGGTGGACGAGCAGCCGGGCCCGGCGGCCCAGCAGCGCCAGGTCGCGCGGGCCGATCCGCCAGCGCGGTCCCGTGAGCAGACGTACGAGAGAGGCGTTGGCGCCCGGATCCTGCAGGACCTCGCACATGGCGACCAGGTCGGCGACCTCGGGAAGGTGCAGCAGCCCGGAGAGGCCGACGACCTCGACCGGGACGTCCCTGGCGACCAGCGCGCCCTGGATCTCGGCGAAATCGCCCGCCGTGCGGCACAGGACGGCGATCTCGCCGGGCTCCTTGCCCGTACGCACGAGGTGGGCGATCGAGTCGGCGAGCCACTCGATCTCCTCCGCGTGCGTGGACAGCAGGGCGCAGCGGACGATGCCGTCGCGCTCGGCGCCGGGAGCGGGCCGCAGCGCTTCGACGCCTTCGTGCATGGCGCGCAGAGGCTCGGCGAGGCCGTTGGCGAGGTCGAGAAGGCGGCCGCCGCTGCGGCGGTTCTCGCTGAGCGAGAAGCGGGTGGCGGGGCGGCCGTCGGCGTACGCGAAGTGGGCAGGAAAGTCGTCCAGGTTGGCCACGGAGGCGCCACGCCAGCCGTAGATCGCCTGGCAGGGATCGCCGACCGCGGTCACGGCATGGCCGGTGCCCTGCCCGAACAGGCCGGACAGCAGCAGCCGTTGGGCCACGGACGTGTCCTGGTACTCGTCGAGGAGGACGACCCGGAATTCGTCCCGCAGGATGGTGCCGACCTCCGGCCGGGTGAGCGCGAGTTCGGCCGAGAGGGCGATCTGGT
This sequence comes from Streptomyces sp. NPDC002926, assembly GCF_053591755.1. Lineage (NCBI taxonomy): Bacteria > Bacillati > Actinomycetota > Actinomycetes > Kitasatosporales > Streptomycetaceae > Streptomyces > Streptomyces sp. NPDC002926. The sequence continues at coordinate 257,969 of NZ_JBSFUK010000004.1, forward strand.
CGCCGAAGTCGAGGAGGTCGCGGGCGCGTTTGGCCTCGCGGTAGCGGACGGTCAGGTCGAGCAGCTCACGGCGTGCGGCGGCCGCCTCGGGGACCTTGCGCAGCTCGGCGTTGCTGAGCCGGGCGCTCTGCAGCGTGCTCAGCAGCTCGGAGTCGTACGCCCCGAGCCGCTCGGGTCGTACCAGATGCTCCGCGAGGTCCGCGTCCAGTGCCAGCAGGTCGCTGACCAGGGAGGGGAAGGACTTGGTCAGCGAGGGGTAGGGTCCCGGCGCCTCGCGCAGCACACGCGCGGCGAGCTGATAGCGGGTGGCGTCGGCGAGCAGTCGTGCGGTCGGCTCCAGGCCTATGCGCAGTCCGTGGTCGGTGAGGAGCTGTCCGGCGAAGGCGTGGTACGTGGAGATGCGGGGCTCGCCCGGCGGGTTGTCGGGGTCGATGACGTCGGGGTCCGTCACCCCGGCCCGTACGAGGGCTTTGCGGACGCGCTCGGCGAGCTCGCCCGCGGCCTTGTTGGTGAAGGTGAGACCGAGGACCTGCTCGGGCGCGGCCTGGCCGGTCCCGACGAGCCACACCACCCGCGCCGCCATCACCGTCGTCTTCCCCGACCCGGCTCCGGCCACGATGACCTGCGGGGCGGGCGGCGCGGTGATGCAGGCCGTCTGCTCCGGGGTGAAGGGGATGCCGAGGAGCTCTTTGAGCTGCTCGGGGTCGGTGATGCGTGCGGTCACCCCAGAGAGGCTAATGGGGACCACTGACAGCGGTGGTCCCCCTCGGCCTCAACCGCGTCAGGCGCCGGAGCCCGCGCCCAGCTTCTCCAGGTCGACGACCTGGTCGGCCGGCGGAGCCGTGGCCTTCACCGGCTTGTTGTAGTCGGAGAAGACCATCGTGCCGGGTTCGTCGCCGCCGACCTTGACGACCTTGAGCAGGTAGGGCTCCCCCTCCTTGGCCACGTACATGGTCGTCGTCTCGCCGTTGGCCGCCTTCTTCACCACGGTCGCCGTGGCCCGGCCGCCGACCTCGGCGTCGGGGCCCTTGGTCATGCCCTTGCGCTCCGACTTGTTCTTGTCCATGTCGGCGATCATGGCCTTGAGGTCGCAGACTTCGCCCATGTCGCCGGAGCTGCCCGCCGGCATCTTCATCCAGCGGCCCTTCATCAGCTCGACGACGCTGTCGGTCTCCTTGCCGGACGCGCCGTCCCCGCTCATCGAGGCGCGCCAGAACTTCTCGTCGCCCTTCATGTACATGACCTTGCTGACCTGGAGGAGCTCGGCGTTACCGCCCTCCATGCTCATCTTGCCCGTGCAGGCGCTCTTGGTGTCGACCGCGAAGTCGACGGTCAGCTGCTCGCCGTCGCTCTTGATCTGGCCCACCATCCGGATGGACTGGGCCGCCTTCGTGGCCGTCATGGCCTTGTCGCCGATCTGGTCGGCCGTGAGGCCGGCGAAGGGGTCCACCGGAGCCTTCGAGGACGTAGCGGCCGCCGGCTCCTTCGTCTTCCCCTCAGAAGTGCCATTGGTCTTGGTGCCGTCCTTGGAGCAGCCCGCCAGTCCGGCGATCGCGGCCACACAGACCGTCGCCGAAACCAGGAACTTCCTATTGGCTGCCATGTGTCTCTCCCTGTAGATCCTGCTTATCGCACCTTTATGCGACTGTCGTGGACCTCTTTTGGATGCACGAAGTCAACGTGAGTTGGACCACATCGCCGAACGCCGGCGTCGGTCACTCGACGATCTGGCGGCCCTCCGGCTGGGCGCTGCACGAGGCGCGGAAGCTGCAGTGCGTGCAGTGCTGTCCGGTGGACGGGGTGAAGCGCTCGTCCAGTACACGTCCGGCGGCGGTGGCGAGCAGATCTCCGACCCAGGCACCGCTCAGGGGCTCCTGGGCCTGGATCCTGGGGAGTTCGTCGCCGCCGTCCTTCTTGGCTGCGGGCTGGCGCAGCTGTACGAGTTCGGCGCCGCCGGGCTCCGGGCGCCGGCCGTCGAAGGCCTCGTCGAGCGCGCCTTCGCGTACCGCGAGCTGGTAGACGGCGAGTTGAGGGTGGGCGGCGACCTCGTCCCTGGTGGGTGTCTGCTTCCCGGTCTTGAAGTCGACGACGTACGCGCGTCCCTCGGCGTCCTGCTCGACGCGGTCCATGGAGCCCCGGATCCGTACCTCGTACTCCCCCGCCTCGAGCGTCACGTCGAAGTCGTGCTCGGTGGCGGCGGGGGCACGGCCGCCGCGACCGCCGCGGTCCATGACGTGCCAGCGCAGGAAGCGTTCGAGCGCCACGCGCGCGTGCTCCTTCTCCTGCTGCGACTTCCAGGGCGCGTCGAAGACGAGCGCGTTCCAGACGGAGTCGAGGCGCTCCATGAGAACGGCGAGGTCGGCGGGGGTCTGTCCGGAGGCGACCTCGTCCGCGAGCACATGGACGACGTTGCCGAAGCCCTGGGCGGCGGTGGCGGGTGCGTCCGCCTTCACCTCGCGCCCCAGGAACCACTGGAGCGCACAGGTGTTGGCGAGCTGGTCCAGTGCGCTGCCGGAGAGCGTGACGGGCTGGTTCCGGTCCCGGAGGGGGATCTCGCTCTGCGTCGGCTCGTACAGGCCCCACCAGCGGTAGGGGTGCGCGGCCGGTACGAGCGGCTGGCCCTCGTCGTCGGTGAGCGCGGCGAGGCGGGCCAGGCGGCGGGCGGCGGCGTCCCGCAGCGCGTCCGTCGCCTGCGGGTCGACGGTGGTGGCGCGCAGCTCGGCGACGAGGGCTGCGACGGCGAGAGGGCGGCGCGGGCGGCCGGTGATGTCCTTGGGCTCCACGCCGAGCTCGGTGAGGAATCGGGAGGGCTGGTCGCCGTCGTCGGCGGGGGCCTTGACGGCGGTGACGACGAGGCGGTCGCGGGCGCGGGTGGCGGCGACGTAGAAGAGCCGCCGCTCCTCGGCGAGGAGGGCGCCGGGGGTGAGCGGCTCGGCGAGGCCGTCGTGGCCGATGCGGTCGGCCTCGAGGAGCGAGCCGCGGCGGCGGAGGTCCGGCCACAGGCCCTCCTGCACACCGGCGACGACGACCAGGCTCCACTCGAGCCCCTTGGAACGGTGGGCGGTCATCAGACGGACGGCGTCGGGGCGGACGCTTCTCCCGGCGAGGGTGTCGGCGGCGATGTCCTGGGCCTCGACCTCCTCGAGGAAGTTGAGGGCCCCGCGGCCGCCGGTGCGTTCCTCGGCGCGGGCCGCGGTGTCGAAGAGGGCGCAGACGGCGTCGAGGTCGCGGTCGGCGTTGCGGCCGGCCGCGCCGCCGCGGAGAGCCGCGCGCTCGAGTCGCTGCGGCCAGGGGGTGCCGTCCCAGAGCTCCCAGAGGGCCTCTTCGGCGGTGCCGCCGCCTTCGAGGAGCTCGCGCGCCTTGCGCAGCAGCGCGCCGAGGCGCTGGGCGCCGCGGGCGTATGCCGGGTCATGCGCGACGAGGCGCTCGGGCTCGGCGAGTGCGCGGGCGAGGAGCTGGTCGGAGGGCGGCGGTACGCGGTTGCCACCGGCCCGCTCCTCGTCCCGGAGGGCGCGGCCGAGCCGCCGGAGGTCGGCGGCGTCCATCCCGCCGAGTGGGGAGGTGAGCAGGGTGAGTGCGGTCTCGGTGGAGAGCCAGGAGGTGGGGGTGCCGGTTTCGGCCGCCTCGGCACCCGGCGGCGGATCCGCGGCCGCATCCGCACCGGCGTCACCATCCGCGTCCACATCCACATGAGCGTCCGCGTCCACAACCACATCCGCGTCCGCGTCCACCGACGGCGCCCCGGCGGATCGGGATGCCTCCGCAGCCCCCTCAGCCGGTTCCGCCGGACCGCGCAGTGCGGCCGTTGCCGCCGTCCGCAGGGCCGTCAGCAGCGGCGATATCGCCGGTTCGTGACGCAGTGGAACGTCGTCGCCGTCGATCTCCAGCGGGACGCCCGCCGATGTCAGCGCACGGCGGACCGAGGGGATGGTGCGGCCGCCCGCGCGGACCAGGACCGCCATGTCGTGCCACGGGACGCCCTCCTCCAGGTGGGCGCGGCGCAGGATGTCGGCGATGTTGTCGAGTTCCGTCGACGCCGTCGGGAAGGTGTACGTCTCCACCCGCCCGCCCTCGCGGACCGGCGCCGGCTCCCGGTGGGCGCGGGCCTGCTCCGACGGGAGGCGGGGCAGCGGCATCCGGCGGGTCAGCAGCCGGGTCGCCGCCAGCAGGTCCGATCCGCTGCGGCGCGACGTGGTGAGTACCGACACCTGCGAGGGTCTGCCGTCGGCGTGCCGGAAGGCGTCGGGGAAGTCGAGGATGCCGTTCACGTCCGCGCCGCGGAAGGCGTAGATCGACTGGTCCGGGTCACCGAAGGCGACCAGTGTCCGGCCATGTCCGGCCAGCGCCCGGAGCAGCCGTACCTGGGCCGGGTCGGTGTCCTGGTACTCGTCCACGAACACCGCGTCGTACGGGAAGGGGTACGCCGCGTCGTACGGCGATCCGGTCCGTTCGGCCAGCAGCACCGCGCGGTGCACCAGTTCCGCGTAGTCGAGGACCCCCTGCATGTCCAGGACGTCCAGATACTCGGCGAGGAAGGACGCGGCCGCCCCCCAGTCGGGACGGCCGGTGCGGGCCGCGAAGCGCGCCAGCGAATCGGGGCCGAGGCCCAGTTCCCGGCTCCGGGCCAGCACCGCCCGTACCTCGTCCGCGAAACCGCGCGTGGTGAGGCACGCCCGCAGCTCGTCCGGCCAGTGATTGCGCGCCAGCCCCTCGGCCTCCAGGTCGAGCTGGCCCGCCAGCATGTCGCGTACGGCGACGTCCTGCTCGGGACCCGACAGCAGCCGCAGCGGCTCGGAGAACAGGTCCGCGTCCTGGTGTGCGCGGACCAGCGCGTAACAGAAGGAGTGAAAGGTCGTCGCCTGCGGCCCGCGCGAACCACCCAGCCGCAGCGCCATCCGGTCCCGCAGCTCCACCGCCGCCTTGCGGCTGAAGGTGAGGACCAGGATCCGCTGCGGATCCACCCCCTTCGCGACGCGCGCGGCCACCGCCTCCACCAGCGTCGTCGTCTTGCCGGTGCCCGGACCTGCCAGAACGAGCAACGGACCGTGACCGTGGTCAACCACCGCACGCTGAGTTGCGTCCAGGAGAGGGGGATCCACCGGGCCCGGCGGGGTACGCACCAGTCGGTACGCGCCCGGGGTCCTCCCCTTACGCCCCTGCGGGCGTGGGGGGACTCCCTGCCGTACCTGTTGCCGGTACGCCGTACGCCCGGTGGTGGAGGAGGAGCTCACGTGGATCGCCGGTCCTGGTGGGTGTGCTGGTGATGGAGCGGCTCGTGCCGCGCGCTGGAGACGCTACGCCGACGCCGGGCGGGGACGCAGCGAGTCGGCCGCGCAGCAAGGCCCCCTACGGTCTTCGTACGCCGTACAGGCCCTCGCTTGGCGACGCCTCTTGGCCGAAGCTGTCATATGTGACCGCTGTCGCCCGCACCACCTTCGCCCTCCCATCGCGCGCGCTTCATGTCGAGCCGTGGCACATGGCCTTCGGCGCTGCGCGAGGCCTCACGCAGCGGCGTGCCCTCCGTGCGATACCGCGCCAGGGCCCGCAGCTCGTGCCCGGGCAGCAGCGTGCCGTCCGAACGCACCACACGCCACCAGGGCACTCCACCGCCGTACAGCGCCATCACCCGGCCGACCTGGCGCGGCCCACCCTCCCCGAGCCACTCCGCGACATCCCCGTACGTCATCACCCGGCCCGGCGGAATCAGCTCGGCGACCTCGAGCACCCGCTCCGCGTACTCCGGCAGCACATCCATCCCGCCCATCCTGCCCCACGCCACCGACAACGCCTCCGACAGCAGGCACAGTGGAGGGTGTGGGACCGGAGAGGCAGAGGGGCGTATCTCACGTGCCTGAAGTCCCCGCGATGCACCCTGATGCCCCCCTGTGTCGTCCGGTCGTGCCACCATCATGCGGGCGGTGACTGGTGATACGAGATCAAGAAGAGACCGAGACGGCGAAGGAGCAGGGCGTGCAGCCTCCGAAGGCGGCAAGCACCCCTGAGTCCGAGACGTCCCCAAAAACGCCCGCTCCGCAGGCCGACGCGAGCGACGCGACGGGGGCGTCCGACGTCGCGGACGCGACCGGCGTCGACCGGGTTTCCGGGGACGAGCCGCTGCTCGCCGCCCGTGTCCACCGCCCCTCCGACCTGCTGCGACTGCTCATCGGCATCCTGGCGATCGCCGTGGTGCTCGCCGTCGCCGCCTTCGCCCACGGCACCACATCCGGTCTCGAGCAGGACATCAACAAGGGCACCGGACAGGCTCCCGACCTGCTGGTCAAGATCGCCGGGCTGGCGTCCAGCATCGCCGTACTGCTCGTCCCGGTCGCCTTCGCGATCGAGCGGCTGGTCAAGCGGGACGGCCTGCGGATCGCGGACGGCGTCCTCGCCGCCGTCCTCGCGCACGGCGTCACCCTGGCCACCGATCTCTGGGTCGCCGAGGCCGCGCCCGGCACACTCCAGGACGCGCTGACCCAGGCGCAGACCGGCGGCGGGCTGACCGATCCGGTGCACGGCTATCTCGCGCCCGTCATCGCCTATATGACGGCCGTGGGGATGGCACGGCGGCCGCGCTGGCGTGTGGTGCTGTGGGTGGTGCTGCTGCTCGACGCCTTCGCGATGCTGGTCGCCGGCTACACCACCCCGTTCTCGATCATCCTCACTGTGCTGCTCGGCTGGACCGTCGCGTACGGCACGCTGTACGCCGTCGGCTCGCCGAACGTACGGCCCACCGGCCAGACCCTGCTGGCCGGTCTGCGCCATGTCGGTTTCCGCCCGGTCACCGCGATGCGCTCCGAGGACGTTTCCGACTCCGCCGACAACGGCGACCGCGGCCGCCGCTATCTGGTCTCGCTGGAGGAGGGCGCGCCGCTCGATGTCACCGTCGTCGACCGCGAGCAGCAGGCGCAGGGCTTCTTCTACCGGGTGTGGCGCCGGCTGACGCTGCGCTCCATCACCACCCGCCGCTCCATCCAGTCGCTGCGGCAGGCACTGGAGCAGGAGGCGCTGCTGGCGTACGCGGCGATCGCCGCCGGAGCCAACGCTCCCAAACTGATCGCCACCTCGGAGCTCGGTCCGGACGCCGTGATGCTGGTGTACGAGCACCTGGGCGGCCGCTCCCTGGACTCCCTGACGGACGACGAGATCACCGACGACGTGGTGCGCGGGGCCTGGCAGCAGGTGAAGGCGCTCCAGTCGCGGCGTATCGCTCACCGCAGGCTGACCGGAGACGCGATTCTGGTGGATCGCCTCGGCAAGGTGATCCTGACGGATCTGCGCGGCGGCGAGATCGCGGCGGGCGATGTGGTCCTGCGCATGGACATCGCGCAGCTGCTCACCACGATCGGGCTGCGGGTGGGTGCCGCGCGCGCGGTGGCCACCGCGGTCCAGGTGCTCGGCCCGGAGGCGATCGCCGACTGTCTGCCGCTGCTCCAGCCGATCGCGCTGAGCCGCTCCACCCGGGCGACACTGCGCAGGCTGGCCCGCGAGCGGTCGCATCGTGAGCGGGAGGCGGTGCTCGAGGCGTCCGCGGCCGCAAAGCGGGCCCGTACGGAAGAGGCGGCTGAGGAAGCGCCGGCCGACGACCGTAAGGCCGTACGCAAGTCGGAGCGGGCGGAGAAGCAGGCCGACAAGAAGGCCATGGACGAGGCCATGGACGAGGCGCGCGAGGAGGATCTGCTCTCCCAGATCCGTCGCCAGGTGCTGCTGATCAGACCGCAGGCACCGGTCGAGCCGGTCCGTCTCGAGCGGATCAGGCCACGTACGCTCATCAGCTTCATCGCCGGTGCGGTCGCCGCCTACTTCCTGCTCTCTCAGCTCGCCGGCATCGACTTCGGCACGGTCTTCCGGCAGGCCGACTGGCGCTGGGTGGCGGTGGCCGTCGCCTTCTCCGCGATCAGCTACTTCGCCGCGGCGATGAGCCTGCTGGGCTTCGTGCCGGAGCGGGTCGGCTTTCTGCGGACCGTGGTCGCGCAGGTCGCCGGTTCCTTCGTCAAGATCGTCGCCCCGGCCGCGGTCGGCGGTGTCGCGCTGAACACCCGCTTCCTCCAGCGCTCGGGCGTACGGCCCGGTCTCGCCGTGGCCAGTGTCGGCGCCTCCCAGCTCTTCGGGCTCGGCGCGCATGTCCTGCTGCTGCTCTCCTTCGGCTATCTGACCGGTACGGAGCGAACGGCGTCGTTCACGCCGTCGAGGACGGTGATCGCGGGTCTGCTGACGGTCGCCGTGCTGGTGCTTGTGGTGACCGCGATCCCGTTCCTGAGGAAGTTCGTCTCCACGCGGCTGCGCTCGCTGTTCGCCGGTGTGGTGCCGCGCATGCTCGACGTACTGCAGCGGCCGATGAAGCTGCTCACCGGCATCGGCGGGATGCTGCTGCTGACCGGTGTGTTCGTGATGTGTCTGGACGCGTCGATCCGGGCCTTCGACCACGGCCACCAGCCGCTGAGCTACGCCAGCATCGCCGTGGTGTTCCTGGCGGGCAACGCGCTGGGCTCGGCGGCGCCGACACCGGGCGGTGTGGGCGCGGTCGAGGGCGCGCTGACCTTCGGTCTGGTCCTGGCCGGAGTGCCGAAGGAGGTCGCGGCGCCGGCGGTCCTGCTGTACCGGATGATGACGCTCTGGCTGCCCGTGCTGCCGGGGTGGTTCGCCTTCAACCACCTCACCCGCAAGGGCGCGCTCTAGCCGGGTCCGGACGGTCCCCGCACGGCCGCCCCGCCGCGCATACGCTCCGTAGCCACCCGCATGGACCGCCGTCCCGCGCGGCGCGCGCTCCCGCGGCGGACGATGGCGGCATGCCGACCACTTCCGTCGCCCTGCGCGCTGTCGCACTCTCCGCCTCCGCCGCCGTACTGCTGGCCGCCGGCTGTTCCGACAGCAGCGGCAAGAAGACGGATCAGGACCGGAAGAGGGATCTCGCCTCCCAGGAGTTGGACTGGCAGAAGTGCCCGGCCCCGTCCGAGGCCGAGGGCGGCGGCACCGCGCCGTCGCCGCTGCCCGGCGGCGCCACCTGGGAGTGCTCCTTCATGGAAGTCCCGCTCGACTACGCGCAGCCGGGCGGAAAGACCATCGAGCTTGCCCTGATCCGGGCCAAGGCGCGTGACAAGACCAAGCGGATCGGCTCCCTCATATTCAACTTCGGTGGCCCCGGCGGCTCCGGTGTCAGCACGCTGCCGGCCGTCGCCGAGGACTTCGAGCCCCTGCGCGCCCGATACGACCTGGTGAGCTTCGATCCGCGCGGGGTCGGTCGCAGCGTCGGCGTGGAGTGCGAGGACGACCGGCAGCTCGACGCGTTCTTCGCGCAGGACTGGACCCCCGACGACACCGCCGAGGAGAAGACCCTCGTCGAAAATCTGAGGTCCTTCGCGGACGCCTGCGAGAAGAACTCCGGCCCGGAGCTCCCGTACGTGGGCACCACGAACGCCGCCCGCGACATGGACCTGATGCGCCAGGTCCTCGGCGACAAGAAGCTCTACTACTTCGGGATCTCGTACGGCACCGAACTCGGCGGCGTCTACGCGCACTTGTATCCGAAGAATGTGGGCCGGGCCGTATTCGACGCCGTCGTCGACCCGACCGACACCTCGGAGCAGAGCGCGCTGGGGCAGGCAAAGGGCTTCCAACTGGCCCTCACCAACTGGGCCAAGAACTGCGTGGCCCGCGGCGATCAGTGCCTCGTCCCCGGCTCGACACCGCAGGAGATCCAGGACTGGATCATCGCCCTCCTCAAGAGGCTCGACCAGCATCCGATCCCCGGCAGCGGCGACCGGAAGCTGACGCAGACGGAGGCCACCAACGGCATCGCGCAAACTCTCTACTCCACGGAGTACTGGGAGTTGCTGGAGCAGGGTCTCGACGAGGCCGACGGAGGCAACGGCGCGCTGCTGCTCGCACTCTCCGACGCCCTGAACGGACGCAGTGAGAACGGCGACTACAGCAATATCCAGGCGGCCAACGCGGCCATCAACTGTGTCGACTACAAGGACCGCTACACCCTGGAGCAGACCAGGGCGAAGCTGCCTCAATTCCGCGAGGTGTCACCGGTCTTCGGCGACACCATGGGCTGGGGCCTGATGGGCTGCAGCCAGTGGCCGGTGCCGGGCACCTGGCGCACGCCGGATGTCTCCGCCCCGGGCTCCGCACCCATCCTCCTCGTCGGCAACACCGGTGACCCGGCCACTCCGTACGAGGGTACGAAGGCGATGGCGGACGCGCTCGGCAAGGGCGTCGGCGTCGAGATCACGTACAAGGGCGAGGGCCACGGCGCGTACAACAGCGGCAGCAAGTGTGTGCAGAAGGCCGTGAACACCTACCTCTTGGACGGCAAGGTTCCCGCCGCCGGAACGGTGTGTCAGTAGGTCCGCGTAGGATGCCGAAAAATCTTCGAAGCCGGGGGCATCCATGACGACGCGGGTACGGGCGGGGGCCCTGGCCGCCGCGGCGCTGCTGGCGGCCGGCGCCATCGCCGGCTGTGACAGCGGTACGGACACGGCAGGGGACGACGGCAAGAACACCGCCGGGCCATCGGCCTCCCGGACCGCGCCGGGCAGGGCCGCGCCGGGTGGGCCGGGCGAGCCCGTCCTGCCCGCCACCCTCACCGGCCAGAAGCTCGAGTGGAAGCAGTGCGCGGCGCCCGTGAAGGCACAGGGCAGCTCCGCGCAGACGCCGGGCAAAGAGTGGCAGTGCGCCAGGCTCAAGGCGCCGCTCGACTACAAGAAGCCGACGGGCGAGACGATCGCGATCGCCCTGATCCGCTCGAAGGCCACGGACCGGTCCAGACGGATCGGTTCACTCCTGTTCAACTTCGGCGGCCCCGGCGGCTCGGGTGTCGCCGGGCTGCCGGGCTCGGCCGACGAGTTCAAGAGCCTGCACAGCCGTTACGACCTGGTCAGCTTCGATCCGCGCGGCGTGGCGGAGAGCTCCGAGGTGACCTGCCGGGGCGACAGGGAGACAGAAGCCGCGCACAGGCTGGACTTCACCCCCGACACAGCCGCGGAGGAGCAGGCCTACCTCGACGACTCCAAAGCCTTCGGCGCCGGCTGCGCCAAGAAGTCCGGGCGGGTGCTGCCGCATGTCGGCACGACCAACGCCGCCCGCGACATGGACCTGATGCGCCAGGTCCTCGGCGACAAGAAGCTCAATTACCTCGGCTTCTCCTACGGCACCGAACTGGGCGGCACCTACGCCCACTTGTTCCCGAGGAACGTCGGACGCCTCGTCCTGGACGCGGTGGTCGATCCCGCCGCCGACTACGCCGCCCATTCGCGGGGCCAGGCGCTGGGCTTCCAGCGCGCTCTGGAGAACTACTTCAAGAGCCGGGGCATCAGCGCGAAGGACGGCACCGCGCGGGTGGTCGGGCTGCTCGGCCGGCTGGACCGCAAACCGCTGCCCACCACCGAGGGGCGCACGCTCACCGAGAGCCTGGCGCTCACCGGGATCGTCTTCCCGCTGTACTCCGAGGACCGCTGGGAGTACCTCACCAAGGGGCTGAACGAGGCGGAGAACGGTGACGGCACCCGCCTTCTGCTGATGGCAGAGGCGTACAACAGCCGCGACGAGTCAGGCCACTACAGCACCCAGGACCACTCGCAGCGCGCCATATCCTGCGCGGACACCAAGGGCCGGGTGACCGCCGCCGAGGTCAGGTCGCGTCATCTGGCCGAGTTCACCAAGGTGTCACCCGTTTTCGGCCCGTATCTGGCCTGGGACCTGGCGGCCTGGTGCGCGGACTGGCCGGTGCCGGGCGAGTCGGACACACCCGAGGTGGCCGCCGCGGGCGCGGCTCCGATCCTGGTCGTCGGCACCACGGGCGACCCCGCGACCCCGTACGAGGGCGCGAAGCGGATGGCGGACGAGCTGGGCGCGGGCGTCGGGGTGCTGCTCACCAACAAGGGCGAGGGGCACGGCGCGTACGGCAACGGCGCCTGCGCGACCGGCACGGTGGACGCGTATCTCCTGGACGGCAAGGTCCCGGCGAACGGCAAGACCTGCTCGTAGGACGGCAGGACCTGACGGAAGGGCCTGTTCGTAGCAGCGCGAAGGGCCCTGGACCGGCATTTCGGTCCAGGCCCTTCGCACTCCTACGAGTCGTGGGGCCGTCATCGGTGTCCGGGCCGTCCCCGAAGGCACGGTTCACTGCCTCCCGAGTCCGCTTCTCGCTGCTGGGCATCAGATGCGTGTACGTCCGCAGAGTGAAGCCCGGGTCGTGGTGCCCCAGGTACTGGGACACAGCCTTGATGCTCTCCCCCGCGTCCAGGTGCCTCAGCGCGTGCATGCCGCTCGTCCGGCCGGGAGGGATGCCCGACGCATTCAGGGCCGGGCGCCAGGCCCAGCGGTTGAAGTCGTTGCGGTTGACCGGGCGGCCCTGCTCCCTATGGAAGAGCAGGGATGCCACCGCGCCCGCTGAGGTGCCAAGTCCCTTACGAGTAGAAGCCGACCCCGTACTCGTCACGACTGCACACGAAGTCATCAGGGCGCTCGACGCGCAGCACCTCGTACCGGGCAGCAAAAACGTCCAGCGCCTCATGGAGCGAACAGCCGAGGTGCTCTCGGATCGCCATGAGCCCGCGGATGATTTGCTCGGTGAGGATCTGGTCGTCGGCAACGTCGATTGCGGCACCATCGGTCATGGCGGTGATCGAAGCCGACCTGCACCTCATGCGCAACACAGTTTGCCGCTGTGCCCTTGCGAGCCACCACCGTGCCAGAACGACCGGGCAGTAGCGGTCAGTCAAGGCCCGCGCACGGCACGGGCGCGCTGCGGGCATGAGGTGGGTCTCGCGGATGGGGTTGGGTTCACTGACCTCCGCTGGTTCCGGCAATGAACCTCGTCAGCGCAAAGATGATCAGGAGATCGAGTGTCATCACGAGGATGGACCACGCCGGATAGTACGGAACGAACATGAACTGGGTGATCAGGCTGATCCCTGCCACTGCTGCGCCTGCCCCGCGACCCCAGCTCTTGTTCGTCAAGACCCCCAGGCCGGCAATGACCAGCACCACTCCGACCACCAGGTGAATCCAGCCCCAAGCGGTCAGGTCGAATCGGTAGGCGTACCGGGACGCGGAGAACAGGTTGTCCTGTGCGATGCCGGATGCCCCCATGAGAATGCTGAGCGGTCCGCTGAGCATCAGCACGGCCCCGGCGAACAGGGACGGGCCGTTGATCTCGTTGCTGTCGGGGCCCCCGCGCCCTCTCCGTGTCTCGTTAGGCACTGCTGTCATGGCCGCTGCCTTCCTGTCCAGCGCGCGCGGTCACTAACGCACAATGCCCGTGCGAAGCCGGACACGCGCTCCCCTGACAGGATCAGCGCGATCCTTTGGGACCGCGACTGCAAGCCACCATGGGGAGACAGCGGACTCCTGCCACAATGCTCGGTGCTCGGCCTCGGCCAGGCTGGACCGCTTTCAAGCGCACTACCTCTCACGAAATCACCAGTCGGTGAAGGGCGCCGCGCCGCCTTTTCTCCGTCACCCGAGGCTCGGCCGGCCGCGCGAGTACGTGACCGCTGAACAAGGCCACTCGGACGCTGGGGTGTTCGCATCGAGGGGTCGTGGCACGGTCTTCGGGCCGTGCCACTCTCATGCCAGAACGGACGGGGACTCACGGGGAACCGGGGGGCGTGCGGTGAGTGCGGCCGGAGCCTGCCGATCGTGCGGAATCCGCAGGTCACAGACAGTCGCGCAACCTCGCTCCTAAAGCGGGGGTCGCAGTTCGCAGCCTCCTCCGGTCGAGATCATCGCCGGACGGCGTCGTTCATCCCCGGCAAGTCAAGGGCACTGACGCCAGTCGCGCCACAGAGGAGACCACCCCGGGTATGAGGAACCATGCCGGCAGATTCTCCGCCGGCATTCCGACGGAGAGGGCCGCTACGGACAGCATCAGCTGCACCGCTGCCACGCAGCGGCCGAACGTCCGGTTCGGAGGTAGCCAGGGCAGCGCGGCCCAGGCGACAGGCACCAGTAGCCATAGAACGAGCGCGATAACCATCGGTACCTTCTGTCCACTGATTCACCGGTGGGAAGTCCGGGCCGTCTCCGGGCCGTGCGAGGGCACCCGACGCCGACCAACAACGACAGAAGCCCACGGCACCTGACCTGGTCAGAGCCGTGGGCTTCTTCAGTCTTGCTGGTCAGCCCAAGGGCTGATCAGTAGATCGGCTTGTCCGGCTCGATCTGGTTGACCCAGCCGATCACTCCGCCGCCGACGTGCACCGCGTCCGCGAAGCCCGCGGACTTGAGTACCGCGAGGACCTCCGCACTGCGGACACCCGTCTTGCAGTGCAGGACGATGCGCTTGTCCTGCGGAAGTTGCTGGAGGGCTGTGCCCATCAGGAACTCGTTCTTCGGGATCAGCCTGGCGCCGGGGATCGAGACGATCTCGTACTCGTTGGTCTCGCGGACATCGATGATGTCGATGTTCTCGCCGTCGTCGATCCACTCCTTGAGCTGCTTGGGAGTGATCGTCGAACCGAGCGCCGCCTCCTGGGCCTCCTCGGACACGACGCCGCAGAAGGCCTCGTAGTCGATGAGCTCGGTGACGGTGGGGTTCTCGCCGCAGACCGCGCAGTCCGGGTCCTTGCGGACCTTGACCTGGCGGTACTGCATCTCCAGGGCGTCGTAGATCATCAGCCGGCCGACCAGCGGGTCGCCGATCCCGGTCAGGACCTTGATCGCCTCGGTGACCTGGATGGAGCCGATGGACGCGCAGAGCACGCCGAGCACGCCACCCTCGGCGCAGCTCGGGACCATGCCGGGCGGCGGGGGCTCCGGGTAGAGGCAGCGGTAGCAGGGTCCGTGCTCGGACCAGAAGACGGAGGCCTGGCCGTCGAAGCGGTAGATCGAGCCCCAGACGTACGGCTTGTTCAGCAGCACGCAGGCGTCATTGACCAGGTAGCGGGTCGCGAAGTTGTCCGTGCCGTCGACGATCAGGTCGTACTGGCTGAAGATCTCCATCACGTTCTCGGCCTCGAGCCGCTCTTCGTGGAGGATCACATTCACGTACGGGTTGATACCGAGCACGGAGTCCTTGGCGGACTGCGCCTTGGAGCGGCCGATGTCGGCCTGGCTGTGGATGATCTGGCGCTGCAGGTTCGACTCGTCCACCTCGTCGAACTCCACGATGCCGAGCGTGCCGACGCCGGCGGCGGCCAGGTACATCAGGGCAGGCGAACCGAGGCCGCCCGCGCCGACGGCGAGGACCTTGGCGTTCTTCAGCCGCTTCTGCCCGTCCATCCCGACATCGGGGATGATCAGGTGGCGGGAGTACCTGCGGACCTCGTCGACGGTGAGCTCAGCAGCTGGCTCGACCAGGGGTGGCAGCGACACGGGGACTCCGTTGGTCGGTAAGTCAGTACGGTTGTTCTCCCCGTAACACTGCCACGCTCCCTCTCATTCCGAGACACCCGGTCCGATCTGCGAGACGATTTCGTCCCAGTAGCCGGGCAGCGCCTCGAATGCCCCATGGTGCCCGTTTCCGCTCCTGTCACCGGTCCGATCGGTGAAGAAAATCGTCCCGGCGCCCTGCCAGCGGGCGATGCGCATGGCCTCCTCCAGATGCGTGCGCGGCACGCCATGGACGAAGTGCACAAAGCGCTCCGGCGGGTGGTCCGCCGTCCACTCCGCCACCTGCGACCAGCGGTAGTCGGTCCAGGGCCCGGAGAAGGTGACCAGCTGGTCGGCGGCCTCCGCGTAGCCGGGATACGGGTGCGAGCCGTGCCCGAGCACCAGATGGCCGCCGTCGAGGACCGCCTCCAGCGTCGCCGTCGTACGCCGCACCTCCTGCAGGGCGGCACGGTCCGCCGGGCAGCGGTCCAGCAGGAAGCCGTCGACCCGGTACCACTCCAGATAGCGGTACGCGTCCGAGACGAGATCACCGAAGGATCGTGAGCCGTGTGCCAGGTCGAGATGGCCGAGGACGCGTACGCCGGCGTTGCGCAGCTTGCCCGCGGCCTCCAGACAGTGCGGGTCGGGGCGGTCGCCGGGGCCGTCGTCGACATTGAGGACCACCCAGTGCAACGGCGTTCCTGGCCGGGTCAGTCCGGCCCATTCGACGGGGGCGACGAGCGGGTGGGCGTAGCCGGGAATGCCGAAGCCGAGCTTTCCCCAGACTTCGTCCGGGGGGACCTCCGTCGTGCCGGTCGCCGGGAGCTGCGTGCCCGTTCTGGTCAAATGCGGCATGCCGCCTCCATCCAGATGTCCGCAAGGGATTCTTCGAGGTTGATACGGGGGCGCCAGCCGAGCCGGTCGCGGGCGGTGCGCACATCCGCCTGCTGCCAGCCGCCGCAGCCGTCGGGGTACGGCGATGGGGACGCGGACAGGTGGTCCAGTACGGATTCGGTGCGCGGGGCACCGATGGAGGGCCGTCCGGAGGGCAGGTCCAGCTCGTGCAGCCCGCCTGCGTAGCCCGCGACCCGGGCCAGGACGGCGGCCGCGTCCCTCAGCCGGACGGCACGTCCCGTGCCGATGTTGACCACGCCCTGCGCGGCGGAGAGGGAGGCGGCGTGCACGGCGCGCGCCACGTCCCGTACGTCGACGAAGTCGCGCTGCACGCCCAGGCCGCTGAGCTTCAGCTCGCCGTCCCCGGACTGCATGGCGCGGCGCATCGCCTCGGCCAGGCGGCCGAGCGGGGATCCTGCCGGAGTGCCGGGGCCGACGGGCGAGAAGACGCGGAGTACGACGGCGTCCAGGCCCGAGCCGAGCACCAACTCGGTGGCGGCGAGCTTGCTCACTCCGTACGGGCCGCCGGGACGCGGGATCGCATCCTCCGCAGTCGACGATCCCTGCTGGGACGGCCCGTACTCGGAGGCACAGCCGAGCTGGACAAGCCGGGCGCCGCAACCGCTGCGCCGCAGGGCCTCGCAGACGGTGGCGACGGCGACGGTGTTGTGGCGGGTCAGTTCGCGGGCGCCGCCGCGGGTGGCGCCCGCGCAGTTGATGACGACTCCGGGGTGGACGGCGCCGAGGAAGCGGGTGAGCGCGCCCGGACTGCCGCCGGCGAGGTCGAAGCGTACGTCGGCGTCGTCACCGCGCCCGAGGGCCGTCAGGTGGACGGCCGGGTCGGCGAGCAGCCGGTCGGCGACGAAGCGGCCGAGGAATCCATTGGCACCGAGCAGAAGCACCCTCATCGCGCGGCCGCCCCTCGGTGCCGACGGGCCGGAGCTGGGGGTAGGGGGGTCATGTCGCTTTCTCCTTAGGGGTGTCGCTGTCGATGCCGGTACGGGTGCTGGTGCTGGTGTGGGACGTCGGCGGTGCCGGGGAAGCTCGGGAACGCGTGCGGTGTCGGGAACGCGGCAGGTTCAGACGCTGTGCGCCGAGGCCCGGGACAGTGCCGCGGTGGCGTGGGCCAGCAGGCCGAGGGCGGCGGCGCCGCAGGCGAGAGCGGGTACGGCTCCAGTGCCCCAGGCTCCGACGACCGCCTCGACCGGGCTCGCCAGGAAGCCGCAGCCCGGGAGGCGTCCGGCCAGCAGGAGGGCGGGGGCGGCGACTTCGACGGCGCAGGCGGCGCCGAGTCCGGCGGCGGCGGAAGCGGGAAAGCCGTGGACGATGAGCAGACGGGCGAGGAAGAGCAGGATGCCGAGGGCGACGGCGGGGACGAGGGCCTTGTGCGGGAAGACGAGGCCGGCGAGCACAAGAAGCGCGGTGAGGGCACAGACGAACATCGCGACGACGCCGAGGAGCAGCGGACGCGCGCCGGAGGCGAACTCCTCGAGTCCGCGGCTGCCCCCGAGCCTGCGCCGCGCCCGTACGGAGAAGAGGTGCGCGCACCAGGCCGCGGGGGCGACGCCGAGTGCGAGTCCGACGAGCGGGGCCGCGGTCATGGGCCAGGAACCGTCCCGACCGCCGTCCATGAGCTGGGCCTGCAGCCCTTCGCCGTACGCCGCGTACGCCAGCAGCCAGAGTGTCCACAGGCGTACGGCGGCGACCGTGCGCCCCTCGGCTCGCAGCGGTCCACGGCGCAGGCAGAGCGCGAGCGCGACGACGACTCCGCACACGCCCACCGCCCCTGCCGCGAGCCGGACCGTGCCTTCCGCGACCTCCAGGGGCTCCGTGGACTGCACGGCGAGGGCGAGGGCGCAGACGGCGCCCGGCAGCAGCGTGAGGAGTGCGTGACCGGCGCGGCGGGGCCGTCGTCCGGCGCTCGGACCGGCGGCGCGCGCCGGAGATTCGGCGGTCTCTGTCGATTCCCCGCCGCGCGGCACGCGCGCGTACAGTTCTTCGGCGAGCGAGAAGACGTCCCGGTGGCGGAAGCGGGCGGCGGTGCGGTCGGTGAGACCGTGTGCCTCGAGACCGGCGGCGATCTCCAGGGGGTCGACGGCCCGTTCGCACAGCTCGCGGTGGCGGTGCATCAGCGCCTTGACGGGGTCGGCGGGGCCGCGGCGGGCAGCGGGCCTGCGCGTCTGTGCGGGCCCGTCCACCCGGACCTCGGCGAGCAGGGCCTCGGGGTGGGTGTCCGCGTGGGCCGGCGAGTGGGCGTCCCAGCCACTCGCACCGGCGGGTGATCCGCGTTCGTCGGCGCCTGCGCTCTCGGTGATGGGTGACGTACTGCGGGACGTTCTCATGCGCGTACCTCCTTCGCCGTTGCCAGCGTGCCGACGAACCGTGGCCCCTCCGCCCAGCGCGGGAGGCGGCCGCCCGACGCGGTGCCGCCGCCCGTCCAGTGACACGGGGCGTACGCCTCGGCGGGGCGAGCGAATGGCAGCGGCTCACCGTCCGCGTTCACCGCTTCGCGCTGTACCGGGGAGTGCGAGATCAGCTCCAGGTAAATGCCGCGAAATGCCGTCAGGTTCTGCTCGATCGTGAAGAGCTCGAGCGCGCGGGCCCGGGCGGCCGCGCCGAGCCGTTCACGGCGCTGAGGGTCGCGCAGCAGCGCGAGGCAGGCTCCCGCGAGCGCCCGCGGATTGCGCGGGGGCACCACAAGCCCCGTACCGCCGATGACTTCGACGACCGCGCCGACATCCGTGGAGACCGTCGCGCGGCCGCAGAACATCGCCTCGACCAGGCTGATCGGGAAGCCCTCGACGACGCTGGACAGGACAACGACCGCGCCGGAGGCGTACGCGTCGGCCAGCTCGGGAGCGTCGGGTCCGCCGATCTCCTCGAAGGAGACCGGGTTGTCACCGACGGCGTGCGCGTCGGCCGCCTCGTCGGGGAAGAGCTGGGCGGCCAGCGCCTTGCAGTGGGCGAGATACGTGACGGCCTCCGGCCCCTGCACCGGCGCGCCGAAGAGCCGCAGCCGCGCCTGCGGCTCCTCCTTGCGCACCTCGGCGAAGGCATGCAGCAGTGCGATGAGGTCCTTGGCGGGCTCGATCCTGCCGACCCAGGCGAGGGTGTGCGGGTCGCCGCCGCCGTCGCCCGCCCCCACCGATTCCCCGACCGCCGCGAAACGCTCCACCTCCATGCCGGGGTAGACAGTCCGCAGCTTGGCCCGGTCTGCGCCGCACTTCTCCTGCCAGCGGCGCGCATGCGTATTGCCGGGCGTGATGACGGAAGCCTGCCGGTACACCTCGGCGGCCAGCCTGCGCTGGAAGGCCGCGAGCAGGGCCCGCACGGGCGCGGTCAGCTCGCCGTCGCTCGCCGCGAGATAGTGCGCGCGCAGCTGTACGCCGTACTCGGTGACCAGCAGCGGGACGCCGAAGAAGCGTTTGGCCAACAGGCCGGGCAGAGCGGCGGACCCGCCGGACGCGGCGTGGCACAGGTCGACCGCGCCCAGGCAGTCATCGGCGTACCAGTCGAGCGAGAGCGGGCGCAGAGCGCGCTCCAGCTCGTCGGCGAAGGCGAGATAGTCGGGGACGGTGGCGGCGTGCACGGTGCGGCGCGCGCCGGGGGCACGACAGGCGGACTCGAGGACGCGCACGGCGAGTTCGGAGCGGAGCGCGGCGTAGAGCCCGCCGCGCTCACGGGCCAGTTCGGCGAGTCCGTACAGCGCATCGGCGAAGCTTTCGCCCTGGCCCTCGCCCTCCGTGCAGACCGCGGAGGCGAGCTCCTTGAAGTGGCCGACGAAGCGGCGTCGTTCGCGCCGTCCGTACGTATGCCCGTCGTCCTCGGGCGCCCACAGCGGGGCCGTCCGCACCCGCTGCACCTGCGGAGGGAGCTGGATCCAGCCGTGGTCCTCCTGCTGGGCGCTGCGGCTCAGCGCATAGACATCGAACTCATGCTGCGCGAGCCCGCGCACAAGCCGGTCGCACCACAGCCTGGACTCACCCGTCGCATATGGATAACCACCGTCCGTAAGCAGTCCGATCCGCACCAGCGCACCCCCGATCTCCCTTGTGGGCGGCCGCCGTTGGTCCGGCGACTCACAGCGGGACGACGTTAAGCGGATACGTCGGTGGCACGACGGACGGTTGTCCATCGCGCCACCAGAAGGGGTGAATGCACGTAACTTTCCCGCCCCGGTAGCGTTCTGTCGCGCTACGGAGCAATCCGACTACGCATTGTCAGTCTGCGGCCAACTCTTTGCGAGCGGTTCGGCGGGCCGCGGCGATGCGGCGATGGAGCCGACCGACTGCACGACGGCGAGATCGTTCGCGATGAAGACCGGCGCGACGCGGTCCCGACCCGCCACCGCTGTCCGTCACCGAACTCAACTGCCGGGAAACACCCACGGGTTGGGCCGGCACTTGACCCCGTCGATGTCGAGGGACTTGGTCTGCTGCTGCATGACCGGCGCGAGCGCGCCCGGAGTGCTGCAGTTCACATGACCGTGCCCGAGCCGGTGCCCGACCTCGTGATTGATGAGCATCTGCCGGTAGGTGAGCATTGCCCGCTCCCCGTAGGTCACCGAGCCCTGCGCCCAGCGGTACGCATTGATCATCACGCGGTCCGTCGACGCCGAATCACAACTCACGTTGTCGTCCGTCGTGTCCAGACCGGATTTGGCGCACCAGGTCGCCGTGGTCCCGGGACTGGCGAGCGTGATCACGAATTCAGGCTCCCCCGACGAGATCCGCTCGAAGGTCATCGCCCCACCGTGCGCCCAGCTCCGGTCGTCGTTCAGTGTCTTGTGGACCGCATCGGCGAACAGCGCGCCGTCCAGGCCGAGGCCCTTCTCGACATCCACCCGGTAGCGGATCTTGCGGCCCTTGCCCGGCGCCTTGTCGAAGCCGGGCACCGCCTGGAAGTCACCCGTCGCCGTCAGTTTGGGATTGATCGGGAACCGGGTGGCCATCAGCTGCGCGTACGTGGCCGGAACCGCGGGCTTCCCCGCACCTTGGGGCGGCGCCTGCCGTTCGTCCGAGCGGGATGCGGGGCTCTCCGCGCCCGCCCGGTCCTTGCCCGCGGACTGTGCGCTCGACTTCTGAGGACCGTCCGCGGCGAAATGCCCGGCCACGACGACCGCGAGCACCGTGGTCACCGCGGCGGCCGCGATCCCGGTGAAGGCGCGCCCCTTGCCGCCTTTGGCGGGCTTGCCCTCCGGCGCTTCGGCCGCGGCTCCGTCGGTCTGATCCGGCTCGTCGCCCCGTTCGGTGACGGAGTCGTACGGGTCGGGTTCCGGGGCCGCTCCGGGCCGGGGCCGGTCGAAGGCCTCGACGAACTCCCGTCGCGGGCCCGGTATCCGGGCCGCTCCGGGCATCCGCGGCGGCGTCTGCACACGCTGTCGACTGTCGGCCTGCCGGTCCCCGTACCGCTGCTGCTGGTGTACGCCCCAGCCACCGCCCGCTTCATGCTGTTCCGGGTGTCCGCCGCGGGCCTGCGGCACGCCGTAGCCGGAGGAGCCATGCTGCTCGGGACCGGGCACCGTGTTGCGTCTGCGCCGTCCACTGCCGGGGCTCGAGCCCACGACTTCCCACTCCCCGGTGCCGGATACACCGGCGCCGGCTGGACCCGCGCTGCCCTCGGAGTCGGAGCCCTTGGGCGCGGGGCCTTTGCGGCTGTGTCGTCCCACCCCCGGATCAGCTCCTGTCGTAGTCGTTCAGCAGTTCCCGGAAGGCCTGGGCGACCGTTTCCGGGTACTCCATCATGGCAACATGTCCGGCGTCCGGGAGCGTCAACAGCCGGGAATCGCGGAAGGCCGCCGCTGCCTTGCGCGCCATACGGTACGAGACGAGCTGGTCCCGCCCTCCGTAAACAAGCAGCGTCGGCGCGAGCACCCGCTCCGCCTGCCGCCACAGCCCGTGCTGGCCGCCCAAGGTGTACGCGTCGACGATGCCGCGCGCGGAACGAGTCATCGCGTCCCAGAAGTACGGGAGACGAACGCGCCGCTCCATCTCCTCCACAGCATGGCGCAGCGCTTCGTCGTCGACCCGCGAGGGGTCTCCGTAGCAGAGCGCCATCACGCCTTTGGTGCGCTGCTCGGCCGTCCAGTCCTTGGTCAGCCTGCTGAACAGGGGGGCGACCCCGGGCAGTGCCATCAGCGCGGTGGGCACGGCGGAGCGCTGCACGCGGAGCTCCGGCAACGCGGGCGAGACGAGCGTGAGCGTGCGCACCAGATCGGGCCGGACGGCCGCGACACGGGTGGAGACCGCTCCGCCCAGGGAGTTTCCGAGGAGGTGGACGGGGCCGCGGCCCGCGGCGTCCAGGTAGCGGATCAACGCTCTGGCGTGGCCGGTGAGGGAGTAGTCCCCGTCGTCCGGCGGCGGGGAGTCCCCGAAACCGGGCAGGTCGACCGCCTCACCGTCCAGGATGTCTTCGAGCAGCAGCATCAGCGCCGACCAGTTCAGCGAGGAGCCGCCGAGCCCGTGCACATACAGCGCCGGCGCGAGGCCGGATCGCGCTGGCGGCCTGGATCTGACGGTGAGCGTCAGGCCGGGCAGTCGGGCGGAGCGCAGCTCCTCCCCCTCCGCGACCCGGACGGTCGCGACCTTGGGCGCCACGGCGGCGTTGGCGGCGCGTACTCCCGGCAGCTCGGTCGAAGACATGCGGGCAATGTTACGAGACGATCACACACTGGATCGTGTGTTCGGCGTCACACGCCGCGTAGCGTCATGAATGAGTACCTCCTACGCTCGTAGGAAGGGCACTATCCATGGAAAGCGGTGCCGCATGTCTGTCGACCCCACAGACCCGGATACCTTCGATGCAAACGATCAGGATGCCTTGCTCGACGAAGAGGTTCCCGAAGCCGACGCCGCCGAGCAGCACGCGGATGTGCTGCCCGAGGACGACGACCATGTGAACGGCGCCGACCTGGACGCCGCAAATGAGGCCGATGCCGCGGAACAGGCCCGTGTCGTCGCCCTCGACGAGGACGACTACCGATGACCTGCCCCTCTTTGTCCCTGAATCGGGAGCTACCGCGACTGTCCGGTCCGTGAAATTCTGCGTCCGCACCACGCACAGCCGGGTTACCCAAAAGTACGATGGCGGCGCGGCGCACAGCGCGCAAGAAACAATTTTTTGGGAGGCGGCGTGACAGCCATCGAGCAGACAGAGGCGACGCGCCCGCGGGGCACACGCCTGCCACGCCGAGCCCGCAGGAACCAGCTTCTGGGCGCCGCCCAGGAAGTCTTCGTGGCTCAGGGCTATCACGCGGCCGCCATGGACGACATCGCCGAGCGGGCCGGCGTCAGTAAACCCGTGCTCTACCAGCACTTCCCGGGCAAGCTCGAGCTCTATCTGGCGCTGCTCGACCAGCACTGCGAGTCGCTGCTGCTCTCGGTCCGTACGGCGCTGGCGTCGACGACCGACAACAAGCTGCGCGTCGCCGCGACGATGGACGCCTATTTCGCGTACGTCGAGGACGAGGGCGGGGCCTTCCGGCTGGTCTTCGAGTCGGACCTGACGAACGAGCCCGCGGTGCGCGAGCGCGTGGACCGGGTCTCGCTGCAGTGCGCGGAGGCGATCTCCGACGTCATCGCCGAGGACACGGGCCTGTCCAAGGAAGAGTCCATGCTGCTGGCCGTCGGCCTCGGCGGCGTCTCCCAGGTGGTCGCCCGCTACTGGCTCTCCAGCAGCTCCGGCATCCCCCGCGACACAGCGGTGCAGCTGCTGACGTCGCTGGCGTGGCGGGGTATCGCGGGGTTCCCGCTGCACGGCACCGATCAGCACTGAGGGGTGACCCGGGGCTGTTCGCTCCTGGCGTTTCCCGGGGACGCCTGCCGCATCCCCTCGCCGGGCTAATGTGTGCTGCGTACAGCGCGGCTGACCGCGCAACACACTGACCGTTCGGAGGGACATAGCCGTGGAGGTCAAGATCGGCGTGCAGCACGCGCCCCGGGAGATCGTTCTGGAGAGCGGGCAGTCCGCCGAGGAGGTCGAGCGCGCGGTCGGCGACGCGCTGGCCGGCAAGGCGCAGCTGCTCAGTCTCTCGGACGACAAGGGCCGCAAGGTCCTCGTACCGGCCGACCGGATCGCGTACGTCGAGATCGGCGAGCCGGCGACGCGGCGCGTGGGCTTCGGCGCGCTGTAGGGCGCCGCAAGCGACTGGAGCGTGACGGAAGAGGGCCCGGCGGGAATCCCCCGCCGGGCCCTCTTCCGCTGCTGTCGGGAGGGTTGTATTCCACAAGCGCCGGGTAGTACGCGCTAGGACCGTTTTGCCCGCACCGGCGTCCGTGAGGTGATCAGTAGTGCTCTTGGAAACGCTCGGTTCAGTCCTGCTCGGACTCGCCCTGGCCTGGTCCGCAGCCCGTCACCTGTCCGACCGTCTCCCGTCCCGTCGTGTGGTCTTCACCACAGGCACGCTCGGCGCCCTCTTCGGCGCCTATGTGACGCATGCCGCGCTCGGTCCCGGCCACACACTGGCGACGCTGGTGGGCGCGGTGACCATCGGAGCCGTACTGCTCTCGCTGCTGATCCGGCCCTCGACGCGGCGGCTGCGTCGCGCATTCCCTTTCTGAGTCCGCGCGACCGGCCGCCCACGCCGCCGAAGAAACCGTCGGGCGGAGGTTAGGCCGCGAGTCCCAGCGCCGCCATCCGCTTGGTGTGCGCCTCGGTGATCCGGGAGAACATCCGGCCCACCTCCGCGAGGTCGAAGCCGCCCGCCACACCGCCCACGAGCATCGTGGAGAGCGCGTCGCGGTCCGCCACCACCCGCTGCGCCTGAGAGAGCGCCTCGCCCATCAGGCGGCGCGCCCACAGCGCGAGCCGCCCGCCGACGCGCGGCTCCGCCTCGATGGCGGCGCGGACCTTCTCGACCGCGAAGTTGCCGTGCCCCGTGTCGTCGAGGACCGCAAGCACCAGGGCACGGGTGTCGGTGTCCAGCCGGGCCGCGACCTCACGGTAGAAGTCGCTGGCGATCGAGTCGCCGACGTACGCCTTGACCAGGCCCTCCAGCCAGTCGGACGGCGCGGTCTGGCGGTGGAAGTCGTCCAGGGCCTGCGCGAACGGCTCCATCGCGGCGGTCGGCTCGGCGTCGACGGCGGTGAGGCGGTCGCGCAGCTGCTCGAAGTGATGGAACTCGGCGGAGGCCATCTTCGCCAGCGCGGCCTTGTCGCCCAGCGTCGGCGCCAGCTTGGCGTCCTCGGCGAGCCGCTCGAAGGCTGCCAGCTCGCCGTACGCGAGTGCGCCCAGCAGATCCACGACGGCGGCGCGGTACTGGGGGTCGGCGGAGGCCGTGGCCCAGTCCTGGGCGGCGATTCCGGTGGGTTCAGTGGCGTTGTCAGGCGTCTCCATGAAGCGCACAATAGCCCGCTCATCGTGAGGCGGAAGGGCCTGGTCAGCCACGTCCGTGCGGCGGTTCCTACCAATTCACCCAACACACATGCGCGAATCCGGGGTACAGTGGTAATGCGCCTGTCGAGCGTTTTGGTTACTCGGCGGGCGATCTCAGTGTATGACTGGGGGATTTGCTCCCCCAGAGTCCCCTTGAGGATGCCCGGTCGGTGGCCCGATCGGCTCCGCCCCGACCGCCCTCCGCGCGGACCGTGCGCACACATGTGCACGACCGCAGATGAGGGGCCCCTCAGCGGCACGAGCGCTCGAGCGACAGCAGTGGTCCCGCGCCATCCGGCCAATCCACGGCCGGCCCAGTACCCAGGTGCGGTACGACCCCCATCGTTCGCCTCATGCCGCGTCTCACAGAAGAGGCAACACCCTGACTACGCAATCTAAGACTTTTCGGGATCTTGGGATCCTCCCCGAGACCGCCGAGGCCCTCGAGGCCGTCGGCATCCTCAACCCGTTCCCCATCCAGGAGATGACCCTCCCCGTCGCGCTCGCCGGCGCCGACGTCATCGGCCAGGCCAAGACCGGCACGGGCAAGACGCTCGGTTTCGGTCTGCCGCTGCTGGAGCGGGTCACTGTCCCCGCGGACGTCGAGGCCGGCCGGGCGCAGCCCGAGCAGCTGACCGACGCGCCGCAGGCGCTGGTGGTCGTCCCCACCCGCGAGCTGTGCCAGCAGGTCACCAATGACCTGCTGACCGCCGGCAAGGTCCGTAACGTCCGCGTTCTCGCGATTTACGGCGGCCGTGCCTACGAGCCCCAGGTCGAAGCGCTCCGCAAGGGCGTCGATGTGATCGTCGGCACCCCCGGCCGTCTGCTCGACCTGGCCGGCCAGCGCAAGCTGGACCTCTCGCATGTGCGCGCGCTCGTCCTTGACGAGGCCGACGAGATGCTCGACCTGGGCTTCCTGCCCGACGTCGAGAAGATCATCAACATGCTGCCGGCCAAGCGCCAGACCATGCTGTTCTCGGCGACCATGCCGGGTGCGGTCATCGGCCTCGCCCGTCGCTACATGTCGCAGCCGACGCACATCCGCGCCACCTCGCCGGACGACGAGGGCGCGACCGTGGCCAACACCACGCAGCACGTCTTCCGTGCCCACTCCATGGACAAGCCGGAGCTGGTCTCGCGCATACTGCAGGCCGAAGGCCGCGGGCTCGCGATGATCTTCTGCCGTACGAAGCGGACTGCGGCGGACATCGCCGAGCAGCTCCAGCGTCGCGGCTTCGCCTCCGGCGCGGTCCATGGCGACCTGGGCCAGGGCGCGCGTGAGCAGGCGCTGCGGGCCTTCCGCAACGGCAAGGTCGACGTCCTCGTCTGCACGGACGTCGCGGCGCGCGGCATCGACGTCGAAGGCGTCACGCATGTCATCAATTACCAGTCGCCGGAGGACGAGAAGACGTTCCTCCACCGCGTCGGCCGCACCGGCCGCGCGGGCGCCAAGGGCATCGCGATCACGCTGGTGGACTGGGACGACATCCCGCGCTGGCAGCTGATCAACAAGGCGCTGGACCTGAAGTTCCCCGAGCCGGTCGAGACGTACTCCACGTCTCCGCACCTGTACGAGCAGCTGAACATCCCGGCCGGCACGAAGGGCGTACTGCCCCGTGCCGAGCGGACCCGTGCGGGTCTGCGCGCCGAGGAGGTCGAGGACCTGGGCGAGACGGGCGGCCGCGGCCGCAAGTCGGCGACGTCGGCCCCGGCCCCGGCTCGCGAGGAGCGCCCTGCCCGTACCCGCACGCCGCGCCAGCGCCGCCGCACGCGCGGCGGGTCGACGCCGGACGGCGTCGAGCCGACGACAACGGTGACGGACACGGACACGGCCCCGCCGGAGTCCACGGAGGATTCGACGGAGCCGCGCACCCCGCGCCGCCGTCGCCGCACCCGAGTGGGCGCCCAGGCCGGCGCCGAGGCGACGGCGGTCATGGAGACCGTCGAGCTCGCGGACGTCGAGGTCGCGGAGGAGACGAAGCCTCGTCGCCGGACGCGTGCCGCGAAGGCCGTCGAGACGGTCGAGGCCGTTGAGGTCGCGACCGAGACCGAGACGAAGCCCCGCCGCCGGACGCGTGCCGCGAAGGCCATCGACACGGTCGAGGCCGTCGAGGCAGTGGCGACGGAGGCCGAGCCGGAGACCAAGCCGCGCCGCCGCACCCGCGTGGCCAAGCCCGTCGAGACGGTCGAGACGGTCGAGACGGTGGCCACGGAGGTCGAGGCGGAGCCCAAGCCGCGCCGCCGCACCCGCGTGGCGAAGACCGCTGACACGGTCGAGGCAGTGGCGACGGAGGCCGAGGCGGAGACCAAGCCGCGCCGCCGCACCCGCGTGGCCAAGCCCGTCGAGACGGTCGAGACGGTCGAGACGGTGGCCACGGAGGTCGAGGCGGAGACAAAGCCCCGCCGCCGCACCCGCACGACGAAGGTTGCCCAGCCCGAAAGCTGACGCACCCGGAGCCCAGTTGGCCCGGTCCCCGCCACGGGGGCCGGGCCATCGGCGTTTCCCGCCAAACCGGCTGAGCCATCCGGATGCGTGGGGTCCGGGCGAGGTCCCGGTCCGGGAAGCGGCTGACGGGGGAACAGCGAGCGGACGAGGGAAAGCGGAACAGCCTCGCAACCCGCGCCCGGAGCACCGCGGCCGACCCGCCCCCGCTAGCCTCGTCGCATGAGTCGGCCGCCCACCTTCACCCCGCCCCCCTGCGCCCGTCCCCACAGGCTCCCCACCGCACGCGGCACCTTCGCCGTGCTCGATGCGCAGCCCGTCGGTGACGTCAAGGGCACCGCGTTGCTCCTGCCCGGCTTCACCGGGAGCAAGGAAGACTTCATCGCGCTGCTGGAACCACTCGCCGATGCCGGCTACCGCAGTGTCGCCGTCGATGGGCGCGGACAGTACGAGACCGACGGGTCCGACGACCAAGAGGCTTACGCCCAAGGCGAGTTGGCCCAGGACGTACTCGCCCAGGCCGAAGCTGTCGGCGGGCCCGTGCATCTCCTCGGGCACTCCCTCGGCGGTCAGATCGCCCGCGCCGCCGTCCTCATCGACGCCACCCCGTTCACCACGCTCACCCTCATGTCCTCGGGGCCCGCGCAGATCACCCCGGCTCAGCAGCAGAAGGTCAAGCTGCTGAGCGACGCCCTCGCGGTGATGGGGATGGATCAGGTCTGGGAGGCGATGAAAGCACTCGATCCGCCGGAGGACGCCGAGACCGACGGCGAGGAACTGCGCCACCGCTGGCTGCGCCACAACCCGGCCCAGCTGATCGCCACCGGCCGCCTGCTGACCGTCGAACCGGACAGGGTCGACGAGCTCGCCGCCTCAGGGCTGCCCAAGCACGTGCTGTCCGGCGAACGGGACGACACCTGGCCGGTGCCGCTTCTCGACGAGATGGCGCGGCGCCTCAACGCCCACCGGACGGTCATCACGGGCGCCGAGCACTCACCGAACACCGACCGCCCCCTCGAGACCGCCGCGGCCGTCGCCGCCTTCTGGGATCAGTACTGAGCCTGCAGGTGCTGCCAGAAACCGTCCCGCAGCGCTCGCCGCAACACCGCGTGCCCCCGCAGCGACCGCTGCAGCACCCTCTCCGCCTCGATCAGCAGGTCCTGGTCCACCGGGCCCGGCAGATAGGGATGCCCCGGCAGCAGCTCCGCCATCGCCTCCCGGCCGCGTTCCGCCAGCCAGGTCGCGGCGATCTGCGCGCCCACGAAGCGCACCTCGTCCCGTGACGGCGGCGGCGCGCCCTCGTTCTCGTACGTCGTGACCGGGCGGCGCGTGATGTACGGGCGGCAGAAGTCCAGGTCGAACGTCCGCTGGCTGTCCACCTCCCACAGCAGCGGCTCCGCCTGATTGCGCCCCTCCGCGGCCTCGATACCCCACAGATGGACCCGCGCCCCGTACCCCTGCGCCGCCTCGACCGCCGACACCAGGTCCTCGTCGCCGCCGACGAGCGCCGCGTCGCTGATCGCGCGGTGCCGGGCGAGCGACTCCAGATCGGTACGAATGAGTGAGTCGACGCCCTTCTGCTGGTTGTTCGCGTTGAGGTTGCCGAGGCGCACCTTGACGTCCGGCAGCTCCGCTATGGACTGCTGCTCGGAGGTGTGTATACGGCGCCGGGCCCCGTCGTACCAGTAGACCCGCAGCAGTCTGCTGTCGGCGAAGATCGTTCGGGCCTTGTCGATGAACGCCTCGATCAGCCCCTCCGCGTCCAGGTCGAAGGAGCGCCGGTCCTCGGTGCCAGCGACAAGCAACCCGGCCGCAGCATAGACGTAACCTGCATCCACGAAGATGGCATGGGTAGAAGGGGTCTTGGCGACCTCGGCGAGCATCCGCTGCAGGAGCTCATTGGTGCGCTCCAGGTGGGCCCTGATCTCCGTGGTCTCTGCGTCATCCATACGGTGCTCATTCATACGGTGCTCATTCTCCGTGGCCGAGCCGCTACCCGCCAGTAGTTAGGCATCCGAAAAATTTCCTTAGCGTAGGGAATGTTTGCAGGGTGCATACCGTTGAACACCTATAGAACACAGACGGACAACCGTCGCCACCAGTTCTCCAGCAGGAGGATCAGACGAAGGGAGAAGCCTTGCGCTTCGAGATCATGCGACTGGACGACGTCGACGGCACCGCCGTGGACACGACCGTCGTGGACGCCGCCTCCGTCAACCGGATCGTGCAGCAGGCCGCTTCGATCGGCCAGCGCATCTATATCCGACCGGCCGATTCCACGGCCTCGTAACGCTCGACGACGTTGTGATGTGACGCGCCGCGCCCCCGTACGGAGTTCCGTACGGGGGCGCGGTGCGTTCGACACACCGGGCGCTCAGGATCCCTGGATGACCCGGGTGATGCCGTTGATGATCTGCTGCACGGCGATCGCGGAGAGCATCATGCCCGCAAGCCGGGTCACCAGCACCACGCCGCCGTCCTTGATCAGGCGGATGATCAGCAGCGAATAGCGCATCGTCAGCCAGAGCACCACATGCATCGCGATGATCGCCGCCCATACCGACACCTGCTGTGCGACGCCGTTCGCGTGCTGCACAGCCAGGATCACCGAGACGATCGCACCGGGACCGGCCAGCAGCGGCATGCCCAGCGGTACCAGCGCGACATTGACGTCCTTGGTCTGCTTGGGCTCGTCGGTCTTGCCGGTCAGCAGGTCGAGCGCGATGAGCAGCAGGAGCAGACCGCCCGCGATCATCAGCGCAGGCACCGAGACATGCAGATAGTCCAGGATCTGCTGGCCGAGAATACCGAAGACGGTGATCACGCCGAAGGCGACGGCCACCGCCTGCCAGGCCATGCGGCGCTGCACCTTGGCGGGGCGGCCCGAGGTGAGCGCGAGGAAGATCGGGGTGATCCCGGGGGGATCCATGATCACAAAAAGGGTGAGGAAGAGAGAACCGAAAATGGCAGCGTCGAACACAGTGAGGGCCTAGCGCGAAGAGGAGTCGTACAGACGGAAGAGAGCGGCCGGAGAGTTACGAGCGGCTTCCGCCGGCGCCCGGCACCGGGAACGCGCCGGTCGCGCGACGCGTGATCTCGCCGTAGATCTCCGGGTCGGTGGTGTACTCGCCGAGCACACAGGTCTTGCGGCTGCCGTGATAGTCGCTGGACCCGGTGGCCAGCAGCCCGAGGTCGGCGGCGAGGCCGCGCAGCCGGGCACGCGCCGGCGCGTCATGGTCCATATGGTCGACCTCGATGCCGTCGAGGCCGCATGCGGCGAGTTCGGCTATCGCGGACTCGGGCACCGTACGGCCGCGCTGGACGGCGAGCGGGTGCGCGAAGACGGTGACACCACCGGCGGCCTTGACCAGCCGGACCGCCGTGAAGGGGTCGAGTTCGTGCTTGATGATGTGCGCACGGCCGCCGTCGGCGATCCACTCGGGCGTGAAGGCGTCGGAGACGGTGGGTACGACCCCGAGTTCGACGAGCGCGGAGGCGATGTGCGGGCGTCCGACCGAGCCGTCTCCGGCGATACGGGCCACCTGGGACCACTCCACGGGAACGCCCAGCTCCTGGAGCTTGGCCACCATCGCCCGGGCGCGCGGCACCCGGTCGTCCCGTACGAGCTCGCGCTCGCGCAGCAGCTCGGGCTCGTCGGCGTCGAAGAGGTACGCGAGCAGATGCAGGCTCACGCCGTCGATACGGCAGGAGAGTTCGGCTCCGGTGACCAGAGTCACGCTCTCCGGAAGGGCGGCGATCGCCTCGGCGTGGCCGCGGGTGGTGTCGTGGTCGGTGAGCGCGACGACGCCCAGACCGGCCGCGGAGGCGTTGCGCACCAGCTCGGCGGGGGTGTCCGTACCGTCCGATGCCGTGGAGTGGGTGTGCAGATCGATGCGCACGACGCGTGACTCCAGGGACGGCAGACGGACAGGGGGACGGTCAAGTGTATCGGGGATTCGAACAGCGCCGGTTCACCGCAGAAGCCGCCCGCCGACCACGGGACCGGACTACGAGAGAAGCCGCGGCGACAGCGCCCCGCAGGGCAGCAGTTCCATCTCGGCGCCCAAGTCCCGCAGGTCGGTCAGCACCAGCTCGTCGTACATCAGCAGCCCGGACTGCTCGGGCCAGACGATCGCCCACAGCCACAGCCCGCGGGCCTCGCCGGCGAACACCGCGCGGTCCTCGGGAGCGTCGGCCACATGCCACAGCGGGGTGGGGCGGCCGGCGGCGAGCAGCTTGGCCTGCGGCGGTTTGTCGACGCAGATGTGCGGGCCCGGGTCGGGTCCGTCGATACCGGCGTAGCGCGCACCGAGGCCGACACCCAGTTCCTCGGCGACCAGGAGCAGCTCACCGATCCCACCGAGCGGACCGGGCCCCGAGCAGGCCACGGCGGTGGCGCGGCCTCCGCTCCGGTCGTCCCCCGCATACGCGACACCGGTGAAGAGCCATCCCACGGGCAGCGGCCAGGGCATCCACACGGGGACTTTCGCGCGGTGCACGACCACACCGAGGGCCTCGACGCTGGGCGGGATCACCGGCTGCAGCGGCTGCACCGCTCCGTGCACATCGCACTGCCACGAGTCGGCAAAGAGACCGGGCGCCCTCACCCGGCTACCGCACTTCGGGCAACTGGGTTCGCCCCTCATAGCGCTCAACGGTCCTCTCCGGCCGTCGCCGCGTCAAGGACGATCACCCGTCCGGAGTGTGGCCACACCGGCAAGAAGTAGTTGTAACTTGCATTCATTAGGTTTTCTAAATTATTATATGTACAGCACAACTATCCAGTGGAGAAGCAGAGAAACAGAGGAGCCGTCCATGCACGGAGAGGATCCGTTCGACGAGGGTGCCACCAGCATCCTGCGCCAGCCGAAGGCCGTCTGGGCCACGGCGGGCGCATCCGTCGTCGCCTTCATGGGGATCGGCCTGGTGGACCCGATCCTGCCGTCCATCGCCAGGGGCCTGGCCGCGACGCCCAGTCAGGTCTCGCTGCTGTTCACCTCGTACTTCCTGATCACCGCAGTCGCGATGCTCGTCACCGGCTTCGTCTCCAGCCGCATCGGCGGCAGGAAGACCCTGCTCGCCGGGCTCGCGCTCGTCATCGTCTTCGCCGCGCTCTCCGGCACCTCCGGCTCCGTCGGCGAACTCGTCGGCTTCCGGGCAGGGTGGGGCCTCGGCAACGCACTCTTCGTCTCGACCTCACTCGCCGTCATCGTCGGCGCGGCGGCCGGCGGAAGCGCCGCGGCGATCCTGCTCTACGAGTCGGCGCTCGGCCTCGGCATGGCCTGCGGACCACTCCTCGGCGCGCTGCTCGGCGACGCCAGCTGGCGCTACCCCTTCTTCGGAACCGCGGCCCTGATGGCGGTCGGCTTCCTGTGCATCGCGGCCTTCCTCAAGGAGCAGCCGAAGCCCGCACGCAAGACTTCGCTGCTCGACCCCGTGAAGGCGCTCGGACACGGCGGCCTGGCCTCCGCGGCCGCCTCGGCCTTCTTCTACAACTACGCGTTCTTCACCGTGCTGGCCTTCACACCGTTCGTGCTGAACATGACGCCGTACACGTCGGGCGCGGTCTTCTTCGCCTGGGGCGTGCTGCTCGCGGTCTTCTCCGTACTGGTGGCGCCGCGGTTGCAGGCGCGCCAGGGGTCACTCAAGGTGCTGGGCGGCTCGCTGCTGCTGCTCGCCGTCGACCTGCTGGTCATCGGATACGGGAACCACACGGTCGCCGTCGTCGGGACGATCGTGTCCGGCGCCTTCATCGGCCTGAACAACACCGTGTACACAGAGCTGGCGCTGGGCGTCTCGGACGCCCCGCGGCCGGTGGCCAGCGCGGGCTACAACTTCGTCCGCTGGTTCGCTGCGGCCGCGGCGCCCTGGTTCGCGCCGAGGATCGAGGAGTGGAGCAATATCCACATCCCCTTCGTGGTCGCGGCGGTCGCGGCCGTGACCGGCGCGGGCATCGTCCGCGTACGGCGCGCCTCGCTGAGCCGCGAGGCTGAGCGGCTCCAGCCCGTCCACGCCACCCAGGACGGTGCGACGGCCTTCGCCAACTAGAGGGCTCAGTCGAGAGTTACGGACCTGCGCAGCGGATCGCGCAGGTCCGTACCGTGCGCCAGCCACCGCTCCTGGAGCTCCTGCGCGCCGTGCACCCGCTTCCACGCGGCCTCGTTCGGTGTCATCGGCAGCAGCGGCAGGAAGTGCACCGGATCCATCGGCTCGTCCAGCTCCAGGTCCTCCACCAGGCCGCCCGGCTCCGCGACGAGCACCGAGCTGAACGGTGCGGACGGCCAGAGCGGATCACCGACGTCCAGCGAGGCACCCGGTGCCACGACCACGCCCTCGACCTGCGGTGACGCGGCCAGTACGGCGAGCGTGCGGAGCACCTTGTCGGTGTCGGCGACCCCGGCCCTCACCGAGAGGACAAGCTCCGCGCGCGGGCCCTTCACCGGGTCGGCGAGGGCCGCGGTGGGGTCTGTCATCGGATGCGCGGACATGCCGAGGGTGGCGTAGCGCACGACGCCGTCACCGTCCCGGTCCAGAAAGCGGAGCACCTCGATGCGGTCCGTACCGAGGAATGTCACCGCGGCGCGCGCGTCCGGTTCGCCAAGTGCCGTACGCAGCCTGGCCTCGACCAGAACTAGAACTTCTTCCATGCCGCGAGCATAAAGCGCGTAAGGAACGGGCAAACGAAGGGATTGGCCCCCAGTCGGCTGATAGTCTTGGCCGCTGGTCGGGATGGCACGCAGAAGCGTTGCTCTCGAGTCCCGACGACACGTCATCCCCTACGGGGGACCGGCCGGAGGAGGTGGGGCTGCGGTGGATCGAAGTCGACCGGTCAGTACCAACCGCTCTTCCGCGCGGAAACATTCCGCAGTGATCTGAGGCCTTCCCGCACGGGGCCCACGGCATTTCGCACGACGGAAGAGCACTTCGTTTTTGCCTGTCTGTAGCGAACGCCGTCACCGCGATCCCGCGGTGCCGCCCGCTTTGCGGACGTACGCATCACGTCCTCATTCCGGGCTGCGCCACGCCACTCGCCGACGGCCTCTCCGTGAAGGAGCCAGCCATGTCGATGATCCGTGACCTGCGTGCAGCGGTCCGTCCGTCCCTGCGCAAGAGCAACACCCCGTACAGCACGTACGACACCACGCGCGATCCGTCCGCCTCCAGCGCCGTCGTCGACTGCGCGGTCTACCGCGACGGAAAGCGGATGGAGAGCGAAGCCTGCCAGACCCCGCGCGAGGCGATGCTGCGGGTACGTGACGGCGGCGGCTTCGCGTGGATCGGGCTGCATGAGCCGACGGAGGCCGAATTCGCCGGTATCGCAGCGGAGTTCGGGTTGCACCCGCTGGCCGTCGAGGACGCCGTCCACGCCCACCAGCGGCCCAAGCTGGAGCGGTACGACGACACACTGTTCACCGTCTTCAAGACGATCCACTACGTCGAGCACGCAGAGCTCACGGCGACCAGCGAGGTCGTCGAGACCGGCGAGGTGATGTGCTTCACCGGCCGGGACTTCGTCATCACGGTGCGGCACGGCGGCAAGGGCTCGCTGCGGGCGCTCCGGCACCGGCTCGAGGAGGACAACGAACTTCTCGCCAAAGGGCCGTCCGCGGTGCTGCACTCCATCGCCGACCATGTGGTCGATGGGTACATCGCGGTGGCCGCGGCGGTGCAGGACGATATCGACGAGGTCGAGATCGATGTCTTCTCGGCGCCCGCGAAAGGCAGCCCACGCGGCAGCGACGCCGGCCGGATCTACCAGCTCAAGCGCGAGGTGCTGGAGTTCAAGCGCGCCGTGTCCCCACTGCTGCGGCCGATGCAACTGCTCAGTGAGCGTCCGATGCGGCTCGTCGACCCGGACATCCAGAAGTACTTCCGCGATGTCGCCGACCACCTCGCCCGGGTGCAGGAAGAGGTCATCGGCTTCGACGAGCTGCTGAACTCCATCCTGCAGGCGAATCTGGCGCAGGCAACCGTCGCGCAGAACGAGGACATGCGCAAGATCACCTCCTGGGCGGCGATCATCGCCGTGCCGACGGCGGTGTGCGGCGTGTACGGCATGAACTTCGACCACATGCCCGAGCTGCACTGGAAGTACGGGTATCCCATGGTGCTCACCGGCATCATCGGCGTCTGTCTCGCGATCCACCGCACCCTGAAGCGCAACGGCTGGCTGTAGATAGGCTGCGGGCATGACAGACCATTCCCCTCGCCTCGCCGGGGAGATCCCACTGCCCGGCCAGGCGCTCGTCGAGGAGGCCACGAAGAAGTCCGGCCTCATCTGGGTCCGCGGCGGCGGTCCCCAACGGGCGCTCTGGCACGTGTGGCACGACGGCGCCGCGTATATCGTCGGCGACGGCCCGGGCGAGCAGCCACTGCCGCAGCTGACAGCCGGCGGATCGGCCGAGGTCACGGTCCGCAGCAAGGACAAGGGCGGCCGGCTGGTCGTCTGGACGGCGTCGGTGGGCGAACTCGTCCCGCACTCCGAGGAGTGGGAGGCGGCCGTCGCCGAACTCAAGGGCAAGCGCCTGAACGCGCCGGACGCGGAGCAGATGACGGAGCGCTG
Organism: Streptomyces sp. NPDC002926; assembly: GCF_053591755.1. Lineage (NCBI taxonomy): Bacteria > Bacillati > Actinomycetota > Actinomycetes > Kitasatosporales > Streptomycetaceae > Streptomyces > Streptomyces sp. NPDC002926. The sequence goes on from NZ_JBSFUK010000004.1 coordinate 294,556, forward strand.
GGCACGCGAGTGCCGGGTGCTGCGCCTCGAGCCGCGGGACGTGACCACGGACCTGCCGGACACTTCGGGGGCGGCCGTACCGCTGCCGACGCCGGCGACGACGCGGCGGCCCGCACCTGCGGCTTTGCCGTTGCTCCTGAGGCGTAAGAAGAGGCGCGGCCGGCCCACGGCCGATCCGTCCGGCGACTGAGGGCCGGGGTCCGGTGCGGAGCCCAGGGAGACATCCGGCCCCCGGTCGCTGATCCGCGGGCGCTGATCCCCGGTCGCCGATCCGCGGGCGCTGATCCCCGGTCGCCGATCTCTGGTCTCTGGATCTCTGGTCTCTAGTCGCTGGTCTTCGGCAGCTGGCGGCCGTAGTCGACCGTCTCGTCCTTCTCCGGCGCCACGAGCGTGAAGTCCCTGTCCCAGTCCGCCAGCGTCAGCACGCCCGCGCCGCCCGCCCGTGCGAACTGCAGCGGATACGGTTTGCCCTCCAGCGAGACATCCAGCGTGCCGCCCTCGCCCCGGCCGCCGATGACCTTGATGGTGCGTACACCGCCCACCTCGGTGCGGTCGCCCGTGCTGAGCTTGCCCTGCATCCCGAGCAGGCCCTCGAGCAGCACATCCATGTCCGTGAAGCCGCGGAACTGCTTGTACGCCGGGTCGCCCTCCGGCACCTTCACATACATGTCCTCGAGCTTGCCCGCCGCGTCCGTGTCGGACTTGCTGGGGTTCTCCTTGTCCTTGGCGTTCCCATGGCTCCAGAAGCCCGCGTCGGCCTTCAGATAGAGCTCGTCGCCGACCCGCAGCAGTTCGAAGGTGTTGTCCTTCGAGGTGACGGAGCCGGTGCCGCCGTCGTGTTTGAGCCGCATGTTCAGCTTGTACGTACCGCCCTTGCTGACCAGCGTGCCGGAGAGCCGTACCGACGTCGCCGCGTGCGCGGCGTCGCGCGCCTTCGTCTCGATGTCGGTGGCGGACAGCTTCCCGACGCCGTTGGTCCCCGCGTCCGGATCCTCGCCGCCGCATGCCGTGAGCGCCGCGGCCAGCCCGGCGCAGAGCACTACCGAGAGCGCGGCCCGGCGGGCTCGGGCAGCCAGGGGGAGGGGAGTCACAAGCGCACTGCCTCTCATCTGCGAGTCGTGAGTCATGGGTGGCAGACGGCAGCGTACCCGTGCTGGGCACATCGATCCTCAGGGAGCCGTACGGACGCCAGCCGGGGCGCCACGGAACGGCACGGGCTAGCCTGAAGCCGTCAAACAGCGGCATTCGAGGGCAAAGAGGAGGCGCGCAGAATGGCACCAGCCGCCCCCCGGATCTTTGTCTCGCACCTCGCCGGCGTGCCGGTCTTCGACCCCCAGGGCGACCAGGTGGGGCGCGTCCGCGACCTGGTCGCGATGCTGCGCGTCGGCCGCCGTCCGCCGCGACTGCTCGGCATGGTGGTCGAGGTGCTCAGCCGCCGCCGGATCTTCCTCCCCATGACCCGGGTGACCGGCGTCGAGTCGGGCCAGGTCATCACCACGGGCGTACTCAACATGCGGCGCTTCGAGCAGCGTCCGACCGAGCGCCTGGTGCTCGGCGAGCTGCTGGACCGGCGCGTGCGACTGGCCGAGACCGGTGAGGAGGCCACCGTCCTCGATGTCTCGATCCAGCAGCTGCCGGCCCGTCGCGAGTGGGAGATCGACAAGGTCTTCGTGCGGAAGGGCAAGCCCGGGGCGCTGCGCCGCAAGGGCGAGACACTGACCGTCGAGTGGTCGGCGGTCACCGGCTTCTCGCTGGAGGAGCACGGCCAGGGCGCCGAGAGCCTGCTCGCGACCTTCGAACGGCTGCGTCCCGCCGACCTCGCCAATGTGCTGCACCACCTCTCGCCGAAGCGGCGCGCCGAAGTCGCGGCGGCGCTCGACGACGACCGGCTGGCGGACGTCCTTGAGGAGCTGCCCGACGACGACCAGGTGGAAATCCTCGGCAAGCTCAAGGAGGAGCGCGCGGCGGACGTCCTGGAGGCCATGGACCCGGACGACGCGGCCGACCTGCTGTCCGAGCTGCCGGAGGAGGACAAGGAACGGCTGCTGGCGCTGATGCGGCCCGACGACGCGGCGGACGTGCGGCGGCTGCTCGCGTACGAGGAGCGGACGGCGGGCGGTCTGATGACCACCGAGCCGATCGTGCTGCGGCCGGACGCGACGGTCGCCGACGCCTTGGCGCGGGTGCGACAGCAGGACCTCTCCCCGGCTCTCGCCGCGCAGGTGTACGTCTGCCGGCCGCCGGACGAGACGCCGACCGGCAAGTACCTGGGCACGGTGCACTTCCAGCGGCTGCTGCGGGACCCGCCGTTCACCCTGGTCAGCTCGATCGTGGAGAGCGATCTGCCGCCGCTGGCGCCGGACACCTCGCTGCCCGCGGTCACCAGCTATCTCGCCGCGTACAACATGGTGGCGGCGCCGGTCGTCGACGAGAGCGGTTCGCTGCTGGGAGCGGTGACCGTCGACGACGTGCTCGACCACCTGCTGCCGGACGACTGGCGGGAGACGGAGTTCGAGGAGTCCGCCCACGAAGAGCCCCCCGACGCCAAGTCCGCCGACGACAGGTCCCCCAGCGGAGAGCCCGCCCATGGGTAGCGGCAGCCAGGACGGGCTGACCGATCGCAGCGAGCAGAAGGAGCGCCTGCCCGCCGGGGCGAGCGCGGCACCGCGCCACCGCGTCCGGCTCGACCAGCCCCGCACACCACGGCGCAGTCTGCTGCCGGAGTACGACCCCGAGGCCTTCGGCCGGTTCTCGGAGCGGATCGCGCGTTTCCTGGGGACCGGCCGGTTCCTGGTCTGGATGACGCTGATCATCATCATGTGGGTCGTCTGGAACATCTCCGCGCCCAGGGATCTGCGTTTCGACCCGTACCCGTTCATCTTTCTGACGCTGATGCTGTCGCTCCAGGCCTCGTACGCGGCCCCGCTGATCCTGCTGGCGCAGAACCGGCAGGACGACCGTGACCGGGTCACACATGAGCAGGAACGGAAGCAGAACGAGCGGTCGATCGCGGACACCGAATACCTGACACGGGAGATCGCGTCGCTGCGGATAGGGCTCGGCGAGGTCGCGACCCGCGACTGGATCCGCTCCGAATTCCAGGATCTGATCAAGGATCTGGACGAGCGTCGGCTATTCCCGCACGAGCGTCCGGACGAGAGTGACGAAGGCGACCGCTGACCGCCCTATCCGGGGGTGGGAGTCAGCGCCGTACCATCGTCCTATGGCTACGGAAGACGCGGTGCTTGAAGCACTGGCGACGGTGAACGACCCCGAGATCAACCGACCGATCACCGAACTCGGCATGGTCAAATCAGTCGGGATCGGGGCGGACGGAGCGGTCGCCGTCACGGTGTACCTCACCGTCTCCGGCTGTCCCATGCGCGAGACGATCACCAAGAATGTGACCGATGCGGTCGCGCGCGTCGAGGGCGTCACGCGCGTCGACGTCACGCTGGACGTGATGAGCGACGAGCAGCGGAAGGAACTCGCGAGCTCGCTGCGCGGCGGGACCGCGGAGCGCGAGGTGCCCTTCGCCCAGCCCGGCTCACTGACCAGGGTGTACGCGGTGGCCTCGGGCAAGGGCGGAGTCGGCAAGTCCTCCGTCACCGTGAACCTGGCGGCGGCGATGGCGGCCGACGGGCTGAAGGTCGGTGTCGTCGACGCCGACATCTACGGACACAGCGTGCCGCGGATGCTGGGCGCGGACGGCCGTCCGACCCAGGTCGAGAACATGATCATGCCGCCGTCGGCCCACGGCGTGAAGGTCATCTCGATCGGGATGTTCACCCCGGGCAACGCGCCGGTGGTGTGGCGCGGACCGATGCTGCACCGCGCACTGCAGCAGTTCCTCGCGGATGTGTACTGGGGCGACCTGGACGTGCTGCTGCTCGACCTGCCGCCGGGGACCGGCGACATCGCCATCTCGGTGGCGCAGCTGGTGCCGAACGCCGAGATCCTGGTGGTGACCACCCCGCAGCAGGCCGCGGCCGAGGTCGCCGAGCGGGCCGGCTCGATCGCCGTACAGACCCATCAGAAGATCGTCGGCGTCGTCGAGAACATGTCGGGGCTGCCGTGCCCGCACTGCGACGAGATGGTCGACGTCTTCGGCAGCGGCGGCGGCCAGCGGGTCGCCGAGGGCCTGACGAAGACGACCGGCGCCAATGTGCCGGTGCTGGGCTCGATCCCGATCGATGTCCGCCTGCGGGAGGGCGGCGACGAGGGCAAGCCCGTCGTGCTCACCGACCCGGATTCCCCTGCGGGCGCCGCGCTGCGCGCGATCGCGGGGAAGCTCGGCGGGCGCGCCCGCGGGCTGTCGGGCATGTCGCTGGGGATCACCCCGCGCAACAAGTTCTGACGAAGGCCGTGGCATTCGTTCCGCCGAGCGGAACGGGTGCACCACCCGGCCACCGGCCCGAACCGGTACGCACAGCGTGAAGGGGCGCCGCTCATGAGCGGCGCCCCTTCGTCGTACGCCGTCGCTCTAGACGTACGCGCCCAGGTTCGGGACCGCCGAGAAACCCAGCCCGTACGCGCTCATTCCGCGCCCGTACGCGCCGACATGCACCCCGCCCCCGGTGGAGCCGGCGAGCACCCAGCCGAACTCCGACTCGCGGTAGTGGAAGGGCGTCGGCACACCGTCGACGGGCAGCGAGAGCATCAACCAGGCCGGTCCCGCCAGATCGTCGGCGAGCTCGAAGGCGGTCTCCGTCTGCTGGTCCAGCCAGTCGTCGCGCAGCGAGTGGTCGAGCTGGCCGGGCCAGGTGTGGGCCAGCAGGCCCGAGCCGGCGAGCCAGGCCGCGGAGGAGACCGTGGTGGCGTCCAGTACGCCGGTACCGTCGCCGGTGCGCCGTACCGGGCTCGCAGCCACGGTGACGACGGCCGCGAAACGCTCCTTGTCCGGGCCGCCCGCGTCCGACCGTATCGACGGCTCGTCGCCGTGCCCCATGGAGCCGTGCTGGACCGTGCCGTCCGCCGCGGTACCCACATGCATCAGCCAGCGCGGGCCGGTGAAGGCCTCGTCCAGTCCGTACCAGGGGAAAGTCGCACGCAGGAATCCGTCGACCACACGCTGCGCCGCTGTCACCCGCTGCGCCGAGAGCGGGTTGTCCCCGCCGGGCGCAGGAGAATCACTGACCGTGCCTTGCGCCGCTAGCCGACTTGTCGTCTCCATCTACCCGGCCGCCTCCTCTGTCTCCGAGGCCCGGAGCGGACCCGCCCCCCTCGGGCGTCCTCACTACCGGACAGATGGAGAATAGCCACCCTGTCCCGACTCGCAGGGATTGACAGCACTCAGGTGGCGTCTGCGTCGAACGGCGGCCGCTCGTCCCTGTCGACGTTTTCGCGCTTCTTGAGCAGGTCGGGGGTGCCGGGCGAGCCGTTGACGGCGGCCGGGACCGAGACCGCGGATTCGTTGCCGTTCACCGCGTCCGCGACCTCGTTGATCTCCTTCTTGAGGTCGAAGCTGCTACGCAGGTCCTTGAGGTCCTTCAGGTCCTCGTTCTCGTCCAGCTGCTTGCGGATGAACGTCTTGGGGTTGAGGTCCTCGAACTCGAAGTCCTTGAACTCCGGCCCCAGTTCGCTACGAATGTCCTGCTTTGCACTTTCGGAGAACTCGCGGACCTTCCGGATGAACCGCGTGGCGTCCTGGATGACCTTCGGCAGCTTGTCGGGGCCGAAGATGAGCACGGCGAGCACCACGAGCGCCACCAGCTCCAGTGCGCCTATGTCATTGAACACCCTGCTGCTCCTCGTGTTCTCTGCGGCCCGCAGGTCGGATGGGGTCCGGGCCCGATCCACGGTACCCGTCGAAACTGTCTGCGCGGTACCTTCCGATGGCCGATGCGCCCACCCGTCCGGCGGCCGTTCGGACGGTCGTCATGTGCCGGACGCGGAGCCGAGCGTCAGCGTCATCTTCCGTTCACGGCCGGCGCGAACCACCGTCAGTTCCAGCCGGTCGCCGGGGCGATGGGCACGGATCTTGACGATCAGCTCCTCGCCGCTGTGCACCCGCTGGCCGTCGATCTTGGTGATGACGTCGCCCGCCCTGATGCCCGCCTTGGCGCCGGGACCGCTCCTGCTGACCGCCGGGGAGCCGTCCTTGCCCTTGTCGCCGACGCGTGCGCCGTCGCCGGTGTACTTCATGTCGAGGCTGACGCCGATCACCGGGTGAGTGGCCTTACCGGTGTTGATCAGCTCTTCGGCGACGCGCTTGCCCTGGTTGATGGGGATCGCGAAACCGAGTCCGATGGAGCCGGCCTGGCCTCCTTCGGTGCCGGTGCCGCTGTCCGCGGCCCGGATCGCGCTGTTGATGCCGATGACGCGGGCCCTGGTGTCCACCAGCGGGCCCCCGGAGTTGCCGGGGTTTATCGGGGCGTCGGTCTGCAGCGCGTCGACGTAGCTGACATCGCTGCCGTCGCCCTTCTCGCCGCCCGCGGTGATGGGGCGCTCCTTGGCGCTGATGATGCCGGCGGTCACGGTGTTCTGGAGATCGAACGGCGCGCCGATGGCAACGACCGGATCACCCACCTGGACGTTTTCGGAGTTGCCGAGGGGCAGCGGCTTGAGGCCGGTGACACCGGAGACCTTGACGACAGCGAGGTCGTAACCGCTGTCCTTGCCGACGAGAGTGGCCTTGGCGCTCTCGCCGCCGCTGAAGGTGACCGAGATCTCGCCGGAGGAGCCTGCCGGGTCGACGACATGGTTGTTGGTGAGTATGTGGCCCTGCTGGTCGAGTACGAATCCGGTGCCGGTGCCCTGTTCGCCGCCGCCGCTGACATGGAGGGTGACGACGCTCGGCAGGGCACTGGCGGCGATACCCGCGACGCTGTCGGGGGCGCGCTTGCCGTCGTCCTTGACGGACTGCGGGAGTTCGACGCTGGTGATGCCGCCGTTGCGCTCGATGTACGCGCCTGTACCGCCGCCGATACCGCCGGCGACGAGCGCCAGCAGGACCGCCCCGACCAGCAGCGATCCGCGTCGGCGCTTTCCCCTGACGGGCTCACCGGAGTGGGTGAGCGGCTGCCCGGGTGCGCTCCACGGGTCGTACTGCAGCCACAGCGAGGACAGTGGCTGCGGACGCTCCTGGGACTGCTGCTGCGGGAGGGGCAATTGCGGCTGGGCGTGCGGTTGCGGGAGGGACGGGGCCGCCGGCGGCGGCGCGTATCCGCCGCCGGTGCCCCCGCCCGCCGGTGTTCCGTTCGGCGCGGGATACGGCGACGGTACGGGCGTGCCCTGCGCCGGGGTCGGCGTCGGCCGCTGTACGGGAGGAGCCGGTGCCCATGGACCGGGCCCGCCGTAGGGCGGAGTGCTGTACGGATCGGGCTCGTGCAACGGCTGCGGCCGGCCCTGTTCCGGTGCGGACTGTGCCGCGGGCAGCACTGGTTCGACGGCCGTCTCGGCATCCCGCGGCAGGGCCACCGGGGATTGCACCGGAGGCAGTTCCGCCGTCACCTCGGTCTCCCCGGGCACCGGTGCCGCGGCCGGCGCCTGAGCCTCCGGCTCGGAGTGAGCCGTGCGTCCCGCACTGGGCCGGCTCCACCACTTCGCCTTCGGCCCGGTGGGCTTCCCGTCGTCCATGCTCTCCCCGCAAACTGCCGACCCTGCGGCACCCCCGTGGGGCACCCCTCAGAAGATTCAACCAGGTTTGCGAATCGCCGGGCAGTGCCCTGGTCAGCGCTCGGACAAGAGGGGCCGGGAAGGCTGGGTCGGTGCGGCGAGATGGGTGGGAGCGGGTGTGGCGGACGGGAGGAGTCCGGGAGCGGTGGCGAGCTGGAACGCCGAGCCCGTGGGACGTATCAGCGGAGACAGGGAGGACGAGGTATCGGTCAGTATCGAGGCGGAGAACGGGTGGTTCAGCGGCGCTGCCGGGGCCAGCAGGCTCGGTGCCCCGGCGATGACCGGCCGGTTGTCCGACCTGGCCGGGCCGTTGCCACCACCGCGGCGGCGCTCGGCCTCCGTGCCCCTGGGTGTGGCTCCGGTGCCCGTGCCGCCGTTCGATCCGCCGTTGCCCGGGGTCGGGGCCGCGGCACGCAGCGGTGTGACGTTGTTACCCGCACCCTCGCCCCTGGGACCTGCCTGCACCGAGCCATCCAGCGGAATCGCTCCGCCGAGAGCGATCGCGGCGAAGGACACCGCGCTGGCCGCCGCGAAGACGAACCTCCGGCCGCGCCAGGGTGAGCGTTCCGCGTCGCTACGACCCACCTCATGGATCCGGAAGCCGCCGGAGCCGGGAAGCACGGTCGCGTGCGCGCCCGCGGGTACGTAGCCGAAGGTCTCCGTCCGGGAGTCGCGTCCGTGTCTCGCGGAGGGGTTCAGCGCGGCAAAGACGCCGTTGGCGAGTCGCCCCCCGTCGAATGGCCCCCCGGGGCGGTCGTCGTCACCTCCGGGTCCTGCGGGCAGGCCTTGGAGCCGCGCGAGCAGCCCTTCGGAGGGCGGCGGCGGAGCGGTCTGCGCGAAGACGTTCTTCAGCCGGCGCTGGGCGTCGGCCTCGGCCTTGCACTTGGGACAGGTCGCCAAATGGGCCAGTACCCGGTCGCGGACGTCGTGTTTCAGCTCGCCGTCGACCAGGGCGGCCAGCCGGTCCCCCAGGTGCTGCTCCGCGGGGGTGGGACTTGAGCCAGTCACGCCGGTCCGCCCTCTCCTGAGAGGCTGACCGCACCCGCCAGCGTGCGCTGCTCGGCACGAGCCTCCGGGGAGCGGTGCTGCAGGGCCTTGCGCAGGTGGGACCGGCCACGGTGGATGCGGCTGCGGACCGTGCCGAGCTTGACGCCCAGCGTCGCGGCGATCTCCTCGTACGAGAGTCCCTCGATGTCGCAGAGCACCACGGCGGCGCGGAACTCCGGCGCGAGGGTGTCCAGCGCCTGCTGCACATCCGCGTCGAAGTGGGTGTCGTTGAAGACCTGCTGCGGAGACGGCTCGCGGCTGGGCAGCCGCTCTGCCGCGTCGTCGCCGAGCGCGTCGAAACGGATGCGCTGCTTGCGGCGGACCATGTCCAGGAAGAGGTTCGTGGTGATGCGGTGCAGCCAGCCCTCGAAGGTGCCGGGCGTGTACGTCGACAACGAGCGGAAGACGCGGACGAAGACTTCTTGTGTGAGGTCCTCGGCGTCGTGCTGGTTGCCCGTCAGCCGGTAGGCGAGGCGGTAGACCCGGCCGCTGTGCGTGCTGACGATCTCCTCCCAGCTGGGAGGCGTCCACGCCTGCGATTCCGCATCCGATGCGAAGGTCGCGGTAGCTGCGGAGTCGGTGGAGCGGGAACGGTCAGCAATGTAGGTCACGGATCTCGGCTCACCCGGTGACCTGAGGAAGCGCCTGAGCACTCCCCTCCGATCCGCGGGTGCAGCCGCACCTCCCCTGTCGGCTCTGGTGGTGTCCAGCGGAGCCCCTACCATAGCCACCTCGCCCGTTAGCTCCGGATAAGAATCTTTACGCGAATTTGGGTCCTGCTTACGGCCCTGATCCATGCGCTTCCCCCTGTCTCCCATAACGACTGGTCCCATCTGCGGGTTCCCGGTGCAGCGGATACAGTCAGCCTCGCGCCAACTTCGGGGACAGGAGAGGGTCATTACCGCCAACCGGCAGACGAGCTGGGCGTTCGCCGACGCCTTTGTCGCCGAGGACGAGACGCTCCGCTGGGCCCGCGACCGGGCCAGGGAGTCTGGGCTCCCCTCGGTGTCACCAGGTACCGGCGCAGCGCTGCGAATGCTTGCTGCCACGGCTGACGCAAAAGCGGTGGCCGAGATCGGTACGGGGACCGGTGTCTCCGGGATCTACCTGCTGCAGGGAATGCGGCCCGACGGCGTACTGACGACCGTGGATCCGGAGCCGGACCGGCAGCAGTTCGCCAAGCAGGCCTTCCGCGCGGCCGGCTTTGCCGGGAACCGGGCACGTTTCATCCCCGGCCGCGCCCTCGAGGTACTCCCGCGGCTCGCGGACGGCGGCTACGACCTCGTCTTCTGCGACGGCGACCCCATGGAGTCGCTGGACTATCTCGCTGAATCGTTGCGCCTGCTGCGACCAGGCGGTCTTGTCTGCTTCGAGGGCGTCTTCGCGGACGGACGCACGGTGGACTCGGCGGCCCAGCCCCCGGAAGTCGTACGCATTCGCGAGCTGCTGCGCGCGGTGCGGGAGAGCCAGGAGCTGCTGCCTTCGCTGCTTCCGGTGGGCGACGGCCTGCTCTGCGCGGTCCGCCGCGGCTGACCGGCACGGACACAGCACTGCCCCGGCACCATGAGTGCCGGGGCAGTGAAGAGTGTGCGCGCTTCCCGCGTCAGCCGACGACCTTCTTCAGGGCGTCGCCGAGGGCATCGGCTTCGTCCGGAGTCAGCTCGACAACAAGCCGACCGCCGCCTTCGAGCGGAACGCGCATGACGATGCCCCGCCCCTCCTTGGTCACCTCGAGCGGGCCGTCGCCCGTCCGCGGCTTCATGGCCGCCATGCTCGTTCCCCTTCCTGAAACCAGCTCATCGCAGCCGACAACCCAGGTGTCACCGGCATCGAACACATTGCTTCCAGGTCATTATCCCGCATGGCGGGACCCGATGACCAACATCGGTCGGCATCGCTTGCGCAACGCGCTCTCTCAAAACCACGCAAAGCGGCGATCCGCCTGCGATACTTCGCCACCGCCCACGGGCCCGGAGCCGAAGATTGTTTGACGCAGGTCACATGTTCGCCCCCGACGAACTCCGCCATGCTGGGCCTGAACACCACTCTTTGAGCCGTAAAGGGGACCTGCCATGGCCGACTCCGTGCTGTACGAGGTGAGCGACGGACTCGCGACGATCACGATCAACCGGCCCGAGGCCATGAACGCGATGAACACCGAGGCCAAGGTCGCTCTCCGGGACTCGGCCCGGGCAGCCGCCGCCGACCCCGCCGTACGGGCGGTACTGCTCACCGCGTCCGGGCGCGCCTTCTGCGTGGGCCAGGACCTCAAGGAGCACATCTCGCTTCTCGCCGAGGACCGGGAGCACGGCACCGACCACACCATGAACACGGTGCGGGACCACTACAACCCCATCGTGCGGGCTCTCACCGAGATGCCGAAGCCGGTCGTGGCCGGGGTCAACGGGGTGGCCGCGGGCGCGGGCCTGGGCTTCGCCCTCGCCGCGGACTACCGGGTCGTCGCCGACAACGCCAAGTTCACGACGTCCTTCGCGGGCGTCGCGCTGACCGCCGACTCCGGGGTGTCCTGGACACTGCCCCGCCTGATCGGCCAGAGCCGCGCCGCCGACCTGCTGCTCTTCCCGCGCTCGTTCTCCGCGCAGGAGGCATACGAGCTGGGTATCGCGAACAAGCTGGTCCCCGCGGCCGACCTGGCCGCCGAGGCCGCCGCGGTGGCCCGTGCGCTGGCCGAGGGCCCGACCGTGGCGTACGCGGCTCTCAAGGAGTCCCTGGCGTACGGCGCGGGTCACACGCTCGGCGAGGCGCTGGCCAAGGAGGACGAGCTCCAGACGAGGGCGGGGGCGTCGGAGGACCACACGATCGCTGTCCAGGCTTTCATCGCCAAGGAGAAGCCGAAGTACCTCGGCCGCTAGGAACGGGAGCCGGCCCCGCGCACGACACAGTCGCTCAGGTGGTCGTCGACGAGACCGCAGGCCTGCATCAGCGCGTATGCCGTCGTGGGTCCGATGAAGCGCAGACCGCGCTTCTTGAGGGCCTTCGCCAGCGCCGTGGACTGATCGGTGACCGCGGGGACGTCGGCTGTCGTGCGCGGAGCCGGCCGCTTCGCCGGATCCGGGGCGTACGACCAGATCAGGGTGTCCAGTTCACCGGCAGGCCAGTCGGCGAGCACACGCGCGTTGGCGAGCGTCGCCTCGATCTTGGCCCGGTTGCGGATGATCCCGGCGTCGGCGAGGAGCCGTTCCTTGTCGGCGTCGGTGTACGCCGCCACGGATGCGATCTTGAAGTCGTCGAAGGCGGTACGGAAACCCTCGCGGCGGCGCAGAATGGTGATCCAGGACAGGCCGGACTGGAAGGCCTCGAGGCAGAGGCGCTCGAACAGGGCGTCGTCGCCGTGGACCGGACGGCCCCACTCCTCGTCGTGGTAGGTGACGTAGTCCTCCGTGGACAGGCCCCACGGGCAGCGCAGCTTCCCGTCGGGCCCGGGAACGGCCTCGCCGGTCACCGGTCGCGCTCCTCGCCCGGCTTGGTGAACAGGTCGGGGCCGCCCACCCTCCGGGCCTCCGCGCCGGCCAGCGCCGACTCCAGCTCGGCGATACGGGCGTCCCGCTCGGCGAGCTCCGCACCGAGGCGGCTCAGCACATCGTCCACTTCCGACATCCGGTAGCCGCGGGGCGATACCGGGAGCCGGATCGCCTCGACGTCCGCGCGGCCGACCGCCCGGCCGGCCGGCAGCGGGTCCACCAGCTGCTCCGGGGCCACCTCCGGCAGGGCCGCGCTGTCGCCGCCGCCGACCACGGCGAGGGTGACCGCGGCGACGACCACGACCATCGCGATCAGCAAGAACAAGAACACGAGCGAGCCTCTCCCCAAGCGGAAACTGTCCGGTGCTGATCGTGCCACGACAGTCTGGGAGTTAGGGTCGCAGGCGACCGACCTGAGGAGGAAAACCGCTGATGCTGCGGCTGGGACGGCGCGAATTCGACGCGCACGAGCCGGTGATCATGGCGATCGTGAACCGGACGCCGGACTCGTTCTACGACCGGGGCGCTACGTTCCGCGACGAGCCCGCGCTCGCCCGCGTCGAGCAGGCGGTGTCAGAGGGTGCTGCCATCATCGACATCGGTGGCGTGAAGGCCGGTCCCGGCGAGGAGGTGACGGCCGAGGAGGAGGCGCGGCGTACGGTCGGATTCGTGGCCGAGGTGCGCAGACGGCATCCGGATGTCGTCATCAGCGTCGACACCTGGCGGCACGACGTGGGCGAGGCGGTCTGTGAAGCGGGCGCGGATGTGCTGAACGACGCGTGGGGCGGGGTGGACCCGAAGCTGGCGGAGGTCGCCGCGCGGTACGGAGCGGGTCTGGTGTGCACGCACGCGGGTGGCGCGGAGCCGCGGACACGGCCGCACCGGATCGCGTACGACGATGTGGTGGCCGACATTCTGCGGGTCACGGTCTCACTGGCGGAGCGGGCGGTCGGGCTCGGCGTCCGCAGGGACGCGATCATGATCGACCCGGGCCATGACTTCGGGAAGAACACCCGGCACAGCTTGGAAGCGACGCGCAGGCTCGGGGAGCTGACGGAGACGGGCTGGCCGGTGCTGGTCTCCCTGTCGAACAAGGACTTCGTCGGCGAGACGCTCGACAGGCCGGTGAAGGAACGCGTGATCGGCACGCTGGCGACGACGGCGGTGTCGGCGTGGCTGGGCGCGCAGGTCTACCGCGTCCACCAGGTGGCGGAAACGAAGCAGGTCCTGGACATGGTGTCGGCGATCGCGGGCCACCGGGCACCGGCGGTGGCGAGGCGGGGGCTGGCGTAGGGGCGCGGGACGGGAGCGCCCGCAGCGGGCTGCTCCCGCCCCTCCCGTCACCGGGGCTCCCCCCGGACCGCTCCCCCCATCGCCGGAGGGGCTTGAAAACAAGCCCCTCCGGCCATGTCAGTGGCCCGTCTCCTTCGTGACCAGCGCCACCGCCTCCTCCACGTCGTCCGTCACGTGGAACAGGAGCAGGTCCCTCTCGGACGCCTTGCCCTGCGCCACCACCGTGTTCCGCAGCCAGTCCAGCAGCCCGCTCCAGTACTCCGTGCCGAACAGCACGATCGGGAAGCGGGTGACCTTGCGGGTCTGGACGAGGGTCAGCGCCTCGAACAGCTCGTCCAGCGTGCCCAGTCCGCCCGGCAGGACCACGAAGCCCTGCGCGTACTTCACGAACATCGTCTTGCGGACGAAGAAGTAGCGGAAGTTCACGCCGATGTCGACGTGCGGGTTGAGCCCCTGCTCGAAGGGGAGCTCGATGCCGAGGCCCACCGAGATGCCGTGGGCCTCCCGCGCGCCCTTGTTCGCCGCCTCCATCGCGCCCGGGCCGCCGCCCGTGATCACCGCGAAGCCTGCCTCGACCAGCGCCCTGCCGAGCCGGACACCCGTGTCGTACTCAGGGGTGCCCTGTCCCGTACGGGCCGAGCCGAACACGCTGATGGCGCTGGGCAGTTCGGCGAGCGCGCCGAAGCCTTCCACGAACTCCGACTGGATGCGCATGACCCGCCAGGGATCGGTGTGCACCCACTCGGAGTCGCCCTCCGTGTCCAGCAGCCGCTGATCCGTGGTGCCGGGCTGTACCTGCTCCCTACGGCGCACCACCGGTCCCAGCCGCTGCTCCCCCAGCGCCCGCAATCCCTCGGTTCCCTCGGGGTCGCCCATGGCCTGCTCCCTCCGCCGCACATCGTTGCTTTGAGTCAGGGTAGGTCGGAGAACGTTACGAAAGGTGAAATCGGGGCGGTCAGGAAGTGAGCCAGTCCCTGAGCCGGACCTCGCAGTGGGTGATCTTCTCCACCGCGACATGCTCGTCCCGCTTGTGGGCAAAGAGCGCGTCGCCGGGTCCGTAGTTGACCGCGGGCATGCCGAGCGCGCTGAAGCGTGAGACGTCCGTCCAGCCGAACTTGGGCTGAGCCGTCCCGCCGACGGCTTCCATGAAGGCGGCGGCTGCCGGGTGCGAGAGGCCGGGCAGCGCGCCGCCCGTGTGGTCGTCCACGATGAACTCGGCGACCGCGCAGTCCGCGAAGACCTCGCGTACATGGGCCTCGGCCTCCGCCATGCTCCGGTCGGGCGCGTAGCGGTAGTTGACCACCACGGTGCACTCGTCGGGGATGACGTTGTTGGCGACGCCCGCCTCGATCCGTACCGCGTTGAGCCCCTCCCGGTACTCAAGACCGTCGATCACGGGCCGGCGCGGCTCGTACGCGGCGAGCTTCGCCAGGATCGGCGCGGCCGCGTGAACGGCGTTGGACCCCATCCAGCTGCGCGCGGAGTGGGCCCGCTCCCCCGTCGTGCGGAGCAAGACCCGCAGCGTGCCCTGGCAGCCGCCCTCGACCTGGGCGTCGGACGGCTCGAGCAGTACGGCGAAGTCACCCTCCAGCCAGTCGGCATGGGCATCGGCCACATGACCCAGACCGTTGAGATGAGCGGCGACCTCTTCGTTGTCGTAGAAGACGAAGGTGAGGTCGCGGTTCGGCTCGGGGACGGTCGCGGCGATCCGCAGCTGTACCGCCACGCCCGACTTCATGTCGCTCGTTCCACAGCCCCACAGCACGCCGTTCTCGTCGAGCCGGGACGGTACGTTGTCGGCGATCGGAACCGTGTCGATGTGCCCGGCCAGCACGACCCGCTCGGCGCGGCCGAGGTCCGTCCGGGCCACGACGTTGTTGCCGTACCGGTCGACGGTGAGGTGCGGCAGGCCACGCAACGCCTGCTCGATCGCGTCGGCGAGCGGCTTCTCCTCGCCGCTGACCGAACGGAAGTCGACCAGGCGGGCGGTGAGCGCGGGAGCGTCAAGGGTGAGGTCAAGCACGGTTTCGGGCATGGCTCCGACCTTAACGCGGGCTCCAGTACGGTGGGCAGCGTGCCTGAGACCGCCTCTCCCCTCCGGCGCGGCCGCCTCCTGCGCATCGCAGCCGCGCTCTCAGTGCTGCTGGCACTCATCGGCTATGTCGTCGTGCAGTACGTCACCGGCGGCGGCGCTCCGCGCTGCACGGTGCGTACGGCCGCGGGCGAGGGCTCCACGTACGAGCTCAGCGTCGAACAGGCCGCGAACGCCGCGACGATCTCCGCGGTCGGCACCACGCGCGGCATGCCGGAGCGCGCGGTCACCATCGCGCTCGCGACCGCACTCCAGGAGTCCGGACTGCGCAACATCAAACATGGCGACCGGGATTCGCTCGGGCTCTTCCAGCAGCGTCCGTCGAAGGGGTGGGGCACGGCGGGGCAGATCCTCGACCCCGTCTACGCCTCCGGGAAGTTCTACGAGCACCTCGCCGAGGTCCCTGGCTACTCGCGGCTGCCGCTGACTGTCGCGGCACAGCGTGTGCAACGCAGCGGCTTCCCGCAGGCGTACGCGAAGCACGAGCCGGACGCCACACTGCTGGCGGCCGCGCTGACCGGCCGCGCGACCCGGGCCCTGACCTGCGATCCGGGCAAGGGCGACAAAGCGGGCGACCCGTCGAAGGTGCGGGCCGAGCTGGTGCGCGCGTTCGGGCCCGAGGTGCTGCCGAAGGCCGGCGCCCCGGGCCGGACGGGCGCCCCGGCGCCGCGCGACGTGTCCGTACCGGTGCGGTCGGCGATCGGGACGGACGGCGGCGGGGCGGCACAGCGGGGCTGGGAGCTGGCGCACTGGGCGGTGGCGCGGGCGGACGGGCTGCGCATAGACGAGGTCTCGTACGCGGGCCGGGTGTGGAGCGCGAAGGAGTCCGGGAAGGGCTGGCGGGCGGCGGGCGCCACGTCGGCAGAGACGGGCGCTCGGGGCTCCGGGGGGAACTCCGGCACGGACTCCCACAAGGCTTCCGGCGCGGATTCCCGTACCGGCGAAGTCCGAATTCACCTCGCACGGTAGTCCGCGTCACACCTCGAACGAGGCGCTCCGGTCACCTCCGGACAAGATGTCGGCCTGCCGTTCGCACCGGTAGCGATCAGTCCCTCAAACCCCTTGCGGGCAAAGAGGAGTGACGATTCGGCACACCGTTGCGCAATGGAATGTTTGCCCGTCTTTATCCGAAGATGATAATGCGACGCATTGCCAACTCTTTACCTTCGCTCACCGCAACTTCTCCCGCCCCCCGAGCGGTTGTCACTGCGTCCGAACGCCGGACCTGCGGCACTGCCGGCCCGGCACCGGACAGACACACCATTCCGCACGTTCTTCTCGCCTCAAGGAGCATCATGACCCTCCCCCTGACCCGTCGGATCGCCCGTGCCGCGCTGCTCATCGCGGCGGGTGCAGCCCCCGTGGTCGGTGCGGTCGGCTCCGCAAGCGCCGCGGACCTTCCTCAGGCCCCCATCGGCGGCCTGACCGCGCTCGACGCGGACGGCGCCGGCGGCACTGTCGACGGTGCCACGCAGAAGACCTCCGACCTGGCGGGCAGGACCGGTGGCGACGCGGTCGAGCAGGCCGTCCCGGCCGCCGGCAAGACCGTCGGCAAGGCGGGCAGGACGGCGGCCCCCGTCGCCCAGAAGGCCGCCGGTGACACCGCGGGCGGCGCGGGTGACGTCGTGGGCGGGGCCGCCGGCACCACGACCGAGCGGCTCGGTGGCAGCGGCCTGCAGGCCGACTCGCTCGGTGGCGGCAGCCTGCCCACCGAGCAGCTGCCGGTGACGCCCCTGCCGCTCGGCTGACGATCCGCACGCGAAGGGTCCCGGGAGTACGAACTCCCGGGACCCTTGCTCATGTTCGGCCGAGGAATGTCCGGCCGACGCGAGTTCGGCCGAGACCTGCCCGGCCGCGAAGTGTTCAGCCGCGAGATGCCCCGCCGAGACGCTTCACCGCGGCCTCGACCCGCTCGTCCGTCGCGGTGAACGCCACGCGTACGAAGCGCTCGCCCGCCGTTCCGTAGAAGTCGCCGGGCGCGACCAGGATGCCCAGCTCCGCCAGGTGCGCCACCGTGTCCCAGCACGGCTGGTCGCGTGTCGCCCACAGATAGAGGCTGGCCTCGCTGTGCTCGATCCGGAAGCCGTGCGCCTCCAGGGCCGTACGCAGCGCGGCGCGCCGGGCCGCGTACCGCGCCCGCTGCTCCGAGACATGCGTGTCGTCGCCGAGTGCCGCGACGGTGGCGGCCTGCACCGGCGCCGGGGTCATCATCCCGCCGTGCTTGCGGATCTGGAGCAGCTCACCGAGCACGCTCTCGTCGCCCGCGATGAAGGCGGCGCGGTACCCGGCCAGGTTGGAGCGCTTGGAGAGCGAGTGGACGGCGACGACGCCCTCGTACGTACCGCCGCAGACGTCCGGGTGCAGGACCGAGACCGGCTCCGCCTCCCAGCCCAGCTCCAGGTAGCACTCGTCGCTGAAGACCAGCACGCCGTGCTCGCGCGCCCACGCGACGATACGGATCAGCTCGTCCTTGGCCAGCACCCGGCCGGTCGGGTTGGAGGGCGAGTTGAGCCAGAGCAGCTTCAGGCCGGTGGGGTCGAGCCGGGTCGGGTCGTCGTAGACCACGGCCTCCGCACCCGCCAGCCGCGCGCCGACCTCGTACGTCGGGTAGGCGAGCCGCGGGTGGGCGACCTTGTCGCCGGGGCCGAGACCGAGCTGGGTCGGCAGCCAGGCCACCAGCTCCTTGGAACCGACGACGGGCAGAACGTTCGTATGCGCGACATCGACGGCACCGAGCCGCCGCTCGACCCACCCGGTGAGCGCGTCACGCAGCCCGGCCGTCCCCCACACCGTCGGATAGCCGGGCGAATCGGCGGCCTCGACGAGCGCCTTCCGGATCAGCTCCGGGACGGGGTCGACGGGCGTGCCCACGGAGAGGTCCACGATGCCGTCGGGATGGGCCGCGGCCGTAGCCTTGTACGGCTCGAGCTTGTCCCACGGAAAGACAGGAAGGCGCGAAGAGACTCGCGACGAGACTGCGGACACAGGCTTCTCTTTCTCGTACTCGTGCGTACCTCGTGCACAGGGCGTCAAATGCCTCGGTCCCGTACGGACGACGAACCGTACGGGACCGGGGGCGACGCACTAGCGGGCCGCGTACTACTGGTTCTGCGGCGGCAGCGCGGCAATAAAGGGGTGGTCGCGCTCGATCAGGCCGAGCTTGGAAGCACCGCCGGGCGAACCGAGCTCGTCGAAGAACTCGACATTCGCCTTGTAGTAGTCCTTCCACTCCTCCGGAGTGTCGTCCTCGTAGAAGATCGCCTCGACCGGGCAGACCGGCTCACAGGCCCCACAGTCGACGCATTCGTCCGGGTGGATGTACAAGGACCTGGCGCCCTCGTAGATGCAGTCGACGGGGCACTCCTCGATGCACGCCTTGTCCTTGACGTCGACACAAGGCTGCGCGATGACGTAGGTCACGCTGTCGTTCCTCCTCGGTAGGGCTGGCATTGCGCGGGAGCGCGGCGTCGTCGATGCCCGCCCCTAGTATCTCCGTTCCTGGGCACGATCCGAACAGGAGGGGCTCGCAGAGCTGTGGAATTCACTGGCGGCGGACGGTTCAAGGTCCGTATTACACCCATTGACGTGGGTAAACGAGTGTCCGTGAGGTGCTTGATCGACTCCGGCTCCGGGGCCGGGAGGTTCACCGACACGGTCGGCGTTCTCACATCATGGAACAAGGGTGTGCTGCTGATCACACGCCGAACCGGAGAGACTGTCCGAATCGCGGAATCGTCCCTGGTCGCGGGCAAGGTCGTGCCCGCCGCGCCGGCCCGCCGACGCGGTCCCGCGGCGGATTTCGAGGAGCTCGTTCGGGTCGTCGCGCGCGCCTGGCAGCCGATGGAGAGCGAGCGGCTCGGCGGATGGGAACTGCGGGCGTCCGCCGGATTCACCCGGCGCGCGAACTCCGTGCTCCCGCTCGGTGACCCCGGGCTTCCTCTCGACGAGGCGCTGGCGCGTGTACGTGCGTGGTACGAGGCGCGGGATCTGCCGGCGTATGTACAGACCGCTACCGGGGCGGCGGGCACTCAGGAAGAGCTCTGCGCGGAGCTTGAGGCGCGCGGCTGGCATCGCGAGGTCTCGGCGGAGGTACGGATCGGGGCCCTCGCCCCGATCGGCGACCTGGACGCGGATGTGACGCGGGTCCGGCTGGCGCGCTCCTTCGACGAGGCGTGGCTGCGGCGCTATCACCGGTTCGGCGTACCAGGACCGCATGTGCTGAAGGTGCTGGGCAGCGGCCCGTCGGTGTGGTTCGCCTCGGTGGCCGGTGAAGGGGCGGTGCCGGCGGCGATCGGCAGGTGTGTGATCGACGGCCGCTGGGCGGGCTTCATGGCGGTGGAGGTGGACCCGGCGTACCGGCGCCAGGGCCTGGCGACCACGGTGATGACCGCGCTGGCCCGGCGCGCGCTGGAAGAGGGCGCGTCCGCGGCGTGGCTGCAGGTGGAGACTGAGAACGACGGGGCGCGCGCGCTGTACGAGGCGATGGGGTTCGCGACCCACCACCGCTACCACCACTTCCGATCTGCTTAGACGGGTACGAGTCGCGTATGCACGACGAATCCGCCGGCAGGCCCGCCGGCCGGCCCGACTGGCGTCAGCAGTTCGCCGAACAGGCCCGCGCGGAGCGCGCGGACCTCGCACTGATGTGCCTGCTGGTCGGCGCGGAGGCCGACCCCTCCGTGGACCAGGCCGTTCTGGACGCGGCCCAGATCGAACTGGACCGGCTCGCCGGACTGCTCCCCTTCGGCCTGGCCGGTCCACACGCGTGGGCCGCGGCGCTGGCCGAGCTCCTGGGCGGACGCTGTGATTTCGGCGGCTCGCCCGCCGACTACCAACGACTGGAGTCCTCACTGCTGCACGAGGTACTGCGCCGCCGCAGGGGCCTGCCGATCCTCCTCTCGGTGGTCTGGATCGAGGTCGCCCGCCGGGCGGGCGCGCCGGTGTACGGGGTCGCCCTGCCGGGCCACTTCGTCGTGGGCTTCGGCGACCCGCACGAGCAGGTGCTCGCGGACCCCTTCGCCGGCGGCCGTGTGCTGACGGGCCCGGACGCGGAACTGCTGGTGGCGGGCGCGACGGGAGCACCCCTTGACCCTTCGATGCTGTTGCCGACGGACCCGGTCGACGTGGTCGTGCGCATCCTGAACAACATCCGTGCCTGGGCCGCGACCCGCCCGGAACGCTCGGACGTCGCACTGTGGGCGGTCGAGCTGTCCCTGCTGCTGCCCTCGCATCCGGCGCGGTTGCGCTACGAGCGGGCACAACTGCTCGTTCAGCGCGGGGAGTTCCTGAAGGGGGCGGCGGAACTGGACGCGTACGCGGATGTGGTGGCGGCGGTGGACGAGACCGCGGCGGACACGATCAAGGGGAAGGCGCGGGCGGCGCGGGCGATGCTGAACTGAGTCCCGGAGACCCTGATCTTTCGGGATATCCCGCGCGTCGCGTCTGTCCCGGGCGTCCCGCGTGTCCCGGGCGGCCTGGGCGTCCCGGTGTCACACTCGCGCGCCGCCGCGACTCTCAGGATGCGGGCGCCCACCGTTCGTGGATGCCCGCGCTCGGCGTCCCGAAGGCCGCGACCGCACTCGGCCTTCTCGTCGGCTTCTGGATCCCGTCGCTCGGGCCGGCTGCGGCAGTCGGCCTCGTGCTCTTCTCCGTCTGTGGGGTCGTGACCCAATTGCGGGTGCGGGACTACAAGTTCGGGCTGCAGTCCGTTCCTGGCGCCGGCCGCCGCGACTCAGCGGGTTGGCACCCTCGGCGAGAGCGGCCGCCGCCAAGCCGGGGTCTCAGCACGGGGGTGGGAGCGGCTGTCGTCGTCATGTGTTCAGACTGGCCGCGGGAGGGCGTCGGCCGTCAGTGTCGGCGGTCGTGACTCGGGGATGACAGATGTCATGCACGCGGCCGTGACAACTGGGGTTGAGCGTGGGTGCGGAGACCGCGCTGGTTCGCCGCGGCCACCCGGTTGCCGGTTCGTCCGGTCGGTTCGCCCGGTCGCCGGTTCGCCCGGATCTGTTCGTCCGGTCGGTTCGCCAGGTCGCCGGTTCGTCCGCTGTTCGTCCTCGACCGCCGGACGGGCTCGGAGTGAGCCGCCCGGCGATCGGTGACAGGACTAGCTCGGGTCGAGCGCTATCTCGCTGACGCGCTCGGTCGGCGACTTGCCGCGCAGCGCCGTGCCCATGGCCTGGGCGACGTCGTCCGCGGAGAGCTGGTGCTTCTTGCCGTCACCCTTGGTGATCATGACACCGTCGAAGACACCGTCGAGGAGGTCGTCGATCGCCTTCTTGTCGTAGACCTCGACGAGCTTGCCGTCGATCGCCTTCATGGAAAGGATCTTGGGCAGCGACCTCGCCGGTCCGAACTGGATCTGCTTGCCGCCCGCCTTGATGGTGATCAGGCCGGACATCGCGGGCTCGGCGAAGTCCTTCATCGCCCGGTCGAGCTCGGTCCGCGTGATGGTCGGCTCGCGGGTGGCGACGGGCAGCTGGACCACGTTCGGCCTGCCGGTCTCGACCTGGGCGCGGTAGGCGTCCTTGACCGAGATCATCGAGCGGCCCACGTCCAGCGTCTGACCCGCCTTGCCGGGTATGGCGACGGCCTTGCCGGGCTCGAACTTGATCGTGCCCTCGGAGGCCGAGCCGGAGACGCCCGCCAGGTCGGTGAGCGCGACGCCCAGCTTTTCCTCGTCGACCAGGATCACCGGTTCGGCGGCACGCTCGGCGCCGAGGAGGGAACCGATCACCGAGACCGGGTTGTAGTCGCTGCCCGCGGCGGCGCGAACGGTGGCCTGGCTGTCCAGGGAGAGTCCGGCCTTGTCCGGGGCGAGCTGCTCCTTCTTGCCGCCCACCGTGAGCTGGAGCGGTCCCGCAGCGCGCTTGCCGAGGGCGGCGTCGAGCTTGCTGACCGCCTGCTCCTTGGTGCCGCCGCCGATGTCGACGCCGAGCACCGTGGTGCTCTTGGGTACGTCGGAGTGGTTGATCAGCAGGCCGGCGCCGTAGGCGACGGCGAGCAGGCCGACCACACCGGCTCCGGCGAGCACCAGCTTGGAGCGGCCCTTCTTGGCGGGCGCGGACCTGGGGCTGGGAGCGGTCCTGGCGGCGGCGGGAGCGGGCACGACAGGACCGGCGGGGCCGCCGGGTCCACCACCGGGACCACCGGGGAACTCCGGTGCGGAGAAGTCCCCCTCCTCAAAGCCCTGCTGGCCGGAGCCGTGGGGCGCCAGCGGGTTCGGACCGGTGCCGGGGCCGGAGAGCGGGCCGCCGAGCGGCGGGAAGGGCGAGCGGCGCTCCGGGGGGACGACGGGGATGCCACTGGTCAGCGTGTCACCGGAGACATGGCTGCCACCGGGCTCGGGGGCGGGCTGCTGAGGGGTGAGCACCGCGGTGTCGTCGGACATCCGGGGCGCGCCGCCGGGACCGGGAACGCCGAAAGCTGGACCGGGGGGACCGCCAGGACCCGGTACGCCGGGAACGCCGGCTCCCGGACCACGCTGGCCGCCCGCGCCGGGAACGCCGGCTCCCGGACCGCCGGGGGGCCGGCCGAGCGGCATGCTGCCGGTGACCGGTCCCGTCGTCGGCCCGGTGGGGCCGAGGGACGCGCCGGGCGGACGTACACCCAGCGGAGGCGTGCCGCCCCCGGGAGCGAAGCCGTTCGCGCCGGAGGCCGGGCCGTCCGCGTTCGCGGCGAGGTCGCTGAGCGAACCGCCACCGCGCGGCGCTCCGGGCCCGCCGTTGCCGGGAGCGCCGTTCGCCGGTCCGCCCTGGCCGGGGATGCTCGCGCCGGGACGGCTCTGACCGGGACCGTCCTGCCGGCCGTCCGAGAAGTACGGGAGACCGGCACCGGGACCGCCGCCGTTCGTGCCGGCGCCCGGCCCCGTGGGCGCGGCAGGAGCGGACTGCTGTCCGGCCGATGCCGCCAGACCCGCACCATTCGTGCCCGAAGCCGGACTCGTGCCCGAAGCCGGACCCGACTTGCGCGGTGCGAACCAGTCGCTGGTCGGCGCCTTCTCCTCGGCCGGCGGCTCCGCCGCGGGCGCGGCAGGCTGCTCCGGCACGTCGGGCCGCCGTGTGCTGCCCGTGCGCTCGCTGTCCTGTCTGGCCGAGGCGGCGTCCACGTCGCTCATCGGCGTACGCATGACGACCGGCGGGATCGGCCGCGAACCCGGGATGTTGATCCGGATACGCGTCGTCAGCGTGGTCTCGGTCCTGGGCTCGTCGGGCTGCGGCTCGGGAGCCACGTCGGCGGCCTCGTCCGGAGCGTCCTGCGGAGGATGCAGCGACGGATACTGGCGGGATCCGTACGGCGGTGTCCCCGAGGGGTACGCGGCTCCACCGCGCCCCTGGGGGCCGGAGGACGAACTGTCAGTTTCACGACTCAAAGCAGGTTCTCCCGGTTGGCTCCGCCGCCCGTTTCTTACTGGATAGCTACTGCTGCGGGCGGCTCGGCGGCGCGCACCACCATACTGGCCGCTGCCGACGGACACCCCGGGACTGTGGAAAGCGACATTTCCGCCGACCGTACGGGCATGGTCAGTTCAGTGGCTTCCCACCCCTCGGGGCGACCCACCATAGGGGCCTGCCGCCCGGACTGCATGGCGGGGGTCCCGCCCGAGGTGAGCGCGGTGTCCGGCGCCTTGACCTCGTACACCCCGGAAAGCCGCACAACCCGGGAAGAGTTGCTCCGCCCGGGCCCTACTTGCCGGGTCGGCCGGGCCCGCCACCCGGGTGCGGGGGCCGCGACATCGTGGCGCACATCACAGCCAACGCCATTCCGCCCAGCATGAAGACGAGCGGTCCGATCCCCGCGGAGAACAGCCCGTCGCCCTCCGGGCGCCCGATGCTGAGCAGCACGATCGCGAGCAGCCAGCCCACGGCCGGCGCCAGCACGCCGAGCTGCGTTCCGGTGGCCCGCAGCGAACCGTAGAACAGACCTGCCGTGGCGAGCAGGGCGAGCACCAACCCGCCGGGGAACCAGGCCCCTTGGACCAGTGAACCGGCGAAGCCGATGAGCGCACCGAGAACGGCGAGTCCGAGGTAGGCGGCGATCCGGCCCGGCTTCGGCGACCGGGAGAGCCAGGCCCCCGGCACATGCTGTCCGCCTGTCGATCCGCTCATGCCGGCACCCCCGCGAAGAGATCGTGTTCGCGCGCTCCGGCCGGTGCTCCGGACTCGCCCCGCACCAACTGGTAGTACTCGGTCGCGAAGATCGGCTGCCCCAGGTCGTTGGAGAGTGCGAAGAAGGGGCCGTCCACGGCGATTTGGGTGGCATGGGCGCGCATCGCCGCCGCCTTCTGTTCCGCGTACGCCGTGGCATCGATTTCGGTGGTGATCTCGGAGTCGTCCACAACACCCGGAATGTCGTCGAGGGCCGCGATGCCCGGGAAGTCCGCACCGGCGGCGCGGAGCCGGGCGAAGCCTTCCTCGGCCACCGAGCGCGGCACCCGGTTCCAGTAGATCTTGGCGATGGTGTGCGCCTCGCCGAGATCGCGTCGGAAGGCGGGATCGGCGGCCAGCTCGGCGGCGCGCATCGCGACCCGGTGCGCCTGGATGTGGTCGGGATGTCCGTAGCCGCCGCGCGGGTCGTACGTCACGAGCACCTGCGGACGCACGGAACGAATCACCTCGACGAGATACGGGGCCGCCTCGTCCACATCGGTGTTCCAGAACGCGCCCTCACGGTGGTTCTGCTCCACGCCCATCATCCCGGAGTCCCGGAACCTGCCGGGACCCGCGAGGAAGCGGTGGTCGGTGACGCCCAGCTCCTTCATCGCGGCGGCCAGTTCGCCGACGCGATGAACGCCCAGCCGGTCCTCCCGGTCGGGCGCGAGATGGGCGAGGTCGGGCGGGATGACCTCGCCCTCCTCACCGAGTGTGCAGGTCACCAGGGTGACCTGGGCGCCGGCGGCCGCGTACAGAGCCATCGTCGCGCCGTTGTTGATCGACTCGTCGTCCGGGTGCGCGTGCACCAGGAGCAGACGACGGGCGGGAAGATCCTTCATACCGGACAGCCTACGAGGCCTGACCTTCGCTAGAACTTGATGCCGCCGATCATTCCGGCCACGTTTGTCGTGAGTTCGTTGATGGTGGGGGCAATGGACGAGCTTGCGAGATAGAACCCGAGCAACACGCAGACCGCCGCATGCCCACCCTTCAGCCCGGACTTCCGGACCAGCAGGAAGACGACGATCGCCAGCAGCACCACCGCCGAAATCGAGAGTGCCACGGCGGTTCACCTCCACAGATATTCGGTAGGGACGGGCAGGTTGCATGTGCCGGGGGGTTCATACCCACCTTGCGCTACGGATCATAACTATCCGTACCAACGCATCGATCGGTGCACGGCAGCACATGGGGGCGCACGAACGCTAGGTTCGGTCGCATGACCTCGAGGCAGCAGCTCTCCTTCCCGCGTCAGTACGCCAGGACCCAGCGCTTCACGCTGGGCGCACCGCGCGCCTTCACCGTGTCCCCGGACGGCTCCCGGGTGGTGTTCCTCCGTTCGGCCTCCGGGACCGACCGGACGGGCCGGCTCTGGGTGCTGGATCTCGACGCGCGCGGACGCCAGGCCCAGGAACGCCTGGCCGCCGATCCGGACGCGCTGCTCGGCGGTGCCGCGGAGAAGCTGTCGGCGAAGGAGCGGGCCCGGCGCGAGCGCAGCCGGGAGGGGTCGGCGGGCATCGTCGGCTACGCGGTGGACCAGGCTGTCGAGTTGGCGGCGTTCGCGCTGTCGGGGCGGCTGTACACGGCCGAGCTGCGGGCCGGGACCACGCGCGAACTGCGGGTGCCCGGGCCGGTGATCGACCCCCGGCCGTCTCCCGACGGCCGCCATGTCGCCTATGTGGCGGGCGGCGCGCTGCGGGTGAGTGGTGCGGAGGGTGAAGGTGACCGGGCGCTGGCCGAGCCGGAGGACGAGCAGAGCGCGTACGGTCTCGCGGAGTTCATCGCGGCCGAGGAGATGGACCGCTCGCGCGGCTTCTGGTGGGCGCCCGAGTCGGACCGGCTGCTGGTCGCCCGGGTCGACGAGCGGGACGTACAGCGCTGGTGGATCTCCGATCCCGCGCATCCGGACCGGGAGCCGGAGCGGGTGGCGTATCCGGCGGCGGGGACGCCCAACGCCGAGGTGCGGCTGTTCCTGCTCACCCTGGACGGAGGGCGTACGGAGGTGAGCTGGGACCGGGCCCGCTATCCGTATCTGGCACGGGTGCACTGGTCGTCCGCGGGCGCTCCGCTGCTGCTCGTCCAGTCCCGGGACCAGCGGACCCAGCTGTATCTGGCCGTGGACACGGAGTCGGGCGAGACCCGGACGGTGCATGTCGACGAGGATCCGGTGTGGCTCGAGCTCTTCCCCGGGGTGCCGGCCTGGGCGCCGGACGGGCGTCTGGTGCGGATCGCGGACGAGGGCGGGGCACGGGTGCTCGCGGTGGGCGACCGGGCGCTGACCGGAGCGCAGTTGCAGCTGCGGGCGGTGCTGGACATCGGCGAGAGCGACGTCCTGGTGTCGGCGGCGGCGGGCGAGGAGGCCGCGGAGCCGGAGACCGGCGAGATCCATGTGTACCGGGTCAATGAGCTGGGGATCGAGCGGATCTCGGACGGTGCGGGAGTGCACTCGGCGGTGCGCTCCGGCGGGGTGACGGTACTGGCTTCGTCCCGTACGGAGATGAGTGGCGCGTCCGTGCAGGTGCTGCGGGACGGGAAGCCGGTCGCGGTCGTCGCGTCGCATGCGGAACAGCCGGTGCTGAAGGCCCGGGTGCGGCTCTGTGAGGGGGGCGCGCACCGGATTCCGTGTGCCGTGCTGCTGCCCTCCGGCTACAACGAGTCGGACGGGCCGCTTCCGGTTCTACTGGACCCGTACGGGGGACCGCACGGTCAGCGGGTGTACGCGGCACAGAATCCGTATCTCACCTCCCAGTGGTTCGCCGACCAGGGATTCGCGGTGATCGTCGTGGACGGCCGGGGCGCTCCGGGCCGCTCCCCGGGCTGGGAGAAGGCCGTCAAGGACAACTTCCCGCTCACTCTCGACGACCAGATCGAGGCGCTGCACTCGCTCGCCGGGACCTTCCCGCTGGATCTCGGCCGGGTGGCGATCCGCGGCTGGTCGTACGGCGGCTATCTGGCCGCGCTCGCGGTGCTGCGCCGTCCGGATGTCTTCCATGCGGCGGTCGCCGGTGCGCCGGTGACCGATTTCCGGCTGTACGACACCCACTACACCGAGCGCTATCTGGGCGATCCGGCGACGAGGCCCGAGGTGTACGCGGCCAACTCACTCGTCACGGAAGACGGGTTGACGGCCCCGGAGAACCCGCCACGCCCTTTGATGATCATCCATGGTCTGGCGGACGACAATGTGGTGATGGCGCACAGCCTGCGGCTCTCCTCCGCGCTGCTCGCCGCGGGCCGTCCGCATGAGGTGCTGCCGCTGACCGGAGTGACCCACATGACACCGCAGGAGCAGATCGCGGAGAATCTGCTGCTGCTCCAAGTGGACTTCCTCAAGCGGTCGTTGGGGCTGCCGTTCAGGCCGCCCGGCGACTGAGCGGCGGGGCGGGGAGCCTCGGGGGCTACCAGCCCGGCGGCGGTGAGGAGGGCGGCGGCGGGCCGAATCCGCCGCCGGCCTGCGGCGGACCGTAGCCGCTCTGCGGACGGCCGTAGGCGGACTGCGGCCGCCGCCGGTCAGGGACACCGCCGTCCGACGGGCCCCTCTCGCCCCGTCGGGCGAGCGCGAGCAGCAGCACCGCACCGGCCGCCAGCTCGAACAGCCAGGTACCCAAGAGGAGTTGCTCGCGGAACGGCAGATCGCCGAGCCGGGAGAAGAGACGGTTCCGTACGGCGAAGTCGAGCCCGGTCCCACCCATGCCCACCAGGAACACCGCGAGCACCAGCCCCAGCGGCCGCGAGAAGACGGCGCGGAACAGCGCACCGGCCGCCGCCACCAGGGCGAGCACCACCATCACCGCGGTCAGCCAGCCCGGCGGAACCCCGAGCAACGGCAGCCGGACCGTCTCGCTGCCGGTGAACCGGTCGGGATAGCGCGTGCCCGCGTACCCGGTGGCCGTGTCGATCTCCCAGGCCACCAGCACGCCCGCCGACGCGCCCAGCAGCAGAAAGGCGAGCACCGAGACACCCTGGGTGGGCCGGGTCGGCGTCCGCTCAGGGGCGTACGTGTCATGGGTGGCGTACGAGTCGTAGGCCGCGCCGGGCGCACGTCGGCCCGCGGCGGCCGTGATGATCAGTCCGATGCCGAGCCCGAGCGCGGCGAAGACGCAATACATGGCCCGGGTGCGCAGTTGATGGGTGGACAGCACATCCATCCAGGAGGAGCTGATCACCCACAACCCCGGCAGCCGTACGGCGAGCGTGATCACTCCGGCTGTCACCAGGGCCGCGGCCGCGACGGGCGAGCGCGGGGCGGTGATGGCCACGGTGACGTACACCGCCAGCAGCAGCGGGTCCTGGAGGGTGGTCGTCAGGGGGGCGGGGGCAGCGCTGCGGCGGCTGCCGGTCCAGTGCCGCCAGAGATCGAGCGGACTGACGGCCGTGGTGAGATCCCGGACGATCCAGGCAGCCACGATGAGCGCGAGCGCGGCACACAGCACCGCTCCGGTGATCCGGGCCGCCCGCGTGAGAGTCACAAGGGGGATCCTGCATCGCCGTACACCCTTGAACAAGGGCTCGCGCGGCGCGCGGGCGACCGGCCGGGGCTACATGGCGAGCCCCGGCCGGTCTACGGCACCCGCACGGCCGTACGCTGTTCAGCCTGACGCGTTCGTATATCGGAGTTGCGACAGTCAAGTTGCCTATGTGTTAACGAAATTGATGGGCATTTATCGAGCTATGTCGCTCGCCCAGAAGGCCTGTCAAGCACGTAGGCGGATCGATCTGCAGAACCTTCGCCCAAGAAGCGCATGGACAACACAGCTTGCGCCGCGAGACTCTTGACTGGCACACCCACGATTGCCACAGTCCGCTCAAACAGCGGCGTTCACCGACGTCCGCGGCCGGTGCGTAAGTCATGAACCGAGAGTCATGAGTTGCGGGGGCGAGAAGTGACGTGACGATTCCATCCCGTGCCGGGTCGACCGGCCCGGCGGCCGAGACCGGGCCGCTCCCTGACGCTCTGAGCAAGGGGGAGCGGACGCTTGTCGGCCGGTCCCCGGGCCAGTTGGCATGGCGGCGCTTCACACGCGATCGTACGGGCTTGCTTGCCGCGTACATCGTGCTGTTCTTCTTCCTCGTGGCGGCGCTCGCTCCGGTGATCGGCCGGCTGTACGGAAAGGATCCGTACATCACCTACGGCCTCGACCGTCCGGAACTGCTCGATCCGGTCACCAGCTATCCGATGAAACCGAACGGCGGCATCGACGGAGAATTCTGGTTCGGAATCGAGCCGAGACTGGGCCGCGACGTTCTGATGCAGTTGGTGTACGGAATCAGGACCTCGCTCCTGATCGGCCTGGCGGCCACCGTTCTCTCCACCATCACGGGAATTCTCGTCGGTGTGACGGCAGGCTACCTGGGCGGCCGTACCGACTACTTCCTCGGCCGCTTCATCGATCTGCTGCTCTCGTTCCCGCAGCAGCTCTTCTTCGTCGCCTTCATGCCGGTGGTCACCGCGCTCTTCGTGAGCCCGCAGAAGGAGACCCCGACCTACTTCCGGGTCACGGCGCTGGTGCTCGTCCTGTGGCTGCTGGGCTGGATGACGCTGGCGCGGCTGCTGAGATCCTCGGTACTGAGCCTGCGCGAGAGGGAGTTCATCGAGGCCGCCAAGGTCACCGGCGCTCCGCCCTGGCGCATCATCCGCCGGGAGCTGCTGCCGAATGTGACGACACCGATCCTGGTGCAGTCCACGCTGATGCTGCCCAACTTCGTGACCCTCGAGGCCGGCCTCTCCTTCCTCGGGGTGGGTCTGGTGGAGCCGACACCCGACTGGGGCCGGATGTTCGCCAAGGGTGCCGACTTCTACGAGGGCGACATCACGTACATGTTCTTTCCGGGCATCGCCATGGTGATCTTCGTGGTCGCCTTCAATCTGCTCGGGGACTCGGTCCGGGACGCCATCGACCCGAAGACCAGGCGTTGACGCACGTCGCAAGGCACTGACTGTTCCCTCCGACGAGGCAGGTGAGTGGAGACCATGACATCCACCATTCGGCGAAGAGTGCGGATTCCGGCCGTCGCGGTTGCCGCCGGCGCGCTTGTGCTGTCCGCGTGCAGCAGCGGCGGCGGAGGCGACAGCAAGGACAAACAGTCCAAGGAACCCGGACTCACGCAGCAGTCCATCACCATCGGCACCGCCCAGGACTCCACCGGACCCGCCCCGGACCTGCCGGGGGCCAAGCCGGGCGGCACGGTCACCGTGCTGCAGCGTGACGCCTTCGAGCATCTGGACCCCGGCCAGATCTATGTCAGCGACGAACTGATCATGCAGACGCTGTTCAACCGCACGCTCACCACGTACAACGTCGACGACAGGACCGGCAAGGTGACGCTGGTCGGCGACCTCGCCACGGACACCGGCAGGTCCTCCGACGGCGGCAAGACCTGGACGTACACCCTGAAGGACGGGCTGAAGTTCGAGGACGGTACGCCGATCACCTCGAAGGACGTACGGCACGGCGTCGAGCGGCTGTACGCCGAGTACCAGGTGAGCGGGCCGACGTATCTGCAGCAGTGGCTCTCCGGAGCCGGTCAGACCTTCCGCAAGGCGCTGCCGGACGGCCCGTACAAGGGCAAACATCTGCCGGACAGCGTGCTGGCGACACCGGACGACAAGACCATCGTCTTCCACTTCGCCCAGCCGCGCGCCGAAGTGCCGTTCGCGGTCGCCATGCCGAACATCACCGCGGTCCCGGCGGCCAAGGACACCAAGGAGAAGTACGACAAGGCGCCGGTCGCGTCGGGGCCGTACAAGATTCGGAACTTCAAGCCGGACAAGAGCATCGAGTTCGTCAGGAACACCAACTGGGACCCGAAGTCGGACGCCGTACGCCACCAGTACGCCGACAGGTTCGCGGTCACCTTCGGCCACCAGTGGGTGGACTCCACCCGCCGGCTCGTCGCCGAACAGGGCGCCGACAAGACCGGTATGACCTTCACCAACGCGGTCGACCCGTCGCTGATCTCGACGGTCCTGAAGAACAAGGACGCGATGGCGAGGTCGCTCACGAAGACCCAGCCGTACGTCGACGTGGTCAGCTTCAACATGGACCGGATCAAGGACAAGCGGGTCCGCGAGGCGCTGGCCTGGGCCTGGCCCTCGGGTCAGGTGCTGCAGCAGTACGGCGGGGTCAAGGCAGGCGAGGTCGCGGGCTCTCTGGTCGGCCCGACCCTCAAGGGCTACCAGCCGGTCGACCCGTTCGAGAAGAAGAAGTACCCGGCGGGCAACCCCGAGAAGGCCAAGGCACTGCTGAAGGAGGCGGGCGCGGAGGGCAGGACGATCGTCTATGCCTACGCCAACACCGGCCCCGCCCAGAACTCCGCGGTGGTCGTGGAACGGGCACTGGAGAAGGCCGGCTTCAAGGTGGAGAAGAAGGAGCTCGACTCCTCGACGTACTACACGCAGATCGGCAAGGTGAGGAACCAGTACGACGCCTACCGCTCCTCGTGGGGCGCCGACTGGCCGTCCGCGTCGACGGTCGTGCCGCCGCTCTACGACGGCAGGAACATCTACGACGACTCGGCGAACTACTCGCACCTCAACTCCCCCGCCGTCAACGGTGATATCGCCAAGGCGGAGAAGATCGGCGACATCGACCGGGCCGGCAGCGAGTGGGTCAGGATCGGCCAGAAGATCCTGACCGACGAGGTTCCGCAGGTGCCGATCTTCTACAACCGGCTGTTCACGCTCTGGGGTTCGGGCATCGGCGGCGTGAAGTTCCACGAGCCGTACGGCGCCGTGGACCCGACCGCCGTGTACGTCAAGTAGTCACCGGCGCACCGGATCGGCTCCCCGCCCCCCGACGGTGCAGGGAGCCTCCTCCGGTCCTCTCCCGGAAGCCCGCGAGGCCATGCTGAGATTCCTCGTCCGCCGCTCGCTCGGCGCTCTCGTCATCCTTCTGGTGATCAGCGCGGTCACCTTCTTCCTGTTCTTCGCGCTGCCCGCCGAGCCCGCCCGGCTGGCCTGCGGGAAGAACTGCGATCCGGCCGCTCTCGCGCTCATCAACAGCAACCTCGGCCTCGACAAGCCGGTCCCGGTGCAGTACTGGGACTTCATGGTGGGGATCTTCGCGGGCCGTGACTTCACCGTCGGGCACTGTGACGCGCCGTGCTTCGGCTACTCGTTCGTCAATCAGGAATCGGTGTGGGGCACGATCCTCGACCGCTTCCCGACCACGCTCTCCCTCGCCTTCGGCGGCGCGGCCGTCTTCCTCCTCGTCGGAGTGGGCATCGGCCTGCTGGCCGCCGCGTACCGCGGGACCTGGGTCGACAAGTTCTTCAGCTCGCTGTCGCTGCTCGGCTCGTCACTGCAGATCTACTTCGTCGGCGTACTCTGCCTCGCGCTGTTCGTCTCCCACCTCGGCTGGCTGGATCAGCCCGAATACGTTCCGATCACCGAGGATCCGGCGGGGTGGTTCGCCGGGATGATGCTGCCGTGGCTCGTCCTCTCGATGATCTTCATCGCCAACTACAGCCGCCTCGCACGGTCGTTGATGGCCGAGCAGCTCCAGGAGGAGCATGTCCGGGCCGCCCGCGCCAAGGGCCTCGCCCGCCGGACCGTCTTCTTCCGGTACGCCTTGCGAGGCGCGGTCGCCCCGGTCCTGACCATCTTCGGCATGGACCTCGGCTCACTGCTTGGCGGCGCGATGATCACCGAGGTCACCTTCACCCTGCACGGCATCGGACGCCTTGCGGTGCAGTCCGTGCAGCTCACCGATCTGCCCATGCTGATGGGCGTGATGCTGATCAGCGCCGCGGCCATCGTCTTCTTCAACATCGTCGTGGACGCCGTCTACGCCCTGCTCGATCCGCGCGTGCGGCCGGCCTAGGAGTCCTGAGCCACATGACCACCCTGACCAAGACCGATCAGCCGCCCCGGCCTGCCGCCGACGGCCCCTTTCTCTCCGTACGCGATCTGTACGTCCACTTCTCCACCGAGGACGGGACGGTGAGGGCCGTCGACGGGATCTCCTTCGATCTGGAGCGCGGCAGGACGCTCGGCATCGTCGGCGAGTCCGGCTCCGGGAAGTCCGTCACGAATCTCTCCATCCTCGGGCTGCACGACCCCAGGTTCACCGAGACCCGGGGCGAGATCCTGCTGGACGGCCAGGAGATGACCGGGGCCGGGGAGCGGACGCTGGAACGGCTGCGCGGCAACAAGGCAGCGATGATCTTCCAGGACTCGCTGACCGCGCTCTCGCCGTACTACACGATCGGCCGGCAGATCTCCGAGCCGTACCGCAAGCACACCGGGGCATCCAGGCGGGAGGCGTGGGCGCGGGCGGTCCGGATGCTGGAGAAGGTCGGTATTCCGCAGCCGAAGTTGCGGGCGCACGACTACCCGCACCAGTTCAGCGGCGGTATGCGGCAGCGCGCGATGATCGCGATGTCGCTGGTGTGCAATCCGGAGCTGCTGATCGCGGACGAGCCGACGACGGCGCTGGACGTCACCGTGCAGGCGCAGATCCTGGACCTGCTGCGCGACCTCCAGCAGGAGTTCGGCTCGGCGATCATCCTGATCACCCATGATCTGGGCGTGGTCGCCAATATCGCCGACGACCTGCTGGTGATGTACGCGGGCCGGGCGGTGGAGCGCGGTTCGGTGCGCGAGATTCTGCGGGGTCCCCAGCACCCGTACACCTGGGGCCTGCTGGGGTCGATGCCACGCCTCGGGTCGGACGTCTCGGAACCGCTGACCCCCATTCCTGGGGCCCCGCCGAGTCTGCTCTCGCCGCCTTCGGGCTGCCCGTTCCGTCCGCGCTGCGGCTTCCCCTCCACGGTCGGCGGCACCACCTGCGAGGACGTACGGCCGGAGCTGCCCGAGGGGCGGGGCTCCGCCTGCCACCTCACGGCCGAGCGGAAGCAAACCGTCTTCATCGAGCAGATCAAGCCCCGGCTGGGGTAGGGAGAGACGCGACATGGCGCACAGAGCCACCATCCCCGCCCCGCGCGACCGGGCTGTCGCCGACGGCGAGGTCCTGATGACGGCGGAAGGGCTGACGAAGCACTTCCCGATCACGGGCGGTTTTCCGTTCAAACGGCGGATCGGCGCGGTTCAGGCGGTCGACGGCATCAATCTCACGCTGTACGCGGGCGAGAGCTTCGGGCTCGTCGGCGAGTCGGGCTGCGGCAAGTCGACGACGGGCCGGCTGCTGACCCGTCTCCTGGAACCGACCGCGGGGAAGATCACCTACCGTGGCCAGGACATCAGCCGGGCCGACCGCAAGCAGCTGGCGCCGATACGCCCCGAGATCCAGATGATCTTCCAGGATCCGTACTCGTCGCTGAACCCGCGGCAGACCGTCGGAAAGATCATTTCCGGGCCAATGGAAATCAACAACATACGGCCCAAGGGCGGGCGCGAGACGCGGGTCCGTGAGCTGCTGGAGATCGTCGGCCTGAGCCCCGAGCACTACAACCGCTTCCCGCACGAGTTCTCCGGCGGCCAGCGCCAACGCATCGGCGTGGCAAGGGCCCTGGCGCTGGAGCCGAAACTGATCGTCGCGGACGAACCCGTCTCCGCGCTCGATGTCTCCATCCAGGCGCAGGTCGTCAATCTGCTGCAGGAACTCCAGCGGGAGCTGGGCATCGCCTTCCTCTTCATCGCCCACGACCTGGCGGTCGTACGGCACTTCTCGCAACGGGTGGCGGTGATGTACCTCGGCAAGGTGGTGGAGGTCGGCGACCGCGACTCGATCTACCACCGGCCCCGGCATCCGTACACCCACGCACTGCTCTCCGCCGTCCCGGAGGCGGCGCTGAGCGACGAGGCGGACGCGCGGGCGCAGGTACGCATCCGCCTGGCGGGCGACGTGCCGTCGCCGATCGATCCGCCGTCGGGCTGCCGTTTCCGTACGCGCTGCTGGAAGGCGCGGTCGAAGTGCGCGAGCGAGGTACCGCCGCTGGTGCGGATCGAGGGGAACCTCGAGGGTCACCTGACGGCGTGCCACTTCCCCCAGGAGCCGACGCGGGTGCGGGAGGAGGACGTGATCCTGGATCCGGCGCTGCGGGACCTGGAGGCGGACACGGGCTGAGATTCGGCCCCTCCGGCGTTCGGGAGCGGGTCGGGCGGAGCGGAGCCGCAGGGGGCGGGTCACTCGGCGTCCGGCTCCTCCTCCGTCGGCACCACGCGCTTCTCCTCCGCGAAGTGGCACGCCGAGGCATGATGCGCCGGCCCGCTCGCCAGCCGGAACTCCGCCGGCACCGCCAGCGTCGGCACCTCCAGCTCGCACCGCTCCTGCGCCTTCCAGCACCGCGTACGGAAGCGGCAGCCGGACGGGATGTTCGCCGGCGACGGCACATCACCGCGCAGAATGATCCGCTCCCGGTGCTCACGCGCCTCCGGGTCCGGCACCGGAACTGCCGACAGCAGCGCCTGGGTGTACGGATGTGTCGGATGGTCGTAGATCTCCGCGTTCTTGCCGATCTCCACGATCCGCCCCAGATACATCACGCCCACCCGGTCCGAGATGTGCCGGACGATCGACAGGTCGTGCGCGATGAAGACGTAGCTCAGGCTGAATTCACTCTGCAGCTGGTCCAGCAGATTGATGACCTGCGCCTGCACGGAGACGTCCAGCGCGGAGACCGGCTCGTCGGCCACGATGACCTCCGGCTGGAGAGCCAGACCGCGCGCGATGCCGATGCGCTGCCGCTGACCGCCGCTGAACTGGTGCGGATAGCGGTTGATATACTCGGGGTTGAGACCGACGACATCGAGGAGGTCCTGGACCTTTCGGCGCCGGTCGCCCTTGGGCGCCACCTCGGGATGGATCTCGTACGGCTCAC
The DNA here is from genome assembly GCF_053591755.1 of Streptomyces sp. NPDC002926. Classification (NCBI taxonomy): domain Bacteria; kingdom Bacillati; phylum Actinomycetota; class Actinomycetes; order Kitasatosporales; family Streptomycetaceae; genus Streptomyces; species Streptomyces sp. NPDC002926. The sequence continues at coordinate 331,017 of NZ_JBSFUK010000004.1, forward strand.
CGATGATGTCGCCGACCGTCATCCGCGGATTGAGCGAGGTGTACGGGTCCTGGAAGACCATCTGGATGTTGCGGCGGACCGCCTTCAGCGCGCGCCCGGACAGCTTGGTGATGTCGTCGCCCTTGTACCGGATCGCACCGGCCGTGGGCACCTCCAGGTGCACCAGCATCCTGGCGAGCGTCGACTTGCCGCAGCCCGACTCCCCCACGATGCCGAGCGTCTCGCCCGCGACCAGGTCGAGATCGACGCCATCCACCGCCCTGACCGCGCCGACCTGCTTCTTGAAGAGGATGCCCCGGGTGAGCGGATAGTGCTTGACCAGACCGCGGACCTCCAGGATCGCCTCAGCCATTGAGCGTCTCCTCCCAGAAGTGGCAGGCGCTCCTGCGGTCCTCGGACACCTGGTACAGCGGCGGGACATCGGTCCGGCACACGTCCTGGGCGATCGGACAGCGCGGGTTGAAGGCGCAGCCCGGCGGGATGTTCATCAGGTTCGGCGGCAGGCCCTTGATCGCGTACAGCTCCCGGCCCTTCTGGTCCAGGCGCGGGATCGACTCCAGCAGGCCCTTGGTGTACGGATGGGCCGGGGCCTTGTAGATGTCGTGGACGGGAGCCGTCTCGACGATCCGGCCCGCGTACATCACCGCGATCTTGTCGGCGACGTCGGCGACCACGCCCAGGTCGTGGGTGATCAGGATGAGCCCCATGTTCAGCTCGGTCCGGAGATTGGCCAGCAGATCCATCACCTGGGCCTGGACGGTGACGTCCAGCGCGGTCGTCGGCTCGTCCGCGATGATCAGGTCCGGCTCCAGGGACAGCGCCATGGCGATCATGATGCGCTGGCGCATGCCGCCGCTGAACTGGTGCGGATACTGCCCGACCCGCTCCTTCGCCCCCGGGATGCCCACCCGCTCCATCAGCTCGACGGCCCTGGCCCGCGCGTCCTTGCGCGACATCCTGCGGTGGACGGTGAACATTTCGCCGAGCTGGTCGCCGACGCTCAGCACCGGGTTCAAGGACGAGAGAGCGTCCTGGAAGATCATGGCCATCCCGGCCCCACGGATCTTCCGCCGCTCCTCCTCCTTGAGCAGCAGCAGATCCTGTCCCCTGAAGAGGACCTCGCCGCCGGCGATCTTCCCCGGGGGCGTGTCCAGGATTCCCATGATCGCCTGCGCGGTGACGGACTTGCCGGACCCGGATTCGCCCAGTACCGCGAGCGTCTCGCCTTCGTCCACCGTGTAGTTGACGCCGTTGACGGCCTTGGCCACGCCGTCCCGCGTACGGAACTCCACGTGCAGATCGCGCACTTCGAGCAACATGGCGGCTTCCTCAGCGCAGCTTGGGGTCGAGGGCGTCGCGCACCGCGTCGCCGAGCATGATGAACGCGAGCACCGTGACCGCCAGCGCGCCGGCCGGCCAGAGGAGCATGTGCGGAGCATTGCGGATGTACGGGGACGCGGAGGAGATGTCGATGCCCCAGGACACGGTCGGCGGCTTCAGCCCCACACCGAGGTAGGAGAGCGTCGCCTCCAGCGAGATGTACGTACCGAGCGCGATGGTCGCCACGACGATCACCGGCGCGACGGCGTTGGGGGTGATGTGCCTCAGCAGGATCCGGGAGTGGGAGGCACCGAGCGCCCGGGCAGCCTGGACGTAGTCGTTCTGTTTGGCGGTGATGACCGAGCCGCGTGCGATACGGGAGAGCTGCGGCCAGCCCAGCAGCACCATGAAGCCGATGACGGGCCAGACCGTGGTGCTGGTGACGACGGACAGCAGGACCAGACCGCCGAGGACGACGGGGATGCCGAAGAAGATATCGGTGATCCGGGAGAGAGTCGCGTCCGACGCCCCGCCGAAGAAGCCCGCCAGACCGCCGAGGACGGAACCGAGCAGCGCCACACCGAGAGTGGCGCAGACGCCGACGGTGACCGAGGTCCGCGCGCCGTAGACCGTGCGCGTATAGACGTCGCAGCCCTGCGCGTTGAAGCCGAACGGATGGCCGGGCTGGGAGCCCTGCTGGGCCTTGGCGAGGTCGCACTGGAGCGGATTCTGGGTGGCGATCGACTGGGGCCAGATCGCGATGACGACCAGGAAGAGGATGATCAGGCCCGAGACGATGAAGACGGGGTTGCGACGCAGATCGCGCCAGGCGTCGGACCAGAGGCTGCGGGGCTTCTCGGCAGGGCCTGTGCCCAGCGGACCGCCGGGGGTCTTCTCGAGGGTCGCTCCCTCGGCGGTCGCGAGGTCCATCGCACCGCCGGCGCCGGTGGAGGCGATGGCTCCCCCGTTGTCGTACTGAGGCTCAGGCATACCGGATCCTCGGGTCGAGAACGGCGTACAGAAGGTCGACCAGCAGATTCGCCACCAGGAAGACGATGACGAGCACGGTCACGAAGCCCACGACGGTCTGGGTGTTCTGGCGCAGGATGCCCTGGTAGAGCTGGTAGCCGACGCCATGGATGTTGAAGATGCGCTCGGTGACGATCGCACCGCCCATCAGCGCGCCGATATCGGTGCCGATGAAGGTGACCACCGGGATCAGTGAGTTGCGCAGCAGATGACGGCTGATCACCCGGTGTCTGGGCAGGCCCTTCGCCTTCGCGGTGCGGACGTAGTCGGAGCGGGCGTTCTCGGCGATCGAGGTCCGGGTCAGCCGGGTGACATAGGCGAGCGAGACCGAGGCGAGCACAAGGCCGGGGACGATCAGCTCGTTGACCGGCGCCTCCGGTGAAACGGCGGGCTTGATGATGCCCCACTGGACACCCAGCAGCAGCTGGAGGATGAGACCGGTGACGAAGGTCGGGACCGAGATCACGACCAGGGTGAGCAGCAGCACGCCGGTGTCGACGGGGCGGCCGCGCTTCAGGCCCGTGATCACACCGAGCGTGATGCCGATCAGCATCTCGAAGACGATCGCGACGACGGTGAGCCGGATGGTGACCGGGAAGGCCTCGCCCATCAGCTCGGTGACCTGCTGTCCGTTGAAGGCGGTGCCGAAGTCGCCGGTGAAGACACTGCCCATGTACGTCAGGTACTGCTGCCACACCGGCTTGTCGAGGCCGAACTCCTTGCGCAGCTGGGCGGCCGTCGCCGGGTCGCACTGCCGGTCGCCGCAGAGACCCGCGATGGGGTCGCCCATCACGTTCACCATGAGGAAGATCAGCAGCGTGGCGCCGAAGAAGACCGGGATCATCTGCAGCAGACGCCGGATCACATAACGTCCCATGAAGGGCTCCGGGGTTCGTGGGCGCGGAATGCGGGGAGGCTCGGTGTAGCTGCCGGCCCGGCGCGGTCGGTCGCGCCGGGCCGGATGCTTCTTCCGCCGTCACTTGACCTTGATCTCGTTGTAGACCGGGACGCTGAAGGGGTTCAGTGCGACGTTCGTGACACGGTCCGAGTAGCCGGCGCTGCCGTTCTGGTACCAGAGCGGGATGGCCGCCATCTGGTCCCGTACGACTTCCTCGGCCTTCTGGAAGGTCTCCACGGCCTTCTTCGAATCGGTCTCGGCGTTGGCCTCGTCGACGAGCTTGTCGAACTCCGCGTTGGTCCACAGGCCGTCGTTGGACGAGGCGTTGGTGTAGTAGAGCGGCTGGAGGAAGTTCTGGATCAGCGGGTAGTCCATCTGCCAGCCGGCCCGGAACGGACCGGGCATCTTGTGCTGCCCGATCTGGTTGCGGAAGTCGGCGAAGGTACCGACCGGGTTGCCGACGCAGGCCTTGTCGTTGCCCAGCGCGTTGTTGATGCTGTTGCAGACGGCGTCGATCCACTCCTTGTGCGAGCCGCTGTCCGCGTTGTACGAGATCCTCACCTGGCCGCCGGGGATACCGCCGCCCTCCGTGATCAGCTTCTTCGCCTCGGCGGCGTTGTACTCGCAGGCGTCACCGCACAGGGTGTCGCTGAAGCCGCCGTCCACCCCGAGCACCGGCGAGGTCCAGTCCTTGGCGGGCGTGCGCGTCTTCTGGAAGATCGTGTCGGTGATCTGCCGGCGGTTGATCGCCCTGGACAGGCCCTGGCGGACCTTCACGGCGTCCGGCGTGTTCCAGGCCTTGTCGTAGTACGGGAAGGCAAGGGTCTGGATGATCCCGGCGGGGGTGTTGATGTACCTGCCGCCGAGGTCCGCCTGCACATTCTTGAGCTGCGAGGCCGGCACATCGTCGACAAGATCGAGGTTGCCTGCGGTCAGGTCCGTGTAGGCGGTGTTGTTGTCCGTGTACACATTCAGGTCGACGCCGCCGTTCTGCGCCTTGTCGGAGCCCGGATAGCCGTCCCATCGGCGCATGGCCAGCTTCGAGCCCTTGGCGTACGACTCGACGGTGTACGGACCGTTGCCGATGGGCTTGGACAGCCATGCGTCGTGGCTGTCGAAGAACGCCTGGGGCAGCGGGGAGAAGGCGGCATAGCCGAGGGTGTCGGGCCAGGTGGAGAACTTCTGGGAGAGCTTGACCGTGAAGGTCTTGTCGTTGACGACCTTGAGACCCGAGAGCGTCTGGGCGGTGGGCGTGCCCTTGTCCGGGTGGACCTGTGCGTAGCCGTCGATGTAGCCGAAGAAGTAGGCGTTCTTCTGGTTGTTCTTCAGGCTGGCGCCGTAGTTCCAGGCGTCCACGAAGGACTTGGCGGTGACCTTCTCACCGTTGCTGAAGGTCCAGCCGTCCTTCACGGTGACGGTGAAGTTGACCGAGTCCGTGGTGTCGATCTTCTCGGCGAGCATGTCCTGGGCCTCGCCGGTCTTCGAGTCGTATCTCTTGAGACCGCGGAAGAGCATGTCGAGGACCTTGCCGCCCTGGACCTCGTTGGTGTTCGAGGGCTCCAGCGGGTTCTGCGGGTCGCCCCAGGAGGAGCTCACGATTCCATCGGCACCACCGGCGCCACTGTCGCCGCCGCCGCACGCCGTCGCCGCGAGGCCGGCAGCCATCGCGCATACGGCCCATTTGGCGTGCGTGACTCCACGCATGGAGTGCCTCCTGTGTCCTCAGACTTGCTCAGGCCCAAATATCACCCCATTTCAAGGCAGACCGCATATTCTCCTCGCCCGTGCGCATGAGAGAACCCTCAGATGTATGAACAGCGCGAGCCGGGGCGTTCGACCGGCCCTGCAAGGCGGCACACGTCCCGACCCGGCGTCACTTCTCCTGCGCCGGACCGAGGGCGACAAGTTCGACCTCGAAGCCGTCCTCGTTCTCCAGATAGGCGGCGTAATGCCCCGCGCCTCCGGCGTAGGGATGCCGGTCGCCGAAGAGCAGGCGCCAGCCATGCCGACCCGAGTCGGTGACAAGGGCGTCGACCGCGGCCCGTGACTCGATGTGGAAGGCGAGATGGTTGAGGCCCGGCCGGCAGCGGTCGTGGCGGCCGGCCGCCGTCATCGCCGGAGACTGCTCCAGGACCAGATAGGTCGGCCCCAGGCGCCAGCTGCGTCCGGCGTCCCAGTTCTGGAACGGGGTGTAGCCGAGCGCGCCCAGCAGCCATCCGAAGGAAGTGAGAGACCGCTCGAGGTCGGGGACCCAGATCTCGATGTGGTGCAGCGTCCCGCTGACCGGCCGCCTCACGGGCCGGCGCTCCTGGCCGGAGCCGGGGTGAGTCCGGCGTCGAGCCGGGCATGCCTGTGCCTCTCGTGGCCTCCGCCGGTCCCGCCCGAAGCGGGCGGCACCGCGAGCAGCGTGACCCCGGTCGGGCTCAACCGCGTCCTCCAGGTCCACTCGGCACAGCTGACAGCTGCTCAGATTCGCCGGTTCCAAAAAAAACCAGCTGGTCTCCGGTGCGAAATCCGCCCGGAGACCAGCTGCTCTGCTCACACCGCGTGAACGACGTCCTTCTCCTCGGCGAAGTGGCACGCCGATTCGTGCGCCACCGGGGAGTCCACGCCCTTGAAGCGTTCCGGGACCGCCAGCAGCGGGACATCGGTGGCGCACTTGTCCTGCGCCTTCCAGCACCGCGTACGGAACCGGCAGCCTGACGGCGGGTTCGCCGGAGACGGCACGTCGCCGGTGAGGATGATCCGCTCGCGGCCCTCGCGGGCCTCCGGGTCCGGCACCGGGACCGCCGACAGCAGCGCCTGGGTGTAGGGGTGCGTCGGGTGGTCGTAGATCTGCGTGTCCGTACCGATCTCGGCCATCTTGCCGAGGTACATCACGCCGACCCGGTCCGAGATGTGCCGGACGATCGACAGGTCGTGGGCGATGAAGATGTAGGAGAGGTTGAACTCGTCCTGCAGCTTCTCCATCAGGTTGATGACCTGCGCCTGGACGGACACGTCCAGAGCCGAGACCGGCTCGTCGCAGATGATGATCTCCGGGTTGAGCGCCAGGCCGCGGGCGATGCCGATGCGCTGCCGCTGACCGCCGGAGAACTGGTGCGGATAGCGGTTGATGTACTCCGGGTTGAGACCGACGACGTCCAGCAGCTCCTGCACCTTGCGGCGCCGGTCGCCCTTCGGAGCCACCTCCGGGTGGATCTCGTACGGCTCACCGATGATGTCGCCGACCGTCATCCGCGGGTTCAGCGAGGTGTACGGGTCCTGGAACACCATCTGGATGTTGCGGCGGACCGCCTTCAGCGCGCGCCCGGACAGCCTGGTGATGTCCTGGCCCTTGTAGAAGACCTCGCCCGCGGTGGCGGTCTCGAGCATCATCAGCAGCCTGGCGACGGTGGACTTGCCACAGCCGGACTCGCCGACGATGCCGAGCGTCTCACCCTGGTAGAGATCGAAAGAGATCCCGTCCACGGCCTTGACCGCGCCGATCTGCCGCTTGAACAGAATGCCCTGGGTCAGCGGAAAGTGCTTGACCAGGTTGCGCACCTGAAGAATCGGCTCGCCCTGGTCGACCGGGGCCTCGATGGCAGCTACGGCCTCGGCCTCGGTGGCCGCGTCGGCCGTCTCGACCTCGACGATGTTCGGAGTGGCGTCCACGGCCTCGTCCTTGTTGAGCTCAGCCATGGATCTGCTCCTCCCAGAAGTGGCACGCGCTGCCGCGGCCGGGCAGCTCGGAACCGTCCCGCTCCGACACCGGTACCAGTACCGGCGCGTCCGTACGGCAGATGTCCTGCGCCTTCGGGCAGCGCGGGTTGAACGGACAGCCGGCCGGCGCCTTCAGCAGGTTGGGCGGCAGGCCCTTGATTGCGTAGAGCTCCTGGCCCTTCTGGTCCAGGCGCGGGATCGAGTCCAGCAGACCACGGGTGTACGGGTGCGCGGGGCGCTTGTACAGCTCGTGGACCGGAGCGGTCTCGACGATGCGGCCCGCGTACATGACCGCGATCTTGTCGGCGACGTCGGCGACGACGCCGAGGTCGTGGGTGATCAGGATCAGGCCCATCTGGTACTCGCGCTGCAACTCCGCGAGGAGCTCCATGACCTGGGCCTGGACGGTGACGTCCAGCGCGGTCGTGGGCTCGTCCGCGATGATCAGGTCGGGCTCCAGGGCCATCGCCATCGCGATCATGATGCGCTGGCGCATACCGCCGGAGAACTGGTGGGGGTAGTCGTTGACCCGGGCCGCGGCGGCCGGAATCTTGACCTGGTCCATCAGCTCGATGGCCTTGGCCTTGGCGGCCTTCTTGGACATGCCCTGGTGGACGCGGAACATCTCGCCCAGCTGGTTGCCGACGGAGAACACGGGGTTCAGCGCCGACAGGGCGTCCTGGAAGATCATGGCCATCTTGGGGCCGCGCAGCTTGCGGCGCTCGCTCTCGGGGAGCGTGAGGATGTCCCGGCCCTGGAAGAGGATCTCTCCCTTGGCGACCCGCCCGGGAGGCGAGTCGAGGATGCCCATGATGGCCTGCGCGGTGACGGACTTACCGGAGCCCGACTCGCCGAGCACGGCGAGCGTCTCGCCGGACCTGACGCTGTAGTTGACGCCGTTGACCGCCCTGACCACGCCTTCGCGGGTCTTGAACTCGACGTGCAGATCGCGCACTTCGAGTACGGGGGTCTCCTCGTCGCCGGCCCGCTGGCGCGGCACATCGGCGGTGACGTGTGAAGTAGTCATAAGTGGTGCCGCCCTCCTCAGCGCAGCTTCGGGTCAAGGGCGTCACGCAGCCCGTCGCCGACGAAAACAAATCCGAGAACGGTCAGCACGATCGCGACACTCGGGTAGACCCACAGGTAGTCCTTGACTCCCAGGAAGTCCTTGGCGGACGCGAGCATGTTGCCCCACTCCGGAACCTCCGGGCTGACGCCGACGCCCAGGAAGGACAGCGACGCCTCGGCCACGATGGCGCCGCCGACGCTGAACGCGGCGTAAGCCATCACGGCGGCAATGGAGTTGGGGATGATGTGCCGGATGATGATCCGCGAGGTGCTCGCGCCCAGGGCGCGCGCGGCCAGCACATAGTCGGCTTCGCGGACCGAGAGTATCGAGCTGCGCAGCAGGCGGGAGACCGTCGGCCAGGAGAAGACGGCCAGCGAGATGATGACGGGCATCACGCCGCGGCCCATGGCGATGATGATCACGATGGCGCCGATGAGCAGGGGGAAGGCGAAGAAGACGTCGGCGATGCGCATCAGCACCGAGTCGGTGCCCTTGCCGAAGTAGCCGGCCAGCGCGCCGACGATGATGCCGATGAAGCAGGCCAGGAAGATCGACGCGAGGCCGACCTCGACGGCGATACGGGTGCCATAGATGATGCGCGAGAACTGGTCGCGGCCGAGCGCGTCGGTGCCCAGCCAGTGCGCGCCACCCGGGCTTTGCAGCGTGCTGTTGAGGTCCTGGTGGTACGGGTCCGCGGGGGCGATCAGCGGAGCGAAGATCGCGGTGAGGAAAAGCACGGTGACCAGCAGGAGGCCGACCACCGCGAGCCGGTTGGCCAGGAAGCGGTGGCGGATCTCGCCCCACTGGGTGACGCGTGCGATCGCGGGTTCGCCCTGTGTGGGACTGACCACCGATTGAGTGGCCGGTTCCCCCGCCCCCGCTGTGCTCTTGGTGAGCTCGGTCATGGGTGTAACTCCTAGAACGGGCTGCCTGGGATCAGGCGAGACGGATGCGCGGGTCGAGGACCGCGTACAACAGGTCGACCAGCAGGTTGAGCAGGACGAACACGGCGACACCGAAGGTCACCACGCCGATGATGATCGGGTTGTTCTGCTGCTGTACCGCTTGCACCAGAGCGAGCCCGATGCCGTCCCAGTTGAAGATCGCCTCAGTGATGAGGGCGCCGCCCAGCAGCGTGCCGAAGGAGATACCCAGGTAAGTGACCACCGGGATGATCGAGTTGCGCATCACATGCTTGAAGAGCACGGTCCGCCGCGGCAGCCCCTTCGCGATGGCCGTCTTGACGTAGTCGGCCTTCAGCACCTCGAGCATGGTGCCGCGCATGAGTCTCGCCACGAGCGCCGCGTCGAGGATCGCCAGAGTGAAGGCGGGCAGGATGAGCGAGTTGAACGAGCCGTCGGAGATCAGCGGGAACCAGTCCAGCTTCACCACGAAGGCGGACTGGAGGACCATTCCGATGACGAACGAGGGGAAGCCCACGGCCATCGTGGTGAGCAGGGTGATCAGCACGTCCCAGAACGAGTACCGGAAGAGCGCGGCGATCAGGCCCGCGAAGACACCGATGACGATGTCGATGACGATGGCGACGATGGCCAGTTCGGCCGTGTTCGCCAGCTTTGGCTTGAGGACCTCGGTCACCGGACGCCGCTGAGTGAAGTCCTCACCCAGATCGCCCTGTGCCAGGTTTTTGACGAAGTTTCCGTACTGCACGGGAAGCGGGTCATTGAGCCCGTACCGTTCCCTGAGCTGTTCGACGACCGCCGGATCGCGAGCCTTGTCGCCTCCGAGCGAGCCCACGGGGTCTCCCGGGAGAACGAAGAGACAGGCGAAGAGAACAACAGTCGCACCGAAGAGGACGACCACCATCTGCCCGAGCCGCCGGATCACGTATCTGCCCACGATGCCTCCTTCACATACTGAGCGTGGGGGTGGGCGGCATCATCCGATCGGGAGAGAGGCCGCGACCGGGCGCGGATCGAGGGGGCGCCCGGACCTGAGCAAAGGCCGTGGAGACCGAAGAAGATACTCCGACCTCCACGACCTTCGCTGAACTTGCTGTGAGAAGGCGCTACTTGAGCGTGATCTCGGCGAGGTTCGGGTCCTCGAAGAAGTTCATCGCAACGTTGCTGAACTTCGTGGTGTTGGCGAGGCGGTACTGGCTGCGCTTCCAGAGCGGGATGAGGCCCTGGTCGGTGTCGATCGCCAGCTTCTCGGCCTCCTGGTAGATCTTGGCGCGAGCAGCGGAGTCCTTGGTGGCGCGAGCCTTCTTCAGCAGCTCGTCGTACTTCGGGTTGCTGTAGCGGCCCCGGTTGTCACCGAGCGCCTTGCCTTCCTTGTCCTCGTTGATCGAGCCGGTCGCGAGCAGCGGGAACAGGAAGTTGTCCGCGGTCGGGTAGTCGGCACCCCAGGCGGAACGCCACAGACCGGCGGTCTTCTTGTCCTGCTGCTCGGCCAGGGCCTCCTTGAACGGCTTGCCGTTCAGCTTGACGTTGAGGCCGAGGACGTCCTTCAGCTGCTGCGCGATGGCCTGGACCCACTCCTCGTGGCCGGCACCGGTGTTGTAGCCGAAGTTGAGGACCGTGCCCGGCTTCAGGCCGGACTTGGCGGCCAGCTCCTTGGCCTTCACCTTGTCCTGCTTGGCGCAGGTGGTGCAGACGCCCTCCTGGTAAACCTCCGAGAACGACGGCGGCAGAACCGAGGTGGCGGGCTTCATCATGCCCTGGAAGACGCCCTTGGCGATCGCCTCACGGTCGATCGCGTACGAGATCGCCTTGCGCGCATCGGGCGTGTTCAGCGGAGCGTTCTGGTTGAAGGCCACCAGGTAGTTGACACCGCTGGAGTCCATCTCGAGCCACTGCTTCTTCGCCTCGTACTTCGCCTTGGCGACCGGAAGCTGCGGGGTGGGCATACGCGCCCAGTCGAACGTGCCCGACTGGAAGCCCTGGTACTCCAGGTTGGAGCTGTTGGCCGGGTTGAGGATGCTGATCTCAACCTTGTCGAGCTTGGCCTTGGTCAGACCGTAGTCGTCGTTGCGGACGAGCGTGATCGACTTGTTGTGCTGCCACGAGCCCTGCATCTTGAAGGGGCCGTTGCCGATGGGGGCGTCGTTGAACGCCTTGTTGTCGGCGGCGCCGGCCACCTTCGGGACGGGGCTGAAGACCGCGTGGACGGTCTTCTTGTCGAACTCGAAGTCGCCCTCGCTGAGCGTCACCTTGAGGGTGGTGGCGTCGGGCGCGGTGAGACCGGCGAACTTGGCGCTCTTGCCGGTGTTGAGGTCCTCGTAGCCCGCGATGCCGGCCATGTGGTACGCGACGTCGGAGGCCGAAGCCTTGGCGGCGACACGAGTCCAGCCACGGATGAACGACTCGGCGTCGACCGGCTCACCGTTGGTGAACTTGGTGCCGCTCTTGATCTTGAACGTCCAGGTCTTGCCGTCCTCGCTCGTGGTCGCGGACTCGGCGAGAGTCGGGACGAGCTTGCCGTCAACCTTCACGCCGTACAGGCCGGTGAAGAGGTTGTGGGCGACGAGCATGCCCTCCGATTCCTGCGCGTTGTACGGATCGATGGCCGTAGGCTCGGTGACGCCGAAGCGGAAAGTACCGCCGGCCTTACCCGCGCCCTTGTCGCCGTCCTTGTCTCCGCCACCGCAGGCAGTCGCAGCAAGGGCAATGATTGCCGCTCCCGCGACCCACTTGGCGCTCTTGGCACCACGCATGGGTTCCTCCTCATGAGTCCACTTGTCACAACAAGAGGGGCACATCTACGCGCGCTGACACCCCTGACAGCGCAATTCGTCAAGTGCCCCGAATGTGCTCGCGAGTCGGCACTCCCCACAGTGCATGACCCATTGACCCGAGCTCAACGGAGCCAACTATTGAGTACAGCCGGGCCGTAAACCACACTTAAAGGGTCTCGTTTTGACAACATCAGTCCTGGTCAACGGATCGAAATCCGGACAAACTGAGTGCAGACAGACACCCCCGAAACGGACCGTTAACACATCTTCCGGAGATCAGCGGCCGATAGTCGAACAGCACGCTCATGAAAACAACTTGACCCGGAAGGCACATCGCGCAGGTCATCGCGACGAACGGCCCGGCCCCCCGCAGTCGCTGCGGGGGGCCGGGCCGTCGTTACGGCATACTGCTGAGCTGACTCGATGTCAGTTGCGCTTGGCGCGGGAGGCGGTGCGGCCGCGCTCCTTCTGGTCCAGGACGACCTTGCGGATACGGACCGTCTCCGGGGTCACCTCGATGCACTCGTCGTCGCGGCAGAACTCCAGGGACTGCTCGAGCGACAGCTTGCGCGGCGGCACCACGTTCTCGGTGGTGTCCGCGGACGCGGCACGCATGTTGGTGAGCTTCTTCTCCTTGGTGATGTTCACGTCCATGTCGTCGGCACGCGAGTTCTCACCGATGATCATGCCCTCGTAGACCTCGGTGCCGGCCTCGGTGAAGATGACACCGCGCTCCTGAAGGTTGATCATCGCGAACGGCGTCACCGAGCCCGAACGGTCCGCCACCAGCGAGCCGTTGTTACGGGTGCGCAGCTCGCCGAACCAGGGCTCGTGGCCCTCGAAGATCGAGTGCGCGATGCCCGTGCCGCGGGTCTGGGTCAGGAACTCCGTACGGAACCCGATCAGGCCGCGGGACGGCACGATCCACTCCATACGGATCCAGCCGGACCCGTGGTTGGTCATGGTCTCCATACGGCCCTTGCGGGTCGCCATCAGCTGCGTGATGGCGCCGAGGTGCTCCTCGGGAGAGTCGATCGTCATGCGCTCGATCGGCTCGTACGTCTTGCCGTCGACCTGCTTGGTGACGACCTCGGGCTTGCCGACGGTCAGCTCGAAGCCCTCACGGCGCATCTGCTCGACCAGGATGGCCAGCGCGAGCTCACCGCGGCCCTGGACCTCCCAGGCGTCGGGGCGCTCGGTGTCCAGGACGCGCAGCGAGACGTTGCCGACCAGCTCCTTGTCCAGGCGGTCCTTCACCTGGCGGGCGGTGACCTTGTGGCCCTTGCCGCCCTTGCCGACCAGCGGCGAGGTGTTCGTACCGATGGTCATCGAGATCGCGGGCTCGTCGACCGTGATCAGCGGAAGCGCGATCGGGTTCTCGGTGTCGGCGAGGGTCTCACCGATCATGATGTCCGGGATACCGGCGATGGCGCAGATGTCGCCCGGGCCCGCCTTGTCGGCCGGCTTGCGGGTGAGCGCCTCGGTCATCAGCAGCTCGGTGATGCGGACGTTGGACATCGTGCCGTCACGCTTGATCCAGGTGACGGTCTGGCCCTTCTTCAGCTCACCCTGCTCGACACGGCAGAGGGCGATACGGCCGAGGAAGTTGTCGGCGTCCAGGTTGGTGACGTGGGCCTGGAGCGGCGCGGCCTCGTCGTACTCCGGGGCCGGGACGTGCTCGAGGATCGTGGTGAAGAACGGCTCCAGGTTCTCGCTGTCGGGCGGGACGGTGCCGTCCTCCGGCTTGGTCAGCGAGGCGACGCCGTCACGGGCGCAGGCGTAGACGATCGGGAACTCGATCTGCTCCTCGTCCGCGTCCAGGTCCAGGAACAGGTCGTAGGTCTCATTGACGACCTCGTCGATCCGGGAGTCCGGGCGGTCCGTCTTGTTGATGCAGAGGATGACGGGCATCCGGGCCTGGAGGGCCTTGCGGAGCACGAAGCGGGTCTGCGGGAGCGGGCCCTCGGAGGCGTCGACGAGGAGGACGACCGCGTCCACCATCGACAGACCGCGCTCCACCTCGCCACCGAAGTCGGCGTGGCCGGGGGTGTCGATGATGTTGATGGTGATCGGGGCCCCGCCGGCCTTGGGGTGGTACTTCACGGCGGTGTTCTTCGCCAGGATCGTGATGCCCTTCTCACGCTCCAGGTCGTTCGAGTCCATCATGCGGTCGTCGAGGTGCTCGGCGGCGTGCGCGGCGAAGGAGCCGGCCTGCTTCAGCATGGCGTCGACCAGGGTGGTCTTGCCATGGTCGACGTGGGCGACGATGGCAACGTTACGGATGTCGTGGCGCGTGGGCATGCTGGCTGGCGCTTCTCTCGATCGTGGGATGCGGCGTTGTTTTCCTCGTACGCCCGCCGGGCGGACACGCCACGGCTGGTCCCCATGGTACGGGGCCGTCGCGTCCGGGGCTTCCCGGGCCGATCGGGAGGGGGTTCTGGTGCGCTGGGGGTGCGAAAAAGCCTGGGTCAAGGGTTGGTACGAGCTTGCCCGCCGGCGCTGCCGGCGGGCAAGGGACTTGAGCCAGTTCTGAGGTTCTGACCTGCTACTTCTTAGTAGACTTCGAACTTTCCGCCTTCTTGAAACCAATGTCCTGGTACCTGGGTGCCGCGAAGCCGAAGGCTCCGGCGTTGACCACCTGAGGCTTGGCCGCCACCAGCTCGGGACGCTGGTAGAGCGGGATGGATCCCGCCGCGGCCCAGATCCGGGCGTCGGCCCGGCGTACCAGATCGCGTGACTCGTCCTGGTCCAGCTCGGCCGCGGCCTGGTCGAAGAGCTGGTCGATGTAGTCGCTGCCGACGCGGGTGTAGTTCTGCTCCACCAGGAGCGAGCCGTCACTGGCGGGCCTGGGCTTGGCGAAGATCGGCCGGGCGTCGGTCGCCGGGAAGGCGGTGGCGGGCCAGGAGTAGAGGGCCATGTCGTAGGCGCCCGAGGCGATGTGGTCCTTGAAGAAGGACTCGTCGGCGACCTTGGTGATCTCGGCGTGCACGCCGATGCGGTCGAGCATCTTGGAGATCTTGTCGCCTACGGTGCGCAGCGCCTCGGAGCCGGGCCCCGCGGGGAGGACGAAGCGCAGCGTGAGCGGCTTGCCGTTCTTGCCGAGCGGGCCGCCCGCGCGGGCCGGTGCGGCGGTGCCGAGCGGGGCGTACGCCCCGGCCACCCCGCCCTTCCGCTCCTGGGGCTTGATCCCACCCTTGTTCGCGAGGTCGTCGTGCAGGGCGTCGGCCCGCTGCCGCGGGGCTCCGCCCTGGAGGGCCGCGCCGGGGGCGGGGGCGAGGATGCGTGTACCGCCGGTGCCGGTCTCGGCGCGGTGGCCGCCATCGGCGGGCTTGTCGTCGCCGACGATGTACATCCCCTCGCTGGACGCCTTGTCCTCCTGCCCTTCCTCCGGCTTCGTCCTGAGCTCCGCCGAGCCCGGCGCTGCCTTCACGCTCGGTACTGCCTTCACACTCGGTACTGCCTTCACGCTCGGTGCTGACTTTGCCCCCGGCGCCGTCGTTGCGCTCGCGCTCGGCGCCGTCAGTGAGCCGGGTTCCGCTTTCTTGCTGCTGCCGCCCTCGCCGCCCGCCTTGGCCGGGTCGTGCTTCTCGAGCGCTCCGCCCCGGGTCCAGCCCGCGTCGGCCAGCAGCGCCTGCGCGTCCTGGGTGCTCTGCTTGCCGAGCGCGCCGCTGTTGTCGGCGTACGCCCGCTGGCCGGCCAGCGCCAGATGGCTGCCGGGCGGAACGGCGGGCAGCCCGAGCGGGGTCAGTACGGCCTCGGCGAGCTCCTTGCGGTTCAGAGCCCGGCCCACCGCGCGGCGCACCCGGTCGTCGGCGAGCGGGCCGGACTCACCGTTCAGCGCGAGCTGCGTGTACGCGGGCTCCAGCGACTTGCGGACCACGAAGCCGCGGAGGGCGGTCTGCTCATTTGCGTACACCTCGGCGGCCACGGCGCTCTGTCTGCGGGCTTCCCGAGCGGCCTGGGCCTTGCCGTCGTCGGAGCCGTTCGCCAGCGCCCAGGATTTGAGCGCGGCGGACGGGGTGATGTCGGCGCCCGGCCCGTGGGAGAGCGCCTTGCTGCCCGCGCCCTTGTCCCGCAGGGCGAGAGAGATACGGTCCGCCACGTGCCGGTCGACGGCCGCGAGGTCGAGACGGCCGGCGGCGAGCGCGGCGGCGCGGTTCTCGCGCGGCACCGCGGTCAGCACCAGCCGCTCCAGCTTGGCCGCCTGTCCCCACCAGCGGGGATTGCGTACGAGGGTGGCGGTGCCCGCCTTGGCGTCGGTCGACGCCAGCTGAAAGGGGCCGGCCATCGCCTTCAGCGTGGTGCGGGCTCCGTCGTTGAAGGAGTCCGGGGTCCCCGTCACTTCCTTGGGGTAGAGCGGGGTGAAAAGGGACTGCCAGTCCGCGTACGGCTTGTTGAAGGTGACTTTGACCTCAAGGTCGCTGGCACCCTTCTCGATCTTCTCGATCCGCTCGTAGCCGGAGTTGTGCGCGGTCCAGTACGCGGAGTCCCTGCCGTTCAGGGCGTGCCACTGGGCGACGAAGTCGGGCGCCCCGATCTCCCTGCCGTCGGTCCACACCGCCTGCTGATTGAGCTTGTAGAGCACGACCTGCTTGGGCTCGCGATCGATGATCTCGGCGGACTCGACGTAGTCGGGATTGCGCTGCGGGCGGCCGCGCCGGTCGAGCGTGAAGAGGGAGGGAAGTACCGCCCCGGCGATTCGGGTCGTGGTGGCGTCGGCATCGGCCTGGAAGGCGTTCAGGGTGGTGGGCAACGTGTCGACCGCCCAGCGCAGCGTGCCTCCGTCGGCGACCAGGTCCCGCGCGGCGGGGGCGATGTCCTGGGCTGCCGCCGGAGCATCGCTCTCGTCCTCGCCCGAGCTGCAGCCGGCCAGGACCGGCAGAGCGAGCATGCCGCTGGTCAGAAGCGCGACGGAGCGGAGCGTTCGGGAGCATGTCCTCCCGCGGGGGGCGTCGACCTGGGACATGGCATATACCTCTTTGTCCTGGTTCATGGAATTTAGAGATGATCACACCGATTCCCGTCCACTGAAGTGGACGGAACCGGACAGGCGACGGAGACACGGCGGCCCCACTCGCAAGGTCACCCGTGCAGCCCAATGCAAAATCCGACATATCTCATCGGAAAGGGAGAAAATGGGGGAGCAAAATACGAACTACGAGGGGCGCGCCACAAGCGCATGCGCCGGGAATCCCTGCACGTCCCTTCACAAGCGGGGATGTGACGCGCGACACTCGCAGGCGCATGAGCGATGCCACCGCACCCTGCGGAAGTGAGGGCAAGTCATGTCCGAGCAGGAAGAACTGACGGCGATCCAGCACCGTCTCGACGAGCTGCTTCAGCGCGTCGGGCAGCTGGAGCACACCGTCGATCAGCTGCGTGCCGCCGGCCCGGCCGCGCCGGCGCCCGCCCCGTTGAAATCACCGGGTCGCCCCGAGCTGGTCACCATCCCCGACACCCCGTACAACACCGCGCTGTGGACGGACACGGACGACGAGGGGCTCGGAGCGCGCGACCGGCACGCACCCTGACGGGCCCGGCCCGTAGGCAGACCGGAGCCCACACCCGACCCCACTCCATACGGAGCCTTCGTTGGCCACTGGTACCGAACCACCACAAATCAATACAGGCGTACACGGCGCCACGCGCGCCGCCATCGGCCCCCGCCATCTGCGGACGGACCGCTGGTGGCTCGCCCCGGCCCTGACTGCCGCCGGGCTGCTCGCGTTCATCGTCTACTCGACGTGGCGCGCATTCTCGAACGCCGACTACTACGCAGCGCCGTATGTCTCGCCGTTCTACTCGCCCTGCCTCGCCGAGAACTGCGAGCCCATGCGGGGCGGCCCCAACTGGGAGATCTTCGGGAGCTGGTGGGGCCTGTCCCCCGCGCTGCTGATCCTGATCTTCCCACTGGGCTTCCGGCTGACCTGCTACTACTACCGCAAGGCCTACTACCGGGGCTTCTGGGCGTCGCCCCCGGCCTGCGCGGTCGCCGAACCGCACAAGAAGTACACCGGCGAGACCCGCTTCCCGCTGATCCTGCAGAACATCCACCGGTACTTCTTCTACGCGGCGATCCCGGTCGCCGGAATCCTCACGTACGACACTGTGCTCGCCTTCCGCAACGAGCACTACGAGTGGGGCCATATGGGCCTCGGCACCCTCGTCCTCCTGGTCAACATCGTGCTGATCTGGGCGTACGCCTTCTCCTGCCACTCCTGCCGGCACATCATCGGCGGCCGGCTGAAACATTTCTCCGCACACCCGGTGCGCTACCGCCTGTGGGGCTGGGTCGGCAAGCTGAATGAACGCCACATGCTTCTCGCATGGACGTCGTTGTTCAGCGTCGCGCTCGCCGACTTCTACGTCTATCTCGTCGCGTCCGGTGCCTTCGACGATCCGAGGTTCTTCTGACATGACGCAACTCGAACGACAGCAGTGGGACGTCGTGGTGGTGGGTGCTGGCGGCGCGGGCCTGCGCGCCGCCATCGAGGCGCGCGAGCGGGGCGCCCGTACCGCGGTGATCTGCAAGTCCCTCTTCGGCAAGGCCCATACGGTGATGGCCGAGGGCGGCATCGCCGCCTCCATGGGCAATGTGAACTCCGGGGACAACTGGCAGGTGCACTTCCGCGACACCATGCGGGGCGGAAAGTTCCTCAACCAGTGGCGGATGGCGGAGCTGCACGCGCGCGAGGCGCCCGACCGGGTCTGGGAGCTGGAGACCTGGGGCGCGCTCTTCGACCGTACGGCCGACGGGAAGATCTCCCAGCGCAACTTCGGCGGGCACGAATACCCGCGCCTGGCGCACGTCGGGGACCGTACCGGCCTGGAGCTGATCCGGACCCTGCAGCAGAAGATCGTCTCGCTGCAGCAGGAGGACAAGGAAGAATTCGGGGACTACGAAGCCCGGTTGAAGGTCTTCCAGGAGTGCACGGTCACCCGCGTGCTGAAGGACGGGGACAGGGTCTCCGGCACCTTCTGCTACGAGCGCGAGTCCGGGCGCTTCTTCGTTCTCGAAGCGCCGTCCGTGGTGTTGTCCACCGGCGGCATCGGCAAGTCCTTCAAGGTGACGTCGAACTCCTGGGAGTACACCGGCGACGGGCACGCGCTCGCGCTGCTGGCCGGCGCGCCGCTGCTCAACATGGAGTTCGTGCAGTTCCATCCGACCGGCATGGTCTGGCCGCCCTCGGTGAAGGGCATCCTGGTCACCGAATCGGTGCGTGGCGACGGAGGGGTGCTTCGCAACTCCGAGGGCAAGCGGTTCATGTTCGACTACGTCCCGGACGTCTTCAAGGAGAAGTACGCGCAGTCGGAGGAGGAGGGTGACCGCTGGTACGAGGACCCGGACCACAACCGGCGTCCTCCCGAGCTGCTGCCGCGCGACGAGGTGGCCCGCGCCATCAACTCCGAGGTGAAGGCGGGCCGCGGCTCCCCGCACGGCGGGGTGTTCCTGGATGTCTCCACCCGTATGCCGGCCGAGGTGATCCGGCGCCGGCTGCCGTCGATGTACCACCAGTTCAAGGAGCTCGCGGACGTCGACATCACGGCCGAGGCGATGGAGGTCGGCCCGACGTGCCACTACGTGATGGGCGGCATCGCCGTCGAGTCCGACACCGCGGCGGCGGTCGGCGTCCCGGGCCTGTTCGCGGCGGGCGAGGTCGCGGGCGGGATGCACGGCTCCAACCGGCTCGGCGGGAATTCCCTGTCCGACCTGCTGGTCTTCGGCCGGCGGGCGGGGCTGCACGCCGCCGAGTACGCGCAGGGGCTCGGCGAGCGCCCGGCGCTGGAGGAGGCCCAGATCGACGAGGCCGCGGCGGAGGCACTGCGTCCGTTCAGCGCCGAGGGGCCGCAGCCGGGTGAGGAGAACGGGCGGCCGCCCGAGAATCCGTACACCCTCCACCAGGAGCTCCAGCAGACGATGAACGACCTGGTCGGCATCATCCGCCGCGAGGCAGAGATGCGGCAGGCCCTGGAGAAACTGGCCGACCTGCGGGTACGGGCCCGGCGGGCCGGAGTCGAGGGCCACCGGCAGTTCAATCCCGGCTGGCACCTGTCGCTGGACCTGCGCAACATGCTGATGGTCAGCGAGTGCATCGCGCGGGCGGCACTGGAGCGCACGGAGAGCCGCGGCGGACACACTCGCGAGGACTGCCCCACCATGGAGCGCGAGTGGCGGCGGGTCAATCTGCTGTGCCAACTGATCGATCCGACGGGAGGGTTGGCGGCCACCGATCCGGTGCGCGGCCAGATCTCGCTCGCACGGAAGACGACGGAGCCCATCCGACCCGACCTGCTCGCTCTCTTCGAGAAGGAGGAGCTGGTCAAGTACCTCGCCGAAGAGGAGCTCTACGAGTGAGCAGCTACGAAGCGGCCTTCAGGGTCTGGCGCGGTGATGCGGACGGCGGGGCGCTGGAGGACTTCACCGTCGAGGTGAACGACGGGGAGGTCGTCCTCGACATCATCCACCGCCTCCAGGCCACCCAGGCCTCCGACCTCGCGGTCCGCTGGAACTGCAAGGCGGGCAAGTGCGGTTCGTGCAGCGCCGAGATCAACGGCCGGCCGCGGCTGTTGTGCATGACCCGGATGTCGGTCTTCTCGCGGGAGGAGACGATCACGGTGACGCCGCTGCGGGCGTTCCCTGTGGTGCGGGACCTGGTGACGGATGTGTCCTTCAACTACGCGAAGGCGCGTGAGGTTCCCTCCTTCGTGCCGCCGCCCGGTGTGAAGGCCGGCGACTACCGGATGCAGCAGATGGATGTGGACCGCTCGCAGGAGTTCCGCAAGTGCATCGAGTGCTTCCTGTGCCAGGACACCTGTCATGTGGTGCGCGACCACGAGGAGAACAAGGCCGCGTTCGCGGGTCCGCGTTTCCTGATGCGGGTGGCGGAGCTGGACATGCATCCGCTGGACGCGGCGGCCGAAGCGGGCCTGGACCGCAAGAAGGCCGCCCAGGACGAGCACGGCCTCGGGTACTGCAACATCACGAAGTGCTGTACGGAGGTGTGCCCCGAGGGCATCAAGATCACGGACAACGCGCTGATCCCGCTGAAGGAACGGGCGGTGGACCGTAAGTACGACCCGCTGGTGTGGCTGGGCGACAAGATCAAGCGCCGCGGGGCGACCGACCGGGGGAGGGACTCCTAGGACACGCCCCGTCGAGGACCGGCGGCGGGGCTCCCCCATCCTTCCCGGTACGCCGTCCAGTCGCCCTCCTCCGCCGCGAAGTCGACATACAGCGCGACCCCGAACCGCTCACGGCCGCGGTCCGTGCGCCCCAGGCCCAGCCGGGTGCCACGGACCGCGGCCGCGACCGTCTCCGCGGACTCGTGGTGCCCGATGTCGTCCTCGTGGAAGAAGGGCAGCCCCATCAGCAAGTCGGTCTCCTGTGGGGTGACTTCCAGGGCGAGGCTGGTCTGCTGGGCGACATAGCCGCCGTACAGACTCTCCAGCGGCATGGAGGTGTCGTACGACATCACGGCGATCTGGTCGACCCGGCGGGCGACCTGGCCGAAGAACTCCTGCGACCACCACTTGGGGTGCCCTGTGAGCCCCCCGGCGACGGAGTGGAGCGCGGGCAGCGGGTCGATCTGGTGGGCCGCTATGGAGAGCGGGACCTTGCGGGCACGGGTGAGCTCGCGCAGATCGTCCAGCAGGGACAGATAGTCGCGGTCGCCCGAGTGCAGCGGCTCCAGGTCGTAGTGGATGCCGTCGAAGCCCGCGTCGAGGACCTGCCTGGTGGAGCGCACCACGGCGGCCCGGGTGCCGGCATCGGGCAGCCGCAGTCCGACCGGGCCCTCGCTCGCCAGCTTGTCGCCGAGCCAGGCCTGCACGCGTATACCAGGGAGCTTCCGGTGTACGGCGTCGATCAGCCACCGCGCACGTGCATAACGGTCGGCGGGAAGCGTCCCGTCGTGCTCGAGCGGCCCGGCGTGGACGTACAGGTCGCGTATCCCGGCGCCCCGTATACGTCGGGCGAAGGCGTCCAGGTCGGCGTCCTTCTTCCGGCCGTCCACCCAGGCGTGACCGAGCCAGATGGCGTCCTTGCCGCGCGTCCTGGTGCCTTCTTCGATGTCACCCGCGTAGTTGGCGCGCAGCGCGATCGCACCACCGAGGGCGGGGACAAGGAGGAGGAGGGCGAGGGCGAGCGCGATCCGCCTGGGCCACTTCAGGCGGGGGCTGCGCCACCCCCGTACGAGAGCACGCCCACCCGGAACGAGCGCACGCGCGCCCCGAGCCCCGCGCAGCGCCCGTACACGCTCGCGCATCCCCACCTGCTTGTTGATCCCCATGAGCCGCAAGGCTAGATCACGGGTCTGACAATCCGGGTGTCAGAACATGCTGAGCAGCTGCTCGACGGTGGGCTCGGCCGTCGAGTCACCATCGGGCAGGGCGAGTTCGAACCAGACCGTCTTGCCGCGTGGGGTCCGGCGCGAGCCCCAGGCAGCGCTCAGCAGTCCGACGAGCTGCAGTCCACGGCCGCCCTCGTCGGTGTCGCGGGCCCGTCGCCGTCTGGGCTGCACGAGGCCGGCGTCCCACACCTCGCAGACAAGGGTGCGGTCGCGCAGCAGCCGCAGCCGGATCTCGTCCTCGCCGTACCGCAGGGCGTTGGTGACCAGTTCGCTGACGAGCAGCTCGACCGTGTCCACCAGCGATTCGAGGTCCCAGGTGATCAGCTGGGCGCGGGCCAGCTCACGGGCCCGTCCCACCGATCGGGGCTCGCGCGGCAGCCGCCAGTCGCCCACCGCCTCCGTGGGCAACCCCTGGATGCGCGCCATCAGCAGCGCGATGTCGTCCTCGCCGTGCCGGGTGTCGAGAGTGTTCAGCACGTGGTCACAGACGTCTTCCAGGGAGCGTGAGGTATCGGCGCGCAGCGCCGTCGTCGAGGGGTGGAGGCCGGGCGACGGGCGGGAGGGATCGGTGAGCGCGGTCCGGAAGGCACGCAGGCCCTCGTCGAGCGGGTGGTCCCGGGATTCGACGAGCCCGTCGGTGTAGAGCGCGAGGAGCGCGCCCTCCGGGAGCTCGACCTCCACCTCCTCGAAGGGCTCGCCGCCCACACCGAGCGGCATCCCCGGCGGCACGTCGAGCAGCAGTGCCTCCTCGCCAGGTTCGACGAGGACGGGTGGCAGATGGCCGGCGTTGGCGAAGGTGCAGCGTCGGGTGACCGGGTCGTAGACGGCGTAGACGCAGGTCGCGAGATAGACCTCGGAGAGGTCGGCGTCACGGGACTTGTGGGCGACGCGCGAGGCCTGCTGGGTACCGCTGGGGCTGCCGAGGCCGCGGGCGATCTCGTCGAGCGCGGAGAGTACTTCCGCCGGCTCCAGGTCCAGCAGCGCCAAGGTCCGTACCGCTGTGCGCAGTTCACCCATGGCGACGGCGGCCCGCAGACCGCGGCCCATCACATCGCCCACGACCAAGGCTGTGCGGTGGCCGGGCAGTTCGATGACGTCGAACCAGTCCCCGCCGACCTCGGTGGCCGTATTGCCCGGGAGATAGCGGCAGGCGATGTCGAGTCCCGCGGCCTCCGGGTCGCCCGGCGGGAGCAGGCTGCGCTGGAGGATCAGCGCCCGCTCGTGCTCCCTGCGGTAGAGCCGGGCGTTGTCGATACAGACGGCGGCGCGGGCGGCGAGTTCGGTGGCGAGCGCCCGGTCCCGTTCCCCGAAGGGCTCGCTGCCCTTCGTACGGGAGAACTGGACAAGTCCGACGACGGTGTCGTGCGCGACCATCGGCACCGCGAGCGTGGACTGGACGAGGGTGCCTTCCTCGCCCGGGATCGACTGGACCCGGGCGGTGCGCACTGCGCTCGCACAGGGCGAGTTGAAGGGATAGCGGTGGACCTCGCCGACGGCGGTGGGGGTGCCGCCATCGGACCGGCAGCCGGGGGTGGTCACCAGCGGGGCGTCGGAGACGGCGCTGGCGAAGGCGACCCTGCGCAGCTCGGCGCTGCCGTCGGCCCGTCCGGGCGGGGCCTCGTCGCCGGTGAGGAGCCCCAGGAACAGGTCGACCGATGCGAGGTCGCAGAAGCCGGGGACGGCGACGTCGAGGAGTTCGCGGGCGGTGGTCTCCAGGTCGAGGGAGTTGCCGATGCGGGCGCTCGCCTCGTTGAGGAGCGCGAGATTCCGCCGGGCGTTCGCGGCCTCGCGGGCGGCGATGTTGCGGCGGGTGACATCGGTGCCCAGACCGGCGACGCCGATGGGCCGGCCGGTTCCGCTGTGCACCCGGTAGAGATTGATCGACCAGTGCCTGCGGTCCGCGCTGCCCGGGGCGCTCCCGACGATCTGGAGATCGATGGCGGATTCGCCGGTCTCCAGTACGCGGCGCAGTGAGGCGTTCATCCGCTCCGCCTCGGGGCGGGCGAGATAGTCGTGGACGGTGCGCCCGCGGTGGTCTTCGACGGCGCCCCCGAAGACCATGGCAAAGCGCTGGTTGGCGCGCTGCACCGTGAGATCCGTGCCGAAGAGGAGGAAGCCAAAAGGAGATTGGCCGAAAATAGCCTGCGAAGCGGCGAGATCAGTTTCGATCCGGCGCAGTGCCCGGACGTCGACCACGATGCAGAGCGCAGCCCTTTCGCCACTCTCCGTCTCGCTCGGCATCACATAGACCTCGGCTACGCCGTGCGCGCCGTCCCGACCCGGCATGCGGAAAGGGACCAGGCCGGTCCACTCCTTGCCGTCGAGTATCTCGGCGATCTTCCGGTGGCCGCGCGGGCGCAGCTCGGCGGGCATGAAGACCTCGATCGGGTCCTTGCCCCTGACCTCGTCAGGGGTGATGCCGAAGAGGTCTACGGCACGCCGGCTCCACTGGTCGACCAGCCCGTCGGCGCCGATCGAGAAAGAGGCAACCTTGATGTAGTCATAGATCGAGCCAGGCGGGCTGCTCTGCCACACGACACCGCTCGCCGTCCCAGGTATTTCGCTCACGCGACCGTCCCCTCCAGCTCACCGCACCGGACCGGCCATGACCGCAGTATTCAGCACTACGGCTCCGACCGACACGGCGTTCACGATCACAGCACGGTCTCGTTCGTTTTCGGCCGAGTCCGAACCGGCCGGAACCGTCTCCGACGTGATCGTTGTCCCCTGACTCTTCTAACCAGCGACGGGCAGCTCGAACCACACGGTCTTGCCGTTCCTGTCCCGCCGCGTTCCCCAGCGGCGAGCCGCATCGGCCACCAGTCGCAGTCCGCGGCCGCTCTCCTCGTCGGGCTCCGCGTTGCGTTCGGTGGGGGGATCCGGCAGGGGATCGGAGACTTCCACCAGCAGAGCGGGGGCGGTGGCGCCCCGTTCCGGCCGGACCAGCCGGACACCGATCGGGCCCGACGCGTACCGCAGGGAGTTGGTCACCAGCTCACTGACCAGCAGCACGGTGACATCACCGATCACCGAATCCAGTCCCCAGGCGCGAAGGGTGTCGCGGACGACGTGACGGGCGGTGCGCACGGCACCGGCCTCGGCAGGAAAGGTCCACTCGGCGCATTCGCCATCAGTGTCGATCACGCTGCCCACTTCCCGGACCAGCAGCAGATCCATGCCCCACTTCAAGGACTAACCAGGGCATACCCGATATTTGGTACGAGGCACCCCGGTCGCCGGACCAATGAGCCGCCGAGGCACGAACGGGCGCACGCGCCAGTCGCGCGCCGCCTTCGCACCCGGTGAGCGGTTCGGGCCGGACCGGCCGACAATTGGTGATCCGTCATGGCCCGGCCGAGCCTGGCTCAACAGGCTTACACAAAACTGACATGTCAGGCCGTAACGCGTCGGCCCTCGGCCCGTCTGCTCGCACGACGAGGGTCAGTCCAGTTCGCCCGATGCCTTGAGCTCATCGAAGAGCAGTTGGTCGACCGGAGGGACCTGGGCCCGGTCGAGGTAGGACAGCCAGGCGATTTCCTCGATCTCACTGCTGGCGATCAGCGTGCCCCGGTAGTCACCGGCGTAGCAGCTCATGCGCACGACAACGCCGTCCGAATGACCGTGAGCCTGGGCTTCGTAGGTGCCCACGTGCGACACGGTCGCCGGGAGGACGGCCACGCTCAGTTCTTCTTCCACCTCGCGGAGCAGGGTCTGCAGATCGCTCTCGCCGCCCTCCCGCTTCCCGCCGGGGATGTAGTAGACGTCCTTGCCCCGGGAGCGCGCGCAGAGGATCCTGCCGTTCTCCACCCGCACCCACGCCACCGTGTCGATCAAGACCGACATGCCCTGCCCTCACTCATGCGGAATCCGTCAGGCCGGACCTTACCCGCACGAAGTCCGGCCGGGAGAACGCCGCGGAAAAGGCTGTCGTGCCCCGGCTAATGGGCCGTCTGGCCTATACGCTCGACCCAGTAGAGCTGCTTGTGCCCGCGACCGTCGAGGGTGTCCGCGATCTGCTGCGCCTCGTCCCTGGTGGCGTACATGCCGACGCGGTAGCGGTTCCCGTTGTCGTCCCGCCGTATGACGAGCCAGGGGAGTAAAGCGCCACTGTCGTTCATCGCGCCCCTCCCCGGATCGGCCTGCAGGTCTGTAACGATCGCCAGGAAACCCCATTACGCATATGCCCGAGCCTACGCCTGACCTTTACTCAGCGGATACGGGTTTTCACAAAGAGATATGAGAGAGGGGGCGTATCCGGCCGGATGCGCCCCCTCTCACTTATGTCACCCCGGCCCCTCAGTCCGTGATTCCGCGGGCTCTGTGGACACCGCAGGCACAGTGGACCGGACCGGACAGTCCGCGATGTCCGGGAGCTCCTACGCCGTCTCGCACACGGAGCAGGTGTGCGTGGCGGTGATGTCCTGGATCTCGGCCTCGGTCCCGTTCGCCGGGTTCGGCCCGGCCAGGCAGGACTTGCCTTTCGTCGCCCAGGCGACCAACGGGCGGAGCACCAGGGCGAGTCCGGCCGCGACAAAGGCGGAGAAGGCCTCGGGGTACCGGCCGAGAGGCCGAAGACAGCGAGGATCAACACGGTCGAGGCGATCGCCATCGCACCGAAGCCGGCCGGATTCACCGCGTGGAGACAGGCCCGCTTGAACTCGATGCACTTGGGGCCGGCCGTCACCTCCTGCTACGCATCACCGGGCGCATCACCAGCCACATCGCAGGTCGCCTCCGGGGCCGCCTCGCGGGTCACTTCACCGGCAGGTGGTACGCGATCCGGTAGCGGTCCGCCGGGACGACCACGTCCGCCGTCTCGACCGCCCGCCCCGAGGCGTAGTACGTCCGCTCGACGACCATCACCACATGGCCCGGTACGCCGCCGAGCGCCAGGAGCTCCTCCGCCAGCCCCGGCCGCGCGCCGACCTCCTCCGCCACGTTGTCCACGACGATGTCGATGGCGGCCATCCGCTCGACCACACCGCAGCCGCCCAGCGGACCCTCCTCCGGCAGCATCACCGGCGTACGCCCGGTGACTTCGAGGGGCTCCCAGGAGGTGGAGAGCATCATCGCCTCGCCCGCGTCCCGGAACACATAGCGCGTACGCATCACCCGGTCGCCGAGCTGGATGCCGAGCCGGGCCGCGATCTCGGGGCTCGCCCCCTCCTGTTCGCTGCTGGACTCCCAGGTGCCCCGGGCCCCCTCCTCCGCCTGCTCCTGCCGAAAGGGGTTGGCGCCGGACGGCGGCCGGTAGCCGGAGCGGGAGACAGGGCGCGGGACGGGCCGTTCACGGACATACGTACCGGAGCCGGAGCGGCCCTCGACCAGGCCCTCCGCCATGAGGACCTTGCGCGCCTCGAGGGCGACGGTGTCCGAGACGCCGTACTCCGCGCGGATCCGCGCCTGTGAGGGGAGACGGGTATGCGGCGGCAGCGAGCCGTTGACGATCTTCTCGCGGAGATCGCTCGCAACGCGCAGATAGGCGGGCTGCTCACCGAATGTCACTGGCCACTCCCAACAGGTTGACAGACAGCAACAGCGTGGCAACCCTGGGTTGCTGACCGCAAGCATGGGCCAAAGTTTCACTCGAAGTGATGACTTGCCTGTACGCAGGGGTTTGCCGCAGGTATGCCCATCATTCGGCGCTGGCACCCTTGACCCTAATGGTCCAGACCAATACGTTCCTGGCCATGCGCCGAAACTGCCGAAGATCCCTTGCCAGAGCGGCCGTTGCCGCCTGCTCCCTCTCGCTCCTCGCCGCCCTCGCGCCCAGCGCCTCCGCCTCCGCCTCTGCCGGCGCCTTCGACTCCGCCGGTACCTCCGACGCTGCCTCCGCACATGGCGGGCAGCACCCGGGGCCCTCGTACAAACGCGTCGGCTACTTCACCCAATGGAGCGTCTACGGCCGGGACTTCCAGGTCAAGGACATGGAGACCAGCGGCCAGGCGGCCAAGCTCACCCACGTCAACTACGCCTTCGGCAACGTCAGTTCCGACGGCACCTGCTTCACCGGCAATGTCCCCGGCGAGGCCGACGCCTGGGCCGACTACGCCCGTCCGCTGGACGCCGCCGACTCCGTGGACGGCGTCGCCGACACCGCCGAGCAGCCGCTCGCCGGCAACTTCAACCAGCTGCGCGAGCTCAAGGCCAGGCACCCCGCCCTCAAGGTGCTCATCTCCCTGGGCGGCTGGAGCTGGTCCACCCACTTCTCGGACGCGGCCCGCACCCCCGCCTCCCGCAAGGCCTTCGTCTCCTCCTGCATCGACCTCTACATCAAGGGCAATCTGCCGGTCGACGGAGCGCGCGGCGGCGCGGGCGCCGCGGCCGGGCTCTTCGACGGCGTCGACATCGACTGGGAGTGGCCGGGCTCGGCGGGCGACACGGACACCGTCTTCCGCCCCGAGGACAAAAAGAACTTCACCGCTCTGGTACGGGAGTTCAGGACCCAGCTGGACGCCTACGGCAAGTCCCTCAAGAAGCGCAAGCACTACGAGCTGACCGCCTTCGTCCCGACCGCTCCCGCCAAGATCGACACGGGCTTCGAGGTCTGCAGGATCATGCGCGATCTGGACTTCGTCAACCTCCAGGGCTACGACTTCCACGGCTCCTGGGAGTCGACCACGGCCCAGCAGTCCGCGCTCTACGCACACAATGACTTCAGCGTGGACCAGACCGTCGACGCCTGGCGCGACCGCGGCGCCCCCGCCCGCAAGCTGGTGATGGGCATGCCGTTCTACGGCCAGGGCTGGACGGGCGTGACCGGTGGCGGCGACGGCCTGAATCAGCCGGCCGCGGCACCCGCACCCGCGACCTGGGCGGCCGGCTACGAGGACTACAAGGCCCTGAGGAAGCTCGCCGACTCGGGGACGTACACGCTCCATCGCGACCGGCGGAACGGCCACGCCTGGCTCTTCGACGGCACCACCCTGTGGACGTACGACGACCCTGAGGTGCTGCGCACCAAGACCTCGTACATCCGTGACCGGGGCCTGGGCGGCGCGATGTTCTGGTCCCTGGACGGAGACACGGCCGACGGTGAGCTGATCAGCGCCGTCGACCGGGGGCTCGCCCGCCGCTAGCGCTCAGCGGGATTCGGATGGGACCGGCGCCCGGGCGGTCGGTGGCTCAGGGGCCGGTCTCATCCGCCGGACGGGATGCCTCCGGGCCGCAGAGAGCCCTTCAGCTTTCCTTCCGTGACGGCGAAGGTGCAGGTCACCGTCCGGTCACCCAGGCGCCAACTGCGTCGGCTCGGCATGTAGTAGTACGTTTCCGCACTGTCCGGCACGGCCGGCGCGTCCGCCGCGTAGGCATTGTTGATCTCCGTGCAGCGCTTCTCGGCCAGCGGTTCGACAGCCGCCTCGCCGGGCCAGGCGTCGGACTTCTCGAGCTTGAAGGCCCCGGTGACCTCGGCGTCGTGCTCCTTGGCGCAGTCGACGACCCTGACGGACGCGGTCTCCCGCTCCAGCTCGTCGCCGGGGACATTGAAGCAGTCGCCCTTGTGCAGGTCGAGCGTGCTGCGCGAGCGCGACGCCTCGTCCATGCCCTTGCGGAAGCCGTCCCAGGCATCGCCGATCCCGCCGGTGGCGAATGCGACGAGCACCAGGAGCGTGCTGATCGAGGAGAGCACGATGCCCGCGACCGCCATGCCCTTGCCGCGCTGGCCCTTCCTCTTGATCTGCGAGAGGGCTATCAGTCCGAGCACCAGGCCGAGCGGGGGCAGACAGCACACGATGCCGAGTACGAGAGAGGCGACGGACAGGCCGTTCACGGACGGTCTGCGGGCGTACTGCGGATACGGCTGCCAGCTCTGGGCGGATGGGTCCACGGGTACGGTGCTCCTCGTCGAAATCATACGAACAGGCGCGCGGATCATACGCGTAGCGCGACGGGGGACGGAATGCAGCCGGCAGCAGCCGCGGTGCGGGCGGTGAACCGCCTGACGGCACAGTGGACTTCCGCGGAGGAGCGGCCGGACGGCACGGTCTTCTCCGCGGCCGGGGTCCGGCCGCTGCTCGCGCTCCGCGCGGACCGCCCGGACAGCGCGGACCGCCCGGACGACGCGGACGACGCGGACAGCGCGGACGACGCGGACGACGCGGACGACGCGGACAGCGCGGCCCGCCGCGGACGACGCGGACAGCGCGGCCCGCCGCGAGCCGGAGGAGGCCGTGGGCCTCCCCGCGGCCGGAGCCGCCGGGGCGCCCGCGGGCCGCTGTCCGCACTCGTGCGATGCGGGGCGTGGACGCGACACTCGGCCTGTGGACGAAGAAGTCACTTCCGCTGCACGGGAAGTGGGCCGCCGGGCTGCGAACCGGGCGCGCATGCGCTGCTCTTTGGCGACGAGGACACCGACCGCGCGGCACTGGACGCCTGGGCCTCGGAGCGGACGGACGGGCAGATCGAAGCGATGCCGGTGGTCGTCGACGGCGGAACAGAGCTGGTGCCGACGAGTGCGCCGGGCGCTGCGTACGGAGTGGTTCCGGCCCTTCACCGAGGGCGTGATGTGTGCCGGGCCGGGGCCCTGGGCCGCTCGTCGGCCGAGCTCATGCGTACGGCTGCTCCGCCGACGGCGCGAGCACGGTGAAGGGGGCGGCCGCCGCGGCGACCGCCCCCTCCCGTTCACTCAGAGATCGGACCTGAGCGAGTTCAGAACTGCAGTGCCCAGGAGTCGATCTTGCCGACGTCCTGCGCCGCGTTGTCACTGACCCGCAGCTTCCAGGTGCCGCTCGCGACCTCCGACGACGCGTTCACCGTGTACGTGGTGATCACATTGTCCGCGCTGCCGCCGGTAAGGTACGCCTTCAGGTTGTAGACCGTCCCGTCCGGAGCGACCAGGTCGATCTTCAGGTCACCGATGTACGTGTGCTTGATGTCGACCGGCACGCTCAGGCTCGCCGGCGCGTTCCCGGTGACCCCGCTGACAGTGACCGGCGACTCGGTGGTGGCGTTGTCGCTGATCGGGTAGTCCGCGGTGTTCTCGAACTTCTTGCCGGGCGGCGGGGTGTCGCCGGTGCCGACGTACAGCAGGCGGTTCGGCGAACCGGTGCCCGGGCTGCCGACGACGCCGCTCGTGGCGGCGGAGGTCAGGGCCGCGGAGACCTGGGCCGGGGTCGCCGTCCTGTTGGCCGCCAGGTAGAGCGCTGCCGCACCCGTGACGTGCGGCGTCGCCATCGACGTACCGGAGATGGTGTTCGTCGCGGAGTCGCTCGTGTTCCAGGCCGAGGTGATCGACGAGCCCGGCGCGAAGATGTCCAGCGCGGTGCCGTAGTTGGAGAAGCTGGAGCGGGCGTCGGTGCTGGTCGTGGAGCCGACGGTGATGGCCTCGGCCACGCGTGCGGGCGAGTAGTTCGAGGCGTTCGCTCCGTCGTTGCCCGCCGCGACCGCGTAGGTGACGCCGGAGGCGATGGAGTTGCGCACCGCGGTGTCGAGCGCGGTGTCGATGCCGCCGCCCAGGCTCATATTGGCGACGGCCGGCTTGCTGGCGTTCTGCGTCACCCAGTCGATGCCGGCGACGACCTGCGCGGTCGTGCCCGAGCCTGAGTTGTCGAGCACACGGACGCCGACGACCTTGGCCTTCTTGGCCACGCCGTAGGAGGATCCGGCGACGTTGGCGGCGACATGCGTGCCGTGGCCGTTGCCGTCCTGCGCGGTGTTGTCGTTGTCGATGGCGTCATAGCCGTACGACGCCCGGCCGCCGAAGTCGCTGTGGGTGATCCGTACACCGGTGTCGATGATGTACGCCGTCACGCCCTCGCCCGCGGTGTCCGGGTAGGTGTAACTCTGGTTCAGCGGCAGGGCCTTCTGATCGATCCGGTCCAGGCCCCAGGACGGCGGGTTCGGCTGGGTGCCCGTTGCCCTGAAGATGCGGTTCTGCACAACGGACTCGACAGCCGGGTCCGCGGCGAACTTCTTGGCCTGCGCCTCGGAGAGCTCGACGGCGTAGCCGTTCAGCGCGGCGTCGTACGTCTTCTTGATCTTCGCGCCGTATTCCTGCGCAAGGGCCTTGCCCGCCTTCGAGCCCGCGTCGGGCGCGGACTCGTCGAGCGTCACGATGTAGCTGCCCGCGATGGCTCCGGGTGCGCCGGCGTTCTGGATCACGCCTTCCGGAGCCGCCTCGACCGCGATGGCCGGGAGAGCGGACGCCGTGCCGAGCGCGAGCGCGGCGACGGCCATGGCGCTTGCCGCGGCGAGTCTTCGCCGCGAGTTACGCATCACAGACATGTGAGGGGTCCTCCTCATTGGTGGTGCGCTGCTGTGGGGGTTTCGACAGGGGCATGACAACGAATCGCAGCTGAATCCGCGGTGTCGTCGTCTCGCCTGCCGAGCGAAAGATTGGCGGATCCATAGGAATCCCACAAGAGTTCGGAGCGCGACGTAACACATGCGCCACACAACTGCCATGCTGGCGCACCATGACCTCGTATCACTGCCCCGACTGCGGCGCCGGCTCCCCCGTCGAGACGGCGCTCTGGTGCTGCCCCGACTGCCGCGGCCCATGGGACCTGGATTTCACCGCCGCGCCGGTGGACCTCAACTCTCTCCCGGGCCGGGTCAATTCACTGTGGAGGTACGAGGAGGCGCTGCCGCTCCCCACGCCCGCCGCCACCTCGCTCGGCGAGGGCCGCACCCCGCTCGTCCCGCTCACCACGACCGTCTCCGCCAAACTCGACTTCCTCATGCCGACGCTCTCCTTCAAGGACCGAGGCGCGGTGATGCTGGCGGAGCTCGCCCGCGGGCTCTCCCCCCGGCGGGTGATCGCCGACAGCAGCGGTAACGCGGGCACGGCGGTCGCCGCGTACTGCGCACGGGCCGGTCTCGACTGCACGGTGTACGTCCCCGAGGCCACCTCCGCCAAGAAGGTGGAGCAGATCCGGGCGCACGGCGCGCACCTCGAACTCGTCCCCGGCGACCGCGAAGCCACCGCCACGGCCGCCCGCGCCGCCGCGGACACGCCCGGCACCTTCTACGCGAGCCACGTCTACAACCCGTACTTCCTGCACGGCACAAAGACCTACGTGTACGAGCTGTGGGAGGAGCTGGGCGGCCGGCTCCCCGAGGCGATCGTCGTCCCCGTCGGCAACGGCACACTCCTCCTCGGCGCGTCCATCGCCCTCTCCGAACTCCACACTCACGGCCTGATCTCCGAGCGCCCCGCCCTGATCGCGGTCCAGGCCGAGGCCGTCTCCCCGCTGGCCGCGGCCTTCCACGCCGGCGCCGAGGAACTCCTCGACGAGAGCGTGGAGTCCGGGCCCACGCTCGCCGAAGGCATCGCCATCCCGCGTCCGCCGCGCGCCCGCCAGATCCTGCGGGCCGTACGCGAATCCGGCGGCACCTTCCTCACGGTGACGGAGGATCAGATCCGGGCCGCACAGCTGGATCTGGCCGCCCGCGGTCTCTTCGTCGAATCGACCGGAGTGGCCTGCTGGGCCGCCGTGGGCGACTGGAGGGACCGCACCGCCGTGGTCCCGCTCTGCGGCGCGGGCCTCAAGACCGGACTCGCGCCGGGTCAGTCCGTCCAGTAGGTGTCGTGCTTGACGAAGAACTCCGTCCGGTCCTCCGGCGACCACTCGGTGGCGACTTCGGCGACCTTCTCGAAGTACTCCTCGCGCGGCGCGCCCGGCGTGAACAGCAGCAGCATCGACGCGAGGGCGTCCGAGTCATTGCGGAAGGCATGCAGCCCGCCCTGCGGAACGTAGAGGAAGTCGCCCGCCGTTCCGTCGATCCAGCTGTCGCCGTTGTAGAGCCGGACGGTCCCCTCGAGGATGAAGAACGACTCCGAGATCGACTTGTGGAAGTGCGTCTTCGGGCCGCCGGCCTTCGGGGCCATGTCCATCCGGTAGAGCCCGAACTCCCCGCCGGTCGACCGGGTGGTGGCCAGATAGTGCGTACGGCTCCCGCTCGCCGACCGCAGATTCGCGGGCGTGTCCGCCGGCCGGAACTCCGCGGTGATCTCGCCCCTGCCGTCCAGGTATTTCGGGTCCGGATACGACATGCCGCTCTCCTCGCTGTCAGCCGTTCACCCGGGCGTCCGGGCGTGTCCCGCGCCGCTCGGCCTGCGACGAGCCTGTCGCGCGAACCTCTTCCCGCGCCGCCGTTCAGTCGGCGGTGAGGGCTCCGCGGCCGGCCGGGGAGTGCGCGCCCTTTCGTGCCGACTCGCCGCAGTGCGCGCAGATGACCACGGGATCGAGGGTCTCGCCGCACGAGTGCTGCCAGGTCACCGGCGGATCCTCGGGGTTGAGGTGCCGGTCGCCCCACTTCATGAGCGTGAGGAGTACGTCGCCGAGCTCCTGGCCGGCGGGGGTGAGGTGGTACTCGTACCGCGGCGGGTGTGCGCTGTACTGCTCGCGCCGGACGGCGCCCGCCGCCTCCAGCTTGCGCAGCCGGGCCGTGAGAATGTCACGGGACGCCCCGGTGTTGCGGACGATCTGGTCGAAGCGGCGGACGCCATGGCTGAGTTCGCGTACGGCGAGCAGCGTCCAGCGCTCGCCGACCAGGTCGAGCGCGTCGGCAATGGAGCACTCTCGGGGATGGATGCTCTTCGACATGCGGCTCATCCTAAAACGCTAAGTTGCGTATTCAAACGTTCCGGACGAGAGCGCGGCCGGCGCCGCCATCGCTGTCAGAGACGCTCGATGATCGTGGCGTTGGCCAGCCCTCCCGCCTCGCACATCGTCTGAAGCCCGTACCGCCCGCCGCGGTCTTCCAGGTTGTGCAGCAGGGTCGTCATGATGCGCGCCCCGCTGCCGCCCAGCGGATGCCCGATGGAGATCGCTCCGCCGCGCACATTGAGCCTGTCGGACTCGACGCCGGTCTCCCGCTGCCAGGCGAGCACCACCGACGCGAACGCCTCGTTCACCTCGTAGAGATCGATGTCGTCCGTGGTCAGGCCGGCCCTGGCCAGTACCTTCTCGGTGGCCGGCATGATCGCCGTGAGCATCAGCAGCGGATCGTCCCCGACAACGGCGAACGAGTGGAACCGCGCGCGTGGCCGCAGCCCGAGCCGCTCCGCGACATCGGCACCCATGATCAGCAGTGCCGCCGCGCCGTCGTTGACCGGCGAGCTGTTGCCCGCCGTGACGCGCCAGCCGATCTCCGGGAACCGCTCTTCCACGGCCGGGTCGTAGTACGCGGCCCTGAGCCCTGCGAGCGCCTCTGCCGACGTGCCGGGCCGTACGTTCTCGTCGCGCTGCCCGGTCCAGGCGACCTCCCGGTCGAACTCCCCGCGCTCCCAGGCGCCCGCGGCACGCCGGTGCGACTCCAGCGCGAAGGCGTCCAGCTCCTCCCGCGAGATCTTCCAGCGCGCCGCGATCAGCTCCGCGCTGATCCCCTGGCCGACCAGCCCCTGCGGATACCGCTCGCCGAGCCGCAGCCCGAACGGGTCGCTGCCCGGCAGCACATTGGACCCCATCGGCACCCGTGACATCGACTCGACGCCGCAGGCGATCGCGATGTCGTAGGCCCCGCTGATCACACCCTGGGCCGCGATATGCGCGGCCTGCTGGGACGAGCCGCACTGCCGGTCCACGGTCATGCCCGGCACGCTCTCGGGGAAGCCGGCGGCCAGCACCGCGTGGCGGGTGATGTTGAGCGACTGGTCCCCGACCTGGGTCACGCAGCCGCCGATGACGTCGTCGACGAGCCCCGGATCGATCCCGGCCCGCTCGACGAGCGACGCGAGTGTGCGCGCCAGCAGGTCCACGGGGCGCTCGTCGTGCAGCGCTCCTCCCGGCTTGCCCTTGCCGATCGGTGTACGAACCGCCTCGACGATCACCGCATCCCGCACCACGGCAGCCTCCCCGGCTCTCGTATCTGTGTGACGTCCCAGTCGGTTTGAAATCAAAACCGACTGTACTCAACACTGCCGCGCCCGGAGAGGGTTGTCAAATCCAACTAACTATTTTCTTCGTCACCGTACGGCTGTTCAACGGTTGCGCAGAACCCCCGCCGTACTGCCCGTCCGCTCACGCAGCAGGATCCGCAGGGTGTTCGCGTGCTCGTAGCCGACCTTGCGGGCGATGGAGTCCAGGGACATGTCCGTCGTCCGCAGCAGGTGCGAGGCCTGTTCGACCCGCAGGTCCTGGACGAAGCGCACGGGGGACGTGCCGAGTACGCGGCGTACGGTCCGCTGGAGCGTGCGTTCACTCACCCCCACCGCACGCGCCGCCGCGCTGACGCTGATCGGCTCCTCGAGATGAAGCCTGGCCCAGTGCTCGAAGGCGGCGACGACCGGATCGCTCTGGGCGAGCGCGCTCGGGATGGTGTACGCCGACTGGGACGGCCGCTCGTCGACGACCAGATAGCGGGCGACAAGATCGGCCAGGGCCGGGCTGCTCATCCGGACAACCGCCAGCGCGAGGTCGACGTGCCCGAAGGCCGCACCCGCCGTCGTCACGCCGTCCGACGCGGTGACCATCCGGGTCTCGTCGACGGTGACCGCCGGATAGCGCTTGCGGAAGACCGGCGCCAGCCACCAACTGGTGGTCGCCTTCCTCCCGTCGAGCACCCCCGCCTCGGCCAACAGAAAAGTGCCCGTACAGGCCGAGGCGACGGGTGTGCCGACCCCCCGCGCCTCAGCCACGAGACTCCGTACCGCCGCCGAGGCGGGTCCCGAGACATGGGCGAGAAGCGCCTCGGGCCGCCGCTCGGCGAGGGCAGGCACGATCAGCAGATCCGCACGCTCGGCCCCGGCCGCCGGCTCGGTGGTGACGACGTGGCCCGCACCGGTGCGGACCCGGCGGCGGAAGCCGACGGTCCGCACCCGCCAGGCGGGCGGCGGCTGCGGAAGCTCGTCCCGCATCGCGTTGGCCCCTTCGAGTACATCGAGGATCGCCGAGAGCCCTGAGTCGAATACGCCGTCGTACGCCAGCACTGCCACATCCATGGCGGAAACGGTATCGCACTAGTCGTTTGCGCCACTGGGAGAGCACTGGTCGCGGCCATAGGTTTGCGGACGTCCCACTGATCGGGACGCCGACGACGACGTACGGAGTGACACACGATGAACATCGGACTGCTGGCCAGGATCGAAGCCGAGCCGGAGTACGCCGACAAGGTCGAGGCCCTGTTGCGCGAGGCGCTGCAGCTCGCCCGCGAGGAGGAGCACACCGTCACCTGGTTCGCGTTCCGGGAGAGCGCCACGGTCTTCGGTGTCTTCGACACGTTCGAGAACGAGGAGGGCAGGACCGGTCATCTCCAGGGCCGGATCGCCGCGGCGCTGATGGAGGCGGCGGAGACGATGCTGAGCTCGGCCCCGGACATCCGCCCGGTGGACCTGCTGGCGGTCAAGCTCCCCTGACCGCGACCTGCCGCGGGCCGCGCACCGCGACCCGCGGCTCCGCTCTCTCAACCTCGCCGAGGAGACCCACCATGACCGAGCTCACCGGCCCGCCGTCCGCGGGCGCCACCGCCGCGCTCCGCTCACGCACCCACACCTGGGCCCGCCCGACAAGCTACGCCGACGCCGGCAGCCACTCCGGCCTCGAAGTGCTCCGGCGCAGCCTCGAAGGCGAATACCCGCAAGCGCCGATCTGCGGGACTCTCGGATTCCGCCTCGTGGAGGCGGACGACGGCCGCGCCGTCTTCGAGGGCGAGCCCGGGGAGCACCTGCTCAACCCGATGGGAAGCGTCCACGGCGGGTTCCTGGCCACACTGCTGGACTCGGCTCTCGGCAGCGCGGTCATGACGACGCTGCCGCCCGGCCGCGCGTACACCACCATCCAGCTCGGGGTGAATCTCGTGCGCCCGGTGTTCGCCGACACGCAGACCCTGCGCTGTGAAGGCACCGTCATCCACGCCGGCCGTACGACGGCGACCGCCGAGGCACGGGTGGTCGGCGCCACCGACGCCAAGCTGTACGCGCACGCCACCACGACCTGCGCGGTCTTCACCTGGCGGGACGCGGCCTGAGGCCGGAGGATCCAGGACATGAAGCGGACAACCGTCGTCAATCTCAAGGGCCATCGCGACGACCCCGACTATGCGGGCGTCGTATACGTCGGCCGCGCCATGCACCGCGGCGGCTGGCACCTCGACGGCTCCCCCCTGGCGAGCCCCTTCCGCCCCGGCCCCGACGGCACCCGCCAGGAGGTCGTCGACAAGTACCGCATCCACCTGCTGTCCCGCCCGGACCTCCTCGCGCTGCTCCCCGCCCTGCGCGGCCGCAGACTCGGCTGCTGGTGCGCACCGGAGCGCTGCCACGCCGAGGTCATCGCGGAACTGGCGGACGAGGCCCGCTGACCACTCGGGCACCGGTCAGGACCCGGTCAGGCACGGGCGCAATGTCCCGAAGCCGGGGCGGCAGACGTTGGCGCCGGCGGCGAGGCCAAGTCCCCCGGTCTCCGAGTCTCCTCCGGGATCACTTGAGGCTCGCCCCGGCCGTTCCCGGGTAAGTTCTGCGTACGCCGACGTGGCCGGGGCGAGTGAGGATCCGCGTCGATATTCGGGGGGAGATCGATGGACTTCATGTTCCATGCCGTGCCGGGACTGATCGCAGCCGTGGC
Source organism: Streptomyces sp. NPDC002926 (assembly GCF_053591755.1). Classification (NCBI taxonomy): domain Bacteria; kingdom Bacillati; phylum Actinomycetota; class Actinomycetes; order Kitasatosporales; family Streptomycetaceae; genus Streptomyces; species Streptomyces sp. NPDC002926. The sequence continues at coordinate 369,583 of NZ_JBSFUK010000004.1, forward strand.
GGCGTTCCTGGGGGTGAAGACGATTCGCCGCTCGCTGGAGCTGCGCAGGGCATGGACCAGCGGCCTGACCGCCGAGGCCCGCTGCCTGCGGACCTTCACAACGACCGGCGTAGCCGGCAACAACGGTCCCGTGCGGACGACGCTGCACCACGTCTACGAGTTCACCGCGCGCGACGGCCGCGCTGTGCGGTTCGAGGAGGCAAACGGGCCCAGCACCACCGTGGACGGGGACATCGTCGTTGTTCACTACTCAGCAGGCAGTCCCGAGCGGGCCACTGCCCAGCCGCCGAACCCCGTCAGGAACGCAGCGGGCACCGTACTGACACTGGCCTTCCTCGGCCTGATCGTCGCGTTCTGCGTACTCTTCATGACCAGCTATCAGACGGCGTTCGGTCCGGATACGGACCCGTTCTCGATGACGCCGTGACGACCGACGGGCAAGAGATTCCCGGCACCGGTCGGCCGGAACCGGCGACAGGAAGCGTTCCGCGGACCGCTGCGGACAGCAGAGCGGCCCGACCCGCTTCCTCGCAGGTCGGGCCGCTCTGGACACTCACACGTTGAAGCGGAACTCCACCACGTCGCCGTCCTGCATCACGTAGTCCTTGCCCTCCATACGCGCCTTGCCCTTCGCGCGGGCCTCCGCCACCGAGCCCGTCTCGACCAGGTCCCCGAACGAGATGACCTCGGCCTTGATGAAGCCCTTCTGGAAGTCGGTGTGGATCACGCCGGCCGCCTCGGGAGCCGTCGCGCCCTTCTTGATCGTCCAGGCGCGGGTCTCCTTGGGGCCCGCCGTCAGATACGTCTGCAGACCGAGCGTGTCGAAGCCGACGCGGCCCAGCACCGCCAGACCCGGCTCCTCCTGCCCCATCGACTGGAGGAGCTCCAGCGCTTCGTCGTCGTCGAGCTCGATCAGCTCGGACTCGATCTTGGCGTTGAGGAAGATCGCTTCGGCCGGGGCTACCAGCGCGCGCTGCTCGTTCTTGAAGTCCTCGTCGACCAGCTCGTCCTCGTCCACGTTGAAGACATAGAGGAACGGCTTCGTGGTGAGGAGGTGCAGCTCGTGCAGGAGGCGGCCCTTCTCCGTGCCCGCCGTGATGCCCGCGGCGAAGAGCGTGGTGCCCGCCTCGAGGAGCTTCTGCGCCTCCTCGACCGCCGCCAGGACCGCGACCTTCTCCTTCTGGAGGCGGGACTCCTTCGTCAGACGCGGCAGCGCCTTCTCGACGGACTGCAGGTCGGCGAGGATCAGCTCGGTGTTGATCGTCTCGATGTCGTCCTTCGGCGAGACCTTGCCGTCGACGTGCACGACGTTCTCGTCCTTGAAGGCGCGGATGACCTGGCAGATCGCGTCGGACTCACGGATGTTCGCCAGGAACTTGTTGCCCAGGCCCTCGCCCTCGCTCGCGCCGCGCACGATGCCGGCGATGTCGACGAAGTCGACCGTGGCCGGGAGGATCCGCTGCGAGCGGAAGATCTCGGCCAGCTTGGCGAGGCGGGTGTCCGGGACACCGACGACGCCGACGTTCGGCTCGATCGTGGCGAACGGGTAGTTGGCCGCCAGCACGTCGTTCTTGGTCAGGGCGTTGAACAGGGTCGATTTGCCGACATTCGGCAGACCGACGATTCCGATCGTGAGCGACACGTTGGCGACTTCCTGGAGTAAGGACTGGCAGATGGCCGTACGGCCCGGAGGTGGGCCGATCCCCCAGTTTACGGGCGGGTCAAGCCGGGCAGCGACGGCAGCCGGGAGTCGAACTCAACGCCAAGGTCGGCCAAAGCGCGTGTCCCGTGCCTGATTCCTCCCACATCGCGACCTACGTTGTTCGGGTGGAGCAGCACAGGACAGGTCACTCTCAGCGCCGACAGCGCCCGCAGGCCCCTCTTACCCCGCAAGCCCCTCTCTCCCCCCAGGGCGCGCTCGCCGAGGGCGCCCCCGCCGTGTACCGGGTGCCGGCCAGGCCCGTACGGTCCGTGCCTCCCGTGGTGCTAGCGCTGCGCAGACTGCCCAATCCCCGGCTGACGGGCCTCGGCGGCGGGCTGTTCGGCGCCGCGACGATGTTCGCGCTCGGCTGTCTGGACTGGCTGCTCTTCGACGGCTCCGCCGTGGTGTTCGGGCTGCTCTTCCTGCCCGTCAGCGCGCTGACCGCGCTCTGGGTGCGGGAGGCCGACCTGGTCACCGCGCCGATCAGCGTGCCGATCGCCTTCGCGGTCGGGGTCGTGCCGATCTCCGGCGGGCCCGCGGGTTTCGGTGGGCAGACGATGGCCCTGGTCACCGCGCTGGCGGTGCACGCCGGCTGGCTCTACGGCGGCACGCTGGTCGCCGGGCTCATCACCTGCGTACGGAAGGTACGGATGATGGGGCGCCGTCAGCGGCACGCGCGGCCCGGTGGCGGCCCGGTCCGGCGCGGCTGAGTCGCGAGCACGGGGCGATTGCTGCGCGGCTGAGCACGGGGTGCGTGCGGTGCCCTCGCCCGCACACCGGCCGCGGCCTCTGTGCGAGGTGCGCGCGACCCCCGCCCGTACCGGCCGAGGACCGCCCGCCGCGCTCGCCGCCCCTACCTGTCCGCCGCCGCCATCGCCGCGCCCACGATCCCCGCGTTGTTCTGCAGTTCCGCCGGGACGATCTCCGCCCTGATGCCCTCGATCAGCGGCACGAACTTGTCCGCCTTACGGCTCACGCCGCCGCCGATGATGTAGAGCTCCGGTGAGAACAGCATCTCCACATGGGCGAGATACTTCTGCACCCGGTGCGCCCAGTGCTGCCAGCTGAGGCCCACGTCCTCCTTGACCTTTGTGGAGGCGTGCTTCTCGGCCTCGTGGCCGTGCAGCTCGAGGTGGCCCAGTTCGGTGTTCGGGACCAGCCGGCCGTCGATGAAGACCGCGCTGCCGATGCCTGTACCGAAGGTCAGCAGTATCACCGTGCCCTTGCGGCCACGGCCCGCCCCGAATGTCATCTCCGCGACGCCCGCCGCGTCCGCGTCGTTCAGGATCGTCACCGGCAGGCCACCGAGGCGCTCGCCGAGCAGCTTCGACGCGTCCACGTCGACCCAGCCCTTGTCCACATTGGCGGCGGTACGGGTGACGCCGCTCGTGACGACGCCGGGGAAGGTGATGCCTACCGGGCCCGACCAGCCGAAATTCCCGACCACCTCGGCTACGCCGTCCGCCACGGCCTCGGGCGTCGACGGGTGTGGGGTCAGGACTTTGTGGCGCTCCTGCGCCAGGTCTCCGCGCTCAAGGTCCACTGGTGCGCCCTTGATGCCGGAACCGCCGATGTCCACTCCGAACACGTTCATGGACACAACGTTACGGGCAGCCGCTGACAGCCACTTCCCGGACTGCCGAGCGAGCCGCGGCCCTGACTACTTTCCCGACAGCTCTGCCGCCTCCGCGCGCAGATCGCGGCGGAGCTCCTTCGGCAGCGAGAAGGTGATGGACTCCTCGGCCGCCTTGACGATCTCGACATCCTCGAAACCGCGCTGCGACAGCCACTCCAGTACGCCCTCGACCAGGACCTCGGGCACCGAGGCACCGGAGGTGACGCCGACCGTCGAGACGCCGTCCAGCCAGGCCTCTTCGATCTCCGAGGCGTAGTCCACCAGATGGGCGTCGCGCGCACCCGCGCCCAGGGCCACCTCGACCAGCCGGACGGAGTTCGAGGAGTTCTTGGAGCCGACGACGATGACCAGGTCCGCCTCGGCGCCCATCTGCTTGACCGCGATCTGGCGGTTCTGCGTGGCGTAGCAGATGTCGTCGCTCGGCGGGGAGATCAGCTGCGGGAACTTCGTCTTGAGCGCGTCGACCGTCTCCATCGTCTCGTCGACCGAGAGCGTGGTCTGGGAGAGCCAGACGACCTTCGACTCGTCCCGTACGGAGACGTTCGCGACGTCCTCGGGACCGTCCACGAGCGTGATGTGTTCGGGGGCCTCGCCGGACGTACCGATGACTTCCTCGTGACCGTCGTGGCCGATCAGCAGGATGTCGTAGTCCTCGTCGGCGAACCGGACGGCTTCCTTGTGGACCTTGGTCACCAGCGGGCAGGTCGCGTCGATGGTCGCGAGCTTGCGCTCGGCGGCCTCCTCGTGGACGACCGGGGCCACGCCGTGCGCCGAGAACATGACGATCGATCCCTCGGGGACCTCCGCCGTCTCGTCGACGAAGATCGCGCCCTTCTTCTCCAGGGTCTGTACGACGTACTTGTTGTGGACGATCTCGTGGCGGACGTAGATCGGCGACCCGTACTGCTCCAGGGCCTTCTCCACGGCGATCACGGCACGGTCCACGCCCGCGCAGTAGCCACGGGGAGCGGCGAGCAGGACGCGTCGGGCAGGAGTCGTAGCAGTCATGCCCCCCATCGTAAGGCCGCGTCGTGGAGCCAGGAGATCACCCTCAGGGGGAAGACTGGGGCGGGACGTGAGCGACGGAGGACGCGATGGCGGCAGCTGGAGGGTCCGGGACGGGGGGCGGCAGCGACGGCGAGCTTCGTCGGACGCTCGGATTCCGTGATCTCGTCGTCTACGGTCTGCTCTTCATCGCGCCCATGGCGCCGGTAGGTGTGTTCGGCACGCTCGACGCGAAGTCGCACGGGGCCGTGGCGCTCGTCTATGTCGTCGCGACGATCGCCATGGCGTTCACCGCCTTCAGTTACGCGCAGATGGTGCGGGTCGCGCCGCAGGCGGGCTCGGTCTACACGTACGCGCGCAAGGGACTGGGCGACGCGCCGGGGTTCATCGCCGGGTGGATGGCGATGCTCGACTATCTACTGATCCCGGCCGTCGCCTATCTCTTCTCCGGGATCGCGATGGAGGCGCTGGTTCCGGAAGTGGACCGGTGGATCTGGACCGGGATCGCCGTGGTGGTCACCACGCTGCTCAATCTGTGGGGCGTACGGGCCGCGGCCCGGGTCGGCTTCGCGGTGCTGGCGATGGAGATCGTGGTGCTGCTGGTGTTCATGGTCTCGGCCGTCGTGGTGCTCGGGCGGGACGGGGCGCAGCGCGGCTGGCTGTCCCCGCTGACCGGTGACGCGGGCTTCTCGTTGACGGCGGTGTTCAGCGCGGTGTCGGTGGCGGTGCTGTCGTATCTCGGCTTCGACGCGATCACCTCGTTCGCGGAGGAGGCCACGGGCGGTTCGCGGAAGGTGGCCAGGGCAGTGCTCTTCTGTCTGGCGCTGGCGGGTGTCCTGTTCGTGGCGCAGACGTATCTGGTGGCGCTGCTCGAGCCGCTGTCGTCGGCGGCGCTGGCGGCCGAGCCGGCCAGGCAGGGGGCGGCCTTCTACGACGCGGTGGACGCCTCCGTCGGGGGCTGGCTGCACGACCTGGTCGCGGTGAGCAAGGCGATCGGGGCGGCGTTCGCGGCGCTGGCCGGGCAGGCGGCGGCCGGCCGGCTGCTCTTCGCGATGGCGCGGGACCGTCGGCTGCCGCGCGCGCTCGCCCGTACGGATTCGGGTGTGCCGCGGCTTGCGCTGCTGCTGGCCGCGGCCGTGACGATGGTGGCGGCGCTGTGGGCGGCGCGGCGTGCCGACGGTCTGGATCATCTGGTGTCGGTGGTGGACATCGGCGCCTTGACCGCCTTCACGCTGCTGCACGCCTCGGTGGTCGGCTGGTTCGTGGTGAAGCGGAGTGAGGGCACCCCCGACTGGCTGCGGCATCTGGTGATGCCGACGCTGGGCGCGGCGGTGACGATCGCGGTGATCGAGGAGGCGGCCGGGACGGCGCAGGTGGTGGGTGTGCTGTGGCTGGGGGTTGGGCTGACCGTGCTCGCGGTGCAGTGGGAGCGGCACGGTTCGTCGGCGTAGCCCGCGGCGCGGTGGGAACGGCACGGTTCGCCGGCGTAGCCCGCGGCGCGGTGGGAACGGCACGGTTCGTCGGCGTAGCCCGCGGCGCGGTGGGAACGGCACGGTTCGCCGGCGCAGCCCGCGCTCGGCCGCGTTGTCGTACGCGGCCGATACGCTCGCCCGTATGGCTCTCAACACGTCCGCGGAAGCGCCGCTGCCGGTCGGCGAGGTGTCACGGCTCATCGGAGGGTGGATCGACCGGCTCGGGACGGTCTGGGTGGAGGGACAGATCACCCAGCTGTCGCGGCGGCCGGGCGCCGGCGTCGTCTTCATGACGCTGCGCGACCCGTCGTACGACATCTCGGTGGGTGTCACCTGCTTCCGGCAGGTCTTCGACGCGGTCGCGGATGTGGTGGCGGAGGGCGCGCGGGTCGTGGTGCTCGCCAAGCCGGAGTGGTACGCGCCGCGGGGGCAGCTGTCGCTGCGGGCCGTGGAGATAAGGCCCGTGGGCATCGGTGAACTGCTCGCCCGGCTCGAGCAGTTGAAGCGGACGCTGGGCGCGGAGGGGCTGTTCGCCGCCGACCGTAAGAAGGCACTGCCGTTCCTGCCGCACCGGGTGGGGCTGGTGTGCGGGCGGGCGTCCGCCGCCGAACGGGACGTCCTGGAGAACGCCCGGCGGCGGTGGCCTGCTGTCCGCTTCGAGGTGCGCAATGTCGCGGTGCAGGGCGTGCACGCGGTGACCCAGGTCGTCCAGGCGGTCAAGGAGTTGGACACGCTCCCGGACGTGGACGTGATCATCGTGGCGCGCGGCGGCGGCAGTGTGGAGGATCTGCTGCCGTTCTCGGACGAGCAGCTGGTGCGTGCGGTGTTCGAGTGCCGTACGCCGGTGGTGTCGGCGATCGGGCACGAGCCGGACGCACCGCTGCTCGACCTGGTGGCGGATCTGCGGGCTTCGACGCCGACGGACGCGGCGAAGAAGGTCGTCCCTGACGTCGGCGAGGAGCTGGACCGGGTGCGGCAGCTGCGGGACCGTGCGCTGCGCACCGTCCGTGGGCTGCTGGACCGGGAGGAGCGGGGTCTGGCCCATGCGCTGGCCCGGCCGTCGATGGAGCACCCGCACCGGATGGTGGACGAGCGCGAGGCGGAGGCCGACGCGCTGATCGCCCGCAGTCGGCGGGTGCTGGGGCATCTGCTGGACCGGGCGGACTCGGAGCTGGCGCACACCCGGGCGCGGGTGGTCTCGCTGTCGCCGGCGGCGACGCTGGAGCGGGGGTACGCGGTGCTGCAGCAGGCGGACGGATCGGTGGTCCGCTCGCCGGAGGAGGTCGCGGCGGGCGACGAGCTGCGGGCGCGGGTCTCGGAGGGCGAGTTCGCGGTGCGGGTCGCCGAGTGAGCGCGGCCGGAGCCTCGTGAACAGGGTGAACGTCGTTGTCGTACCTCACACATAGGGTGGAACGCATGGCTGCCAAGACGGACGAGGCCGCGCTCGGTTACGAGGAGGCGCGGGACGAGCTGATCGAGGTCGTACGCCGCCTGGAGGCGGGCGGCACGACGCTCGAGGAGTCGCTGGCTCTCTGGGAGCGCGGGGAGGAGCTGGCGAAGGTCTGTCGCCACTGGCTTGAGGGCGCCCGCGCGCGGCTCGACGCGGCGCTCTCCGAGGGCAAGGGCGAGGGCGGGAGTACGGGCGAGGGCAAGGACACGGCTGCCGGGGCCGACGAAGACTGAGCGGGCCGGGGGCGCTCCCGGGTGTGAGGCGGGTCACTCTGGGCATGTAGTTGAAATTTAATCCACCTGGGTGCGGTTGGAGCCGTCGTAAAGATCCTCCGCACGCCCCCGGAAGGTACGTCAGAATGACCCTCGCCCTTGACTCCGCCGCCCAGGACCTCCTCTTCCGTGAGGCCCGTACCGCCAACACGTTCACCGAAGAGCCGGTGACCGAGGAGCAGGTCCAGGCGATCTACGACCTGGTCAAGTTCGGCCCGACCGCCTTCAACCAGAGCCCGCTGCGCGTCGTCCTGGTCCGCTCCGACGAGGCCCGTGAACGCCTGGTCGAGCACATGGCCGAGGGCAACCGGCCGAAGACCGCCACCGCCCCGCTGGTCGCGATCCTCGCCGCCGACAACGAGTTCCACGAGGAGCTCCCGGCCCTGTTCCCGCACTTCCCGCAGGCCAAGGACATGTTCTTCGCCGAGCGCCCGGCCCGTGAGCAGGCCGCCGCCTTCAACGCCGCCCTGCAGGCCGCTTACTTCATCGTCGGCGTCCGCGCCGCCGGCCTGGCGGCGGGCCCGATGACCGGCTTCGACTTCGCCGGCGTCCAGAAGGAGTTCCTGGACGGCGACCACACCCCGCTGATGATCGTCAACATCGGCAAGCCCGGCGACGACGCCTCGTTCCCGCGCTCGCCGCGGCTGTCCTACGACGAGGTCGTCACCACCGTCTGATCCCGCACAAGCAGAAGGCCGCCGCACCCGCTCCGGGTGCGGCGGCCTTTTCGTTCAACGGGAGGGGACGAGAGGGGACGGGATGCGACGGGAGGGGACGGGATCAGGACTTCTTCGTCTCCAGCGCGGCGGCCAGTTCCGCCAGCCGCTCCGGTGACGCCGTGCCCGTGATCACCGTTGTCGAGCCCTTGTCCTCGCGCACCAGCGCGTCGTACTTCGGGCCCTCCCAGAGCTGCCAGGCCACACCGCCCACCTGCTGTGTCCTCCCGGTCTCCCGAGCCTGCTGGCTGACCTTCGCGATGTACTTGCCGGCCGGCGCGGTGGACTGCTCGACCGCGACGTACTCGCCGTCCGGGTCCCGGAAGCCGAGGTGCCAGGCGTCCGCATCGGCGCGCTCGTACGAGACCGACGTCGGCTTCCACTCCTTCGCCAGACCCTCCGGTGCCACCACCGGGTACGGCGCCGCGCGCCGTGCTGTCAGCAGCTCCACCCGGTAGTCGACCCTCTTGACCGGGTCCGCCTTGTCGTCGTGCGGAATGAACATGTAGATCACTGCGACGACGGCGCCGATCACCGCCATCGACAGCACCATGTCCCGCACCGTCTGTCTGCCTCGCATACCTGCCACGCCCCCATGGTCGCATTATGGAGGTGTGCTCAAACGTGGCCCCCTCTGCTCAATTTGTCGACGTACCGATAGAGTCGCATCACCCTCTTTTCCGGCCGTCGTCGTACAGAAAGGTGCGCTCCGATGACCGAGCATCATCTGCCGTCCCCGCTCGAGGTCTCTCCCGAAGCTCCCGACCGCAACCTGGCCCTGGAGCTCGTCCGGGTCACCGAAGCCGCCGCCATGGCCGCGGGCCGGTGGGTCGGCCGCGGCGACAAGATCGGCGCGGACGGAGCGGCCGTCAAGGCCATGCGGACCCTTGTCTCCACCGTCTCGATGAACGGCGTCGTCGTCATCGGCGAGGGCGAGAAGGACGAAGCCCCGATGCTGTTCAACGGCGAGCGGGTCGGCGACGGGACCGGCGCCGAGGTCGACATCGCCGTGGACCCGATCGACGGCACCACGCTCAACGCCAAGGGCATGCCGAACGCCATCGCCGTGCTCGCCGCCGCCGACCGCGGCACCATGTTCGACCCGTCCGCGGTCTTCTACATGGACAAGCTGGTCACCGGCCCCGAGGCCGCGGACTTCGTGGACATCAACGCCCCCGTCTCGGTCAACATCCGCCGGGTCGCCAAGGCCAAGCACTCCTCGCCCGAGGACGTCACGGTCGTCATCCTGGACCGCCCGCGCCACGAGGGCATCGTCAAGGAGATCCGCGAGACCGGCGCACGGATCAAGTTCATCTCGGACGGCGATGTCGCGGGCTCGGTCATGGCCGTACGCGAAGGCACGGGCGTCGACATGCTCATGGGCATCGGCGGCACGCCCGAGGGCATCATCTCCGCCTGCGCGATCAAGTGCCTCGGCGGCACGATCCAGGGCAAGCTCTGGCCGAAGGACGACGCCGAGCGGCAGCGCGCGCTCGACGCAGGGCACGACCTGGACCGGGTGCTGCACACGAACGACCTGGTCAGCGGGGACAACGTGTTCTTCGTCGCCACCGGCATCACGGACGGCGAACTGCTGCGTGGAGTGCGCTACCGCGCGGAGACCGCGACCACCCAGTCGCTGGTGATGCGTTCCAAGTCCGGCACGATCCGCCAGATCGACTCGACCCACCGGCTGTCGAAGCTGCGCGCCTACAGCGCCATCGACTTCGACCGCGCCAAGTAGGACGGGCCGAGCCGGACAGGCAGGAGCAGCGGGTACGGGAAGGGGCGCCCCCGAATGTGGGGGGCGCCCCTTCCCGTCCCTGCCCGGCGCTCAGGCGGCCGCCGACTTCTTGAGCTCCACCTCGCGCCGCCTGCGCCGGGCCAGCACCACGCGGCGCTCGGCCGCGGTCAGCCCGCCCCACACGCCGTACGGCTCGGGCTGGAGCAGCGCGTGCTCCCGGCATTCGACCATCACAGGACAGCGGGCGCAGACCCGCTTCGCGGCCTCCTCGCGCGACAGCCGTGCGGCCGTCGGTTCCTTGGACGGGGCGAAGAACAGTCCGGCCTCGTCCCGGCGGCACACCGCCTCCGCGTGCCAGGGTCCGGCCTGATCTTCCCGAGCGGGAATTCGCTGGGGCGGAACGGCGGCGACCTGCAAGGACTGATGCGGCAGTTGCAGCACGGTCTACTCCTGACGACGGCTTCGCGAGCGAGAGACGATGCAGCACTCCCTACCCGCTGTGCGCACTCCTATTCACTGAGTGGCACTGAGTTCCGGGGCGCGGAATTGCGGGCGGGCGCTCGCGGCCGGAAAGTGCTCCGGAGCGGAGCCGTCAGCCGAGGTGTTTGCGCAGGCGGTCATGGAGATCGGCGATGAGCCGGCCCCGTTTGGGTTTGGCCTCGACATTGCCGAAAACCGCGTACCCGTTCACGACGACCACCGGGGCCTCGGGATCGGCGGCCTCCAGGGTGCGGACCTCGAAGTTGCCGAAGAACCCGGTGCCGCTGCCGCGCAGCGAGATGTTCTCGGGGACCCGCACTTCGACACTGCCGAAGATGGAGGTGGCGTTGATGACGGTCAGCCGCTGCTCGAAGAGCGCCTCGGTGAGGTCGATCTCGACACTGCCGAAGAGCGAGAAGGCATTGGTGCGGCGGCCGACGCGCCAACGGCCCTTGCGGGTGGAGCTGGAGAAGACGGCGATGAGATTCTCGGCGGGGCCGACGGGCTCCTCGGGCCCGTACCCGTACGACATGGCGTCGCTACGGCTGCCGTTGCGGGCCACGGGCAAGTCCCGGACCAGTGGCTCCAGTTCACCGACGGTCTTGGCGCGGTAGACGGCGTCGATCCGCTCGGAGTGCTCCTCGGCGTCCAGGCGGCCCTCGGCCAGGGCGTCCCTGAGGATGTCGGCGATCCGGTCGCGATCGGCATCGGAAGCGCGGATGGCGTCGTTGGGCTCCGCCGGGGCGACCGGCTTCTGGGGGTGCTTTTCGAGGTCCACGGATCCAGCGTAGCGAAACGCGATAGATCGCGACTAGGGGTACGGGGGCGGGGCGCGGCGCCGGGCATTGCGGCTCGGTCCCGGACCCGCACCCCAGGAATCGGCCGGTCCGGATGCCGGCCCGTCCGGCGATTCCGGCCCGCCCGGCCCGCCCGGCGATCAAGGACACGCCCGGAGGGCGTCCGGGCCGCGAGGGCACGGGTGAGCCCTACCTCACAGACCGCGCCGCCTCGCCGCGTTCTACGCTGAAGGGCGCGCTGCCAATGGACGTCAGCGCCGCTGTCTGCCGAGTGAGGAATGGCCGTAATGCCAGAGTTTCAGTACTCCGATCTGCTCCCGCTGGGAGAGGACACCACGCCGTACCGGCTGGTGACCTCCGAGGGTGTCTCCACCTTCGAGGCCGACGGGCGTACGTTCCTCAAGGTCGAGCCGGAGGCGCTGCGGACCCTCGCCGCCGAGGCCATGCACGACATCTCGCACTACCTGCGGCCCGCGCACCTCGCGCAGCTGCGCCGTATCGTCGACGACCCGGAGGCCTCCTCCAACGACAAGTTCGTCGCGCTGGACCTGCTGAAGAACGCCAACATCGCGGCCGCCGGCGTACTCCCCATGTGCCAGGACACCGGCACGGCGATCGTCATGGGCAAGCGCGGCCAGAACGTCCTGACGCGGGGCGGCGACGAGGAAGCCCTCTCGCACGGCATCTACGACGCCTACACCAAACTCAACCTGCGCTACTCGCAGATGGCTCCGCTCACCATGTGGGAGGAGAAGAACACCGGCTCCAACCTCCCCGCCCAGATTGAGCTGTACGCGACCGACGGCGGCGCGTACAAGTTCCTCTTCATGGCGAAGGGCGGCGGCTCCGCCAACAAGTCCTTCCTCTACCAGGAGACCAAGGCGGTCCTGAACGAGGCCTCCATGATGAAGTTCCTGGAGGAGAAGATCCGCTCGCTCGGTACGGCCGCCTGCCCGCCGTACCACCTCGCCGTCGTCGTCGGCGGCACGTCCGCCGAGTTCGCACTGAAGACCGCGAAGTACGCCTCCGCGCACTACCTCGACGAGCTGCCCGCCGAGGGCTCGCCCACCGGCCACGGCTTCCGGGACAAGGAACTGGAGGAGAAGGTCTTCGAGCTCACCCAGAAGATCGGCATCGGCGCGCAGTTCGGCGGCAAGTACTTCTGCCACGACGTCCGTGTCGTCCGCCTGCCGCGCCACGGTGCCTCGCTCCCCGTGGCCATCGCCGTCTCCTGCTCGGCCGACCGCCAGGCCACCGCGAAGATCACCGCCGAGGGCGTGTTCCTGGAGCAGCTGGAAACGGACCCGGCGCGCTTCCTGCCGGACACCACCGACGAGCACCTCGACGAGGCCGGGGACGTCGTGAAGATCGACCTGAACCGGCCGATGGACGACGTGCTCGCGGAGCTCACCAAGTACCCGGTAAAGACCCGGCTGTCCCTCACCGGCCCACTGGTCGTGGCGCGCGACATCGCGCACGCCAAGATCAAGGAGCGCCTGGACGCGGGCGAGGAGATGCCGCAGTACCTGAAGGACCACCCGGTCTACTACGCCGGTCCGGCCAAGACCCCCGAGGGCTACGCCTCCGGCTCGTTCGGCCCGACGACGGCCGGCCGTATGGACAGCTACGTCGAGCAGTTCCAGGCGGCGGGCGGCTCCAGGGTCATGCTCGCCAAGGGCAACCGGAGCAAGCAGGTCACCGACGCGTGCGGTGCGCACGGCGGCTTCTACCTGGGCTCGATCGGCGGCCCCGCGGCCCGGCTCGCCCAGGACTGCATCAAGAAGGTGGAGGTCGTCGAGTACGAGGAGCTCGGCATGGAGGCGGTGTGGCGGATCGAGGTGGAGGACTTCCCGGCGTTCATCGTGGTGGACGACAAGGGCAACGACTTCTTCACGGAGCCGGCACCCGCGCCGACGTTCACCTCGATTCCGGTACGGGGTCCGGGGCTGGCGTAACGCCTGCGGCGAGGCTCCCGGCCGGGGCTCCGGCCCCGGCCCAGGCCCCGGAGGCCCTGCGGGCGTGTCCTCGATCGCCGGACGGGCTGAAGTTCAGCCCCTCCGGCGACTGAGGAGCGGGGTCCTTGCGGAGCCCCGGCGGAAGGCCTACGCGAAACGCTGATTCGCCGCGCCGCTGCACGCCTGGAGCCGCACCGCGTCCTTCGCCGACGCCAGTGTCACGCAGAGCCCCGTCGCCGCCGCCGGCCGCACCGTGCCCGCATCACGCACGAACTGCTGGTTCGCCGCGCCCGAGCAGTTCCAGACGATCAGCGCCGCGCCCGCCGCATACCTCCCGCCCGGCACGTCGAGGCAGCGGTCCTGCGTCAGCTCCGTGTGCAGCGACCTGCGCGCCGAGTCGTACCACCACCCCTGGTTACGGCCGCCGTGACAGTCCCAGCCCAGGACTCCTGTGCCATTGCGGCTGACAGCGGCTTTGACGTCCACGCACGAGCCCGTCGCCTCGTTCTTCAGCGGCCGGTACGCCTCGTCCCAGGCGCCCGCGTACAGCTGAGGCTTCCCGCTGGAGGCCGAATCCGCGCAACTGGCCTCCCGCAGGCCGGAGTTGTACAGCTGGGTGAGGCAGGAGGCGAAGGCCGCATGGCCGCGCACATTGGGGTGGAAGGACTGACGGACCGAATTGGAGTCCGGCGGGAAGGGGTTGGAGAGATCGATGTACAGCCCGCGCGCCCAGGTGTCCTCCATGCAGACCTCATGGCCGTGGAAAAGCCGGGAATTGTCGAGATAGACCGCCCCGGTGGACTGCGCGACCCTGCGCATACCGCGCTCGAAGGCGGGGACGGCGGTGTTCCGGCCCCATACGGTGTCGGAGTCGTAGCCCATACCGCCGCAGATCAGCTTGCCGGGGAAGCCCGGATTGTCGCGGAAGTCCGGGCCGATGGGGCTCGGGTAGCCCATCACGACCAGCTTGTAGTCGGCGTCGGCGTATCCGGCGTCGCTCATCACGGTGCGCAGGTCCCTTACGGTCTGCTCGACCTTGGGGACCAGGCCGTCGACGCGGCCCTGCCAGCCCGCCGCGTACTTCGGCTCGCACGGCCCCTGGAACAGCACATAGCGCGTGACGCAGTCGGTCATCACCGGGCCGAAGTGCAGATCGTCATTGGCGCCGGCCACCAACAGCACCATCTCGATCCGGGTGTTGCGTGCCTTGATGGCGAGATTGTCGCTCTGGACCAGTTCGTCGGCGTACTGCTTCGAGCCGCCGATCCGGATGTTCCCGGTGTCCGCGCCGGAGCAGGCGACGTTGTACGTGAGGTCAGCGGCGATGCCCGTACGGTGGATGGCGGCATCGGGCGAGCGGTGGCACCAGTTGTCGGGGCCGTTCGTTCCTGGTTCGTAGGTGCCGACGCCCTCACCGGAGATCTCGCTGTCACCGAGCGAGATCAGGCCGGTCCTGCGGTCGGCGAGCGGGCGTTCGGCGGGGCTGCCGTAGAGCTTGACGGCCTCGGCCGCGCGGATGGACTCCAGTTCGGGCGGGAGCGGTACGGATGCTGCGGTACGGATCGCGTCGGGCCGAGCGGCCCGGGCAGTGGTGGCCGTGGCGGCCATTGCCCCAAGTGCTGCCGCCAGTGCGGTGGCGGCCGCGACCGTACAGCGAAGTCTGTGCCTGGTGCGCCTCATTGCGCCTCCCCGGTTTGCTGTTGGTCCGGGTATTTACTTGCGGGTAGCGCAGTTGGGAATAGCCAGAACAAGACAAGTGCTCATCTTTTCGAGAGTTCCGAGGAGGCATGGCAGTGATGGACGACGCGAGCGAGTACCGGATCGAGCACGACTCCATGGGTGAGGTGCGGGTACCGGCGCACGCCAAGTGGCGCGCCCAGACCCAGCGGGCCGTGGAGAACTTCCCCGTGTCCGGACAGCGGCTGGAACGGGCCCATATCGAGGCCCTGGCCCGGATCAAGGCGGCCGCGGCCCGTGTGAACGCCGAACTGGGCGTGCTCGAGACGGACATCGCGGAGGCCGTCGCCGACGCGGCCGCGGAGGTGGCCGACGGCCGCTGGGACGAGCACTTCCCGGTGGACGTCTTCCAGACCGGCTCCGGCACCTCGTCGAACATGAACATCAACGAGGTACTCGCCACGCTCGCCACCGACCGTCTCGGACGCGATGTACACCCCAACGACCATGTGAACGCGTCCCAGTCGTCCAACGACGTCTTCCCCTCCTCCATCCACATCGCGGCGACGGCGGCCGTGACGGGCGATCTGATCCCGGCGCTGGAGCATCTGGCGGCCTCGCTGGAGCGCAAGGCGGCCGAGTTCTCACTGGTCGTCAAGTCCGGCCGTACGCATCTGATGGACGCCACCCCCGTCACGCTGGGCCAGGAGTTCAGCGGCTACGCGGCGCAGATCCGGTACGGCGTGGAACGGCTCACCGCTTCGCTGCCCCGCCTCGCCGAACTTCCGCTCGGCGGTACGGCGGTGGGCACCGGCATCAACACCCCGCCCGGCTTCTCCGCCGCGGTCATCGCCGAGGTCGCCCGCGCGACCGGGCTGCCGCTGACCGAGGCCCGCAACCACTTCGAGGCGCAGGGCGCGCGCGACGGGCTGGTCGAGACGAGCGGCCAGCTGCGTACGATCGCGGTCTCGCTCACCAAGATCTCCAACGACCTGCGCTGGATGGCGTCGGGCCCGCGCACCGGCCTCGCCGAGATCAGCCTTCCCGACCTCCAGCCCGGCTCCTCGATCATGCCCGGCAAGGTCAACCCGGTGATCGCGGAGGCCGTGCTGATGGTGGCGGCCCAGGTGATGGGCAACGACGCCACGGTAGCGGCGGCCGGCGCCGCCGGGAACTTCGAGCTGAACGTCATGATGCCCGTGATGGCCAGGAATCTGCTGGAGTCGATCCGGCTTCTCGCCCATGCCTCGCGGCTGCTGGCCGACCGTACCGTCGACGGCATCACGGCGAACGTCGAGCGGGCCCGTGAGTACGCGGAGTCCTCGCCGGCCATCGTCACGCCACTGAACAAGTACATCGGGTACGAAGAGGCGGCGAAGGTCGCCAAGAAGTCACTGGCGGAGCGGAAGACGATCCGCGAGGTCGTCCTCGAGTCCGGCTATGTGGAGCGTGGAGCGCTGACCCTCGAGCAGCTGGACGAGGCGCTCGACGTGCTCCGTCTGACCCGTCCGTGAGCCGGTGGCCGTGACCTGCGTCGCAGCGGGGCCCCGGCCGTACTCCTAGGATCTGCGCATGACAGGTACGGAACGCATCGCACGCTGGACGCCCGGGGACCACATCCTCTGGCGCTATCGCGGTCATGCCCCGGATCCGTCGGGTGGAAGCGTCCATATCTGCCGGCCCGTGACAGTCGTGGAGGACACGGACGAGCTGCTCGCGGTCTGGATGGCGCCGGGCACGGAGTGCGTGAAGCCGGTACTCGCGGACGGCACCCCGGTGCACCAGGAGCCGCTCGCCACCCGCTACACCGCACCGCGCACCACCGCCCGCGCCCGCTGGTTCGGCACGGGCGTACTGAAGCTGGCGCGACCCGGTGAGCCGTGGTCGGTCTGGCTGTTCTGGGAGCGCGGCTGGCGGTTCAAGAACTGGTATGTGAACCTCGAGGAGCCCCATGCCCGTTGGGCGGGCGGCGTCGACTCCGAGGACCACTTCCTGGACATCGCCGTCCACCCGGACCGCAGCTGGCACTGGCTGGACGAGGACGAGTTCGCCGAGGCCCAGCGGGTCGGCCTGATGAACGCGGAGAAGGCACAGGGCGTACGGGAGGCGGGGCAGGCGGCCGTCGAGGCGATCAGGGCCTGGAAGGCGCCGTTCTGCGCGGGCTGGGAGGACTGGCGGCCGGACCCGGCGTGGCGGGTGCCGCGGCTTCCGGCGGACTGGGGACGTACGGCAGTGCAGGTGACGTCATGAGTCCGACGTCGTGAGTCCGTGCGCGGGCGTCGGCGAAGTGACTGATTCCGGTACGGGAACACCCACCGGCTCATACGACCTCGTGAGACTCTTGATGTGCCCCCAGGGGGCAAACGTAGGATCGTCGTCCGCAAGGCTGCGCCGTTTGAGCAACTATTGAGCGCAGCGCACGGCCTGACCGTAAGTCATCACGAGTCATTTCAAGGGGGTGGAGCTGTGCCGGATGCCCGCCATCCTGTCGGCGCCGCCCGTAGAGCGGGTATACCGCCTCACGAGGCGATTGCATCGCACAACCGGCCCGGACGGACGGAATACCACGCGTGACGGAGCAGCCCACCTCCCATGAAGGCCGGCAGCCCCTGGCTGCCCGGCCGCAGGAACGCACCCGGCCGCGGTCCGAGGCGACCGGCGGCTCGAGCGTGCCGCCGCCTGCCGGTCCGCCGCAGGACCTGGCGGGGACCGCACGCCGCGAGGGCGACCGGCTGCGTTTCGTGGGGGCCGCCACCCGCCGGATCGCGCGCGGCATAGACCTCGACGAGATCGTGCTCGGGCTGTGCCGGGCGACCGTGCCGACCTTCTCCGACGCGATTCTGGTCTATCTCCGCAGCCCGCTGCCGGTGGGCGACGAGCGGCCGGTCTCGCCGTTCGTGCTGCGGCTGCGCCGTACCGACCGGCTGCGTTTAGCCGGTGAGGACGCCGATCCCGGCACCGTCCCCCTCCCGGTCGTCGACCCGCAGACCGACCTCATGCCCGCCGCCGAGCTGTGCGAGGTGCGGTCCGGTGGTGCGCTCTCCGAGGTGCTGCGCGGCGTACGGCCCGTCTTCGGCGACTCCGCGGCCGCCCGGGCCGCCCTGCCCGAGCTCCTCGGCGCCGACCGCACCGTACCGAGCGGACATCGCGCGATACTCGCCCCGCTCCGCGGCAGGCGGCGGGTGATCGGCGCGGCCGTCTTCCTCCGCCGGCCGGACCGGCCCGCCTTCGAGCCCAACGACCTTCTGGTGGCAGCACAATTGGCCACGCACACGGCGCTCGGGATCGACAAGGCCGTGCTGTACGGACGTGAGGCCTACATCGCCGACGAGCTGCAGCGCACCATGCTGCCCGACTCGCTCCCGCAGCCCACCGGCGTCCGTCTCGCGTCCCGCTATCTGCCGGCCGCCGAGACGGCCCGGGTCGGCGGCGACTGGTACGACGCGATCCCGCTGCCGGGCAGCCGGGTGGCGCTGGTGGTCGGCGACGTCATGGGGCACTCCATGACCTCCGCCGCGATCATGGGCCAGCTGCGCACCACCGCGCAGACCCTGGCCGGCCTCGATCTGCCCCCGCAGGAGGTTCTGCACCACCTGGACGAGCAGGCCCAGCGGCTCGGCACGGATCGCATGGCCACCTGCCTGTACGCCGTGTACGACCCCGTCTCGCACCGCATCACCATCGCCAACGCAGGCCACCCGCCGCCCATTCTGCTGCACCTGGGCGGGCGGGCCGAGGTGCTGCGCGTACCGCCCGGCGCACCCATCGGTGTGGGGGGCGTGGACTTCGAGGCCGTGGAGCTGGACGCCCCGGCCGGCGCGACTCTGCTGCTGTACACCGACGGTCTGGTCGAGTCCCGGCTGCGGGATGTGTGGACGGGGATCGAGCAGTTGCGGGAGCGGCTCGCCGCCACCGCCCAGCTGACCGGTCCCGACCATTCGCCGCCGCTGGAGGCGCTCTGCGACGACGTGCTGGACGTGCTCGGCCCGGGCGACCGGGACGACGACATCGCGCTGCTCGCGGCCCGCTTCGACGGGATCGCGCCGAGCGATGTCGCGTACTGGTTCCTGGAGCCGGAGGACGCGGCTCCGGGCCGGGCCCGCCGCCTCGCCCGCCGGGCGCTGACCCGCTGGGGCCTGGAGGAGCTGAGCGACTCGGTGGAGCTACTGGTCAGCGAGGTGGTGACCAATGCCGTGCGGTACGCCGAGCGGCCGGTGACGCTCCGGCTGCTGCGTACGGACGTGCTGCGCTGCGAAGTCGGCGACGACTCCCCGCAGCTGCCGAGGCAGCGCCGGGCCCGCGACACGGACGAGGGCGGCCGCGGGCTGTTCCTGGTGAACCGGCTGGCCAGACGGTGGGGGGCGACCCGCCTGTCGACCGGCAAGGTGGTGTGGTTCGAGCTGCCCACGCCCGCGTAGAACGGCACAGCTCGTACTTGGGCCAGATCTGGACCTTGTCCAAATGTTGCCGACGGGGTGTCGTGGAGGTTGACTGGGGCATGCGGCCGAAGCGACCTCAATCCCTCTATCGACGGGAGGACGCTCGTGACCGAGTTATCCCCGAAGGCCTCGTACACGACCAACAATGCAGGCATCCCGGTGGAGAGCGACGAGCATTCGCTCACCGTGGGAGCCGACGGCCCGATCCTGCTCCAGGACCACTACCTCATCGAGAAGATGGCCCAGTTCAACCGGGAGCGGGTCCCCGAGCGGGTGGTGCATGCGAAGGGTGCGGGGGCGTACGGCACCTTCGAAGTCACCAATGACGTCAGCCAGTTCACCAGGGCGGACCTCTTCCAGCCGGGCAAACGCACCGAGATGCTGGCCCGCTTCTCCACGGTCGCGGGTGAGCAGGGCTCCCCCGACACCTGGCGTGACCCGCGCGGCTTCGCGCTGAAGTTCTACACCGAACACGGCAACTACGACATGGTCGGCAACAACACGCCGGTCTTCTTCGTACGCGACACGATCAAGTTCCAGGACTTCATCAGGTCCCAGAAGCGCCACCCGGCCACCGGGCTGCGCAACAACGACATGCAGTGGGACTTCTGGACACTGTCCCCCGAGTCCGCGCACCAGGTGACATGGCTGATGGGCGACCGCGGCATCCCGAAGACCTACCGTCATATGAACGGCTACAGCTCCCACACCTATATGTGGATCAACGGCGGTGGCGAGCGGTTCTGGGTGAAGTACCACTTCAAGACCGACCAGGGCATCGACTTCCTCACGCAGGCCGAGGCCGACGAGCTGGCCGGCGCGGACGCGGACAAGCACCGGCGCGATCTGTACGAGTCGATCGAGTCCGGCGACGCGCCGACCTGGAGCCTCAAGGTCCAGATCATGCCGTTCGAGGACGCGGCCGACTATCGCTTCAACCCCTTCGACCTGACCAAGGTGTGGCCGCACGGCGACTACCCCCTGATCGACGTCGGCCGGATGACGCTCAACAGGAATCCGGAGGACTACTTCATCCACATCGAGCAGGCCGCCTTCGAACCGTCGAACATGGTGCCGGGTATCGGTCCCTCGCCGGACAAGATGCTGCTCGGCCGGCTCTTCTCCTATCCGGACACCCACCGGTACCGGATCGGCCCGAACTACGCCCAGCTGCCGCCCAACCGGTCGCACGCGCCGGTGAACTCGTACGCCAAGGACGGCCCGATGCGGTACGTGCCGTCGAACGCGGCGAGGCCGTACGCGCCCAACTCCTACGGCGGTCCCGCCGCCGACTACCAGCGCTACGGCGAACCGGCGAGCTGGGAGGCCGCCGGAGAGCTGGTGCGCGAGGCGTACAAGCCGCACCGCGAGGACGACGACTGGGGCCAGCCGGGCACCATGGTCCGTCAGGTGCTGGACGACGAGGCCCGTGACCGGCTGGTGTCGAACGTCAGCGGGCATCTGAGCGACGGCGTGACCCGGCCGGTCGTGGACCGGGCGCTGCAGTACTGGCGCAATATCGACAAGAAGATCGGCGACCGTGTCGCCAACAAGGTGAACGGCGGCTGACAGCGAGTACGACCGTGCCCGCGGACCCGGAAACGGGTACCGCGGGCACGGTCGTACGTGTCGCCTGAGGTTGCGTCAGGGCCTGAGACTGCGGCCAGCGCACGAGGTTGCCGTCAGGGCTTGACTCTGCCGTCGGCACCCTGTGTCCCGCCGGGGTCACCGCCCGGGTCGGTCGGCGGGGTGAAGCTCGGCGGATCCGACGGTGTCAGTGTCGGATCGTCCGAAGGCGTCCTGGTCGGCGTCTGCGTCGGCGTCCTGGTCGGCGTCTGCGTCGGATCGTCCGTCGGCGTCTCCGAAGGGGTCTGCGAGGGCGTCTCGGACGGGGTCTCCGTCGGAGTCGGGTCCGGTTCCACCGTCGCGCCCTCCTCGATCTCCAGGTCGAACTCGGCGGCGGCGGCCTCGTCGTCGAGGGCGCCCGTCGTGTACTGCTTCCAGATCTTCGCCGGGACGCCACCACCGTTGGCGCGGCCCTCGTTGACGGTGTTGCTCAGCGTGACCTGCCCGCCCTTGGGGTCCTCTCCGAACAGGGCGACGGCGGTGACCAGTTCGGGGGTGTAGCCCACGAACCAGGCCGAGCGGTTGTTCTCCGAGGTGCCGGTCTTTCCCGCGGCCTCGTAGTCGCCGGCCGCGTTGACGCCCGAACCGGACTTCACGACGCCCGTCATGGCCGCTGTCGTGGTGTCAGCCGCCTCACGACTGACCACCTGGCCACCGGCGGTCTGGTCCTTGAGATCGGCCTCACGGACCTGGTGCTCGGCGGACTGCACGATGGTCGGCGTGACCTTCTTGCCATGGTTGTCGAAGGTCGCGTACACCCCGGCCATGTCCCAGGTGGAGGCCCCCATCGTGCCGAGCGACATCGCGGGCTGCTCCGGCCAGCCCTTGCCGTCCTTCATACCGAGGTCGAGCGCGGTCTTCTTCGCCTTCGCCGGGGTGACGTCCACGATCATCTGCGCGAAGACGGAGTTGATCGAGCTGTTCGTCGCCCGCTGGACGCTGACCGGGCCGTAGTCCTTGTCGTCCTCGTTCTCCGGGGCGAAGGGGACGTCGCTGCCCACGACGGGCCGCTTGCTGGTGCCGTCGTACTTGGTGTTGAGGCCGATCTTCGCGCCGTCCTGGGTCTCGGCCCCGTTCTCGAGGGCCGAGGCGAGAACGACCGGCTTGAAGGTCGATGCGGGCTGGTAGTCGCGGCGGGTGGCGTTGGACAGCCAGTGCTCGGTGGCTCCGGCGCCGCCGTAGAGCGCGACGACATGGCCGGTCTTCGGGTCGACCGAGGTCGCGCCCGCCTGGACGGTCGCCTGGGCCTTGTCCTTCTTGCGGTCCAGCTTCTCTTCGAGTTGCTTGTCGACCGCCTTGACCAGTGCCTTCTGGCGCTTCTCGTCGATGTTGAGGGTGATCGTCCAGCCGCCGGCCTTGATCTCCTCCTCGCTGACGTTGTGGCGCTCGAGCTCGGCGTTGGCCGCGTCGACGAGATAGCCGGTCTGGCCCTCCATGCCGGGGGCGGCCCTCGGCTCCTTCGGCACGGGGAACTTCAGACCGGTTCGCTTGCCCGAGTCCAGCCAGCCCTCTTCGACCATGTTGTCGAGTACGTAGTTCCAGCGCTCCCTGACCAGCTTCTTGCCGGTGTCCGAGGCGACCGCCCAGTCGTACTGGCTCGGGGCCTGGAGGAGGGCGGCGAGGTACGCGCCCTCGGCGACGTTCAGGTCCTTGGCGTCCTTGCGGTAGTACGCCTGGGCCGCGGCCTGGATGCCGTACGCGCTGCGCCCGTAGTAGCTGGTGTTGATGTACCCGGCGAGGATCTCGGGCTTTTCCTTCTTCTGGTCGACCTTGAGCGAGATCACCAGCTCTTTGAGCTTGCGGGTGACCGTCTGGTCCTGGTTCAGGTAGTAGTTCTTGACGTACTGCTGGGTGATGGTCGAGCCGCCCTGCTTGCCCTTGCCCGTGAGGGTGTTCATCAGGCCGCGGGCGGTGCCCTTGAAGTCGACTCCGGAGTCCTTGAAGAACGTCTTGTTCTCGGCGGCGACGAAGGTGTTCTGGACTTCCTTGGGGATCTTCTCGAGCCCGACGATCTCCCGGTTGATCTTGCCGGTTCGGGTGAGAATCTTGCCGTCGCTGTACTTGTAGACGTTGCTCTGCATCTCGGCCTGGGCGTTGGCCTCGGGCACGGGAACGAGCAGATAGATCACGAAGAAGGCGCTCATCACCAGCAGGCAGAGGCCGAAGAAAGTACCGAGCAGCTTCTTCCAGGTGAAGAAGCGCCGTATGCCAGTGGGCTTTGCTTTCTTCGCCCGGCGCGCCCCGCGCTGCCGGGCCTGTCGCGCTTCCGCTCGGCCCATCGCTTCGCTGCTCCGCTCGTAGTCACTGTCGTCGCTGGTCGTGCTTGCCGTGCTTGCCGTGCTTGCCGTGGTCGGCCCGGCGTCGGGCCGGAATCAGCTCAGAAAGCTAACACCGCTCACTCAGACAAAGGGCCATCGATCCGGTCTTTTCCGGACGTGAGAATCAGCACCCCGTCTCATGGAACCGACTCATGAGACGTGCACAGGGTTGCGATGCCAGTTAAAGTGATATCACTTTGCTAGAAGGTCGGCGGCTGTCGCCGACCCGGGAAACGGGGAGCGATCATGCCTGCCACCAGCACAGCGACCGCGGAAGACGTGCCACAGATGCCGGCGCCACAGGTTCGTGAAGTTCCGGCGCACAGCATCGGCGGGGGCGCCGCCCTGCTGCTCGGTCTGCTCGGAATAGCCGTCGGGGTCGTGCTGATCGTCGCCGGCTCGGCGGTCGGCCCGACCGGCGCGAAGGTGGCGCTGATCCTGCCCGGCGTCCTGGTCGCGGTCGCCGCGTTCATCGCGATGTGCGGACTGAACACGGTCGCGCCGGGCGAGGCGCGGGTGGTCCAGCTCTTCGGGCGCTACCGGGGCACGATCCGTACGGACGGCCTGCGTTGGGTCAACCCGTTCACCTCGCGGGTCAAGATCTCGACGCGGGTACGGAACCACGAGACCGCGGTTCTGAAGGTGAACGACGCGTACGGCAACCCGATCGAGCTGGCCGCGGTGGTCGTATGGAAGGTCGAGGACACGGCGCAGGCGATGTTCGAGGTGGACGACTTCCTGGAGTTCGTCTCCACCCAGACGGAGGCGGCAGTGCGGCATATCGCGATCGAGTACCCCTACGACGCGCACGAGGAGGACGGCCTGTCGCTGCGCGGCAACGCGGAGGAGATCACCGAGAAGCTGGCCGTCGAGCTGCACGCGCGCGTGGAGGCCGCGGGCGTGCACATCATCGAGTCGCGCTTCACACATCTCGCGTACGCCCCGGAGATCGCCTCGGCGATGCTGCAGCGCCAGCAGGCGGGCGCGGTGGTGGCGGCGCGGCGGCAGATCGTGGACGGAGCGGTGGGCATGGTCGAGGCGGCACTGGCCAGGATCGCGGAACAGGACATCGTCGAGCTCGACACGGAGCGCAAGGCGGCCATGGTGTCGAACCTGATGGTGGTGCTGTGCGGAGACCGCGCGCCGCAACCTGTCCTCAACACAGGCTCGCTCTACCAGTGACGCCACCCGAGCGGAAGCCGGCGTCCGAGCGGAAGCAGGTGCTGCTGCGGCTGGATCCGGCGGTGTACGACGCGGTGGCGCGGTGGGCGTCGGACGAGCTGCGCAGCGCGAACGCGCAGATCGAGTTCATCCTCCGCCGCGCCCTGGCAGACGCCGGCCGGCTGCCGGGCGGCGCCGGCCCGATCCCCCGGCGGGGCCGGCCGCCGGGGCGGGCACCTGACGGGGACGCGGAGTAGGAGCCGGTACACCCGCTGACCAGCGTCTCCACGCTGCAGAACTTCAAGCGTGACAGCCAGTTCTCCAGCGTGCGCACGGGTCTGTTCGTCGGCGCGACCGCGACGATGCTGCTGATCGCCGCGTCGATGCTCGTCTCCACCCTGGAGCAGCTCCGCGACCGTAAGCGGCTGCTGTCGGTGCTGGTGGCCTTCGGCACCCGGCGCGCCACGCTGAGCTGGTCGGTGCTGTGGCAGACGGCCGTGCCGATCGCGCTGGGCCTCGCTCTCGCGGTCACCGGCGGCATCGGGCTCGGTCTTGTCCTGCTCGAGCTGGTCGACAAGCAGGTCGCCGACCGGTGGGCCTTCCTGCCGGTCACCGGGGTGGGAGCCGCGCTGATCCTGCTGGTGACCGCGCTCAGCCTGCCGCCGCTGTGGCGCATGATGCGCCCGGACGGACTGCGTACGGAGTAGCGGGAGGGCCTGCGCGCGGGCCCGGAGCCACGCAGTCCGGGGAGTAGGGAGCGGTCAGCCGAGCACCCGCACCGGCAGCGCGCGCATCGCGTCCCGCAGTGCCTGTGCGAACTCCTCGAATTCGCCCTGGCGTGCCGCGCCCGCGCGCATCGCCAGGGCGATACGGCGCGCGGGGGCGGGCTCGGCGAAGTACGCCGTCTGCAGCCGGCCGGCCCGGCCCGTCTCCACCTCGACCGCCGTGCGCGGCAGCAGCGTCACTCCGAGCCCGCCGGCGACCAGCTGCACCAGCGTGGACAGGCCCGCGGCCGTCGTCGACACCGGAGCGCCGTCGGTACGGCCGGCCTCCCGGCAGATGTCGAGCGCCTGGTCGCGCAGGCAGTGGCCCTCGTCGAGCAGCAGCAGATGCAGTTCACGCAGCGCCTCGCGGGGGATGTCCTGGCGACCGCCCAGCCAGTGGTCCTCGGGCGTGACCAGCACAAAGTCCTCGTCGAACAGCGGCAGCTCGGTCACGCCCGGGACCCCGAGCGGCACAGCGAGCAGAAGCAGATCGAGCCGCCCCGCCGCGAGTCCCTCCCGCAGCGAGGAGGTCTGTTCCTCGTGGACCTGGAGGTCGAGGTCCGGGTACTTCTCGTGCACCAGGCGCAGCACGGTCGGCAGCAGATACGGGGCCACGGTCGGAATCACGCCGAGCCGGAGCACCCCGGTGAAGGGAGCGCGCACCGCATCGGCCTCCTCCAGCAGGTCACCGACCGCGTCCAGCACGGCCTTGGTCCGCACCGCGAGCCGCTCTCCGGCCGACGAGAGCAGCACCTTGCGGGTCGTACGCTCCAGAAGCTGGACACCGAGTGCCTCCTCCAG
This sequence comes from Streptomyces sp. NPDC002926, assembly GCF_053591755.1. Classification (NCBI taxonomy): domain Bacteria; kingdom Bacillati; phylum Actinomycetota; class Actinomycetes; order Kitasatosporales; family Streptomycetaceae; genus Streptomyces; species Streptomyces sp. NPDC002926. The sequence goes on from NZ_JBSFUK010000004.1 coordinate 395,598, forward strand.
CGCCGATACGGCACCGGAGAGGGCGGGCTGACTCATCCCGATTGCTGCCGCGGCGTCCCGGAAGTGCAGATGCTCGGCCACGGCCGCGAACGCGCGCAGCTGCGCCAGGCTGGGCTGCTTACCTCTGGGATTCCCCTTATTTACGGCATTACCGACATTACCAATGGCCACTGATAGGCACCTCCGATCGCGATGACCCAGTCTAGCTATTTCCGTGATCAATGCACTCTGTGCCACTATCAAGATCCGTCCAACCCCCCGGAAAGACCCCACAGGGGAATTCCATTCTGCAAGGAGAGCGTGTGCTCACTGTTGGTGACCAGTTCCCCACGTTCGAACTGACTGCCTGTGTCTCGCTGGAGACCGGCAAGGAGTTCGAGGAGATCAACCACAAGTCCTACGAGGGCAAGTGGAAGGTCGTTTTCGCGTGGCCCAAGGACTTCACCTTCGTCTGTCCGACCGAGATCGCCGCGTTCGGCAAGCTGAACGACGAGTTCGCCGACCGTGACGCCCAGATCCTCGGGTTCTCCGGCGACTCCGAGTTCGTCCACCACGCCTGGCGCAAGGATCACGCGGACCTGCGTGACCTGCCCTTCCCGATGCTGGCCGACTCCAAGCACGAGCTGATGCGCGACCTCGGCATAGAGGGCGAGGACGGCTACGCGCAGCGCGCCGTCTTCATCGTCGACCCGAACAACGAGATCCAGTTCACCATGGTGACCGCCGGCTCGGTCGGCCGTAACCCCAAGGAGGTCCTGCGGGTGCTCGACGCCCTGCAGACCGATGAGCTGTGCCCGTGCAACTGGACCAAGGGCGAGAACACCCTCGACCCCGTCGCGCTGCTGTCGGGCGAGTGATCCGAGTGTCTCTCGATGAACTCAAGGCTTCGGTACCGGACTACGCCAAGGACCTGAAGCTGAACCTCGGGTCGGTGATCGGCAACAGCGAGCTGCCGCAACAGCAGCTCTGGGGCACCGTCCTGGCCTGCGCGATCGCCTCGCGCTCGCCGAAGGTGCTGCGCGAGCTCGAGCCCGAGGCCAGGACCAACCTCTCCCCCGAGGCGTACACCGCCGCCAAGTCCGCCGCCGCGGTCATGGCGATGAACAACGTCTTCTACCGGACCCGGCACCTGCTGTCGGACCCGGAGTACGGGACGCTGCGCGCCGGTCTGCGGATGAACGTCATCGGCAACCCGGGCGTGGAGAAGGTCGACTTCGAGCTGTGGTCGCTCGCCGTCTCCGCCATCAACGGCTGCGGCCAGTGTCTCGACTCCCACGAGCAGGTGCTCCGCAAGGCCGGCGTGGACCGCGAGACGATCCAGGAGGCCTTCAAGATCGCTGCGGTGATCCAGGCCGTGGGCACGACGCTGGACGCGGAAGCCGCGCTGACCGCGGTAGTCGCGCCGGCCGGGTAGTCCGCCGAGGTACGCGTACGAAGGGTCCCCGCCGACTCCGGTCGGCGGGGACCCTTTCGTCTGCCGCTGCCATCAGCTCTTGAGCTCGGTCATGCGCGTCCGCAGGAGGGCCGGGGACGTCCGCAGGAAGGCCGGGGACTCGTGTCCCTCACCGGTTGCGGCCCGGACATCACTCCGGTACCTCCCCGGCCACGGCGGGCGCCGGCGACGGGGTCGGCGTGGGGGGCGCCGGGGCCGGCGTCGGCTCGGCCTCGACCGCCGTAGCGCCGTGCGGCTGCGGTGAGGCCCGCAGAGTCTGCTCCTTGCCGTAGGCGCGCAGATAGCCGACCACCGTATTGGTCACCGCCACCAGCGGCACCGCCACCACCGCGCCACCGATCCCGGCGATCAGTCCGCCGGCCGCGACCGCGAGGACGACGGCGAGCGGGTGCACACGGACCGCGCGGCCCAGGATGAAGGGCTGCAGCACATGGCCCTCGAGCTGCTGCACCGCGAGGACGACGATCAGCACCATCAGCGCGGTGAACACGCCCTGGGTGACCAGCGCGACGACCACCGCGAGCGCGCCGGAGACGACCGCGCCGACCAGTGGGATGAAGGCGAACAGGAAGATGAACACGGCCAGCGGTACGGCCATCGGGACGTCGAGGAAGTAGATGCCGAGGCCGATGAAGATCGCGTCGATCAGCGCCACTATCACCGTGCCGCGGACGTACGCGGTCAGCGTCCGCCAGGCGCGTGGCCCCGCTCCGGCGACTCCCTCGCGGGCCTGGGCCGGGACCAGCTTGAGCACCCAGTGCCAGATGCGCTTCCCGTCGTACAGCAGGAAGAGCGTGGAGAACATCGCCAGCAGGATGCCGGTCAGTATCTCGACCATCACCGTCACACCCTGCAGACCGGCCGAGGTGATCTCCTCGGTGTTGGTCCCGATGGTGTCGCTGAGGTTCTTCGCTATGTCGTTGATCTGCTGCTCGGTGACATGGAACGGGCTGTCGAGCAGCCAGCGCTTGAGTTCCTCGATTCCGTCCCTGACCCGGTCGGAGAGATTGTCGAGGTTGTCCATGACCTGCCAGACCACGAACCAGCCGACCAGGCCCATGATGATGAAGCCCGCGATCGCGGTGACTGCGGTGGCGAGCCCGCGCGGCAGACCCAGCTTCTTCAGCCGGGCCACGGTGGGCTGGAGCATCGCGGTGACGAGCAGCGCGGCCACAAAGGCGAGGACCACCAGCTGCACGGCGCTGATGATGCGCATCAACACCCAGAGCGTGCCTGCCAGTACGAGCAGCCGCCAGCCGGCCTCGGCCGCGACGCGCATGCCCCAGGGGATCGCGGCGACCGGATCGGGCCTGGCCGCGACGGCGGGGGCGTAGGCGGGCGGCGGCGGGACGCTGTCCGGAACGGGCAGGACGACGACGGGCACATCGTCGTCCGCGTCCTCGCTGCGGTGCTCGTCCAGGCGCTCGCCCATCCGGGTCAGCCCGGCGCCGAGGTCGGCGAGCCATCCTGGCAGTCTCGACATGATCTTTCCTCTTCCCCCCACCACTCCCCCGGAAGCCTTTGCGACCGACCGTACACGCACGGAGCCCCCCACCGTAGGACGGTGGGGGGCTCCGAAAAGTTGAGCGCCGGCAGATCCTAGTACCAGTTGTTGGCCTGCCAGAACGACCACGCGCCACAGGGGCTGTCGTAGCGGCTGTTCATGTAGTTCAGGCCCCACTTGATCTGGGTCGCCGGGTTGGTCTGCCAGTCGGCGCCGGCCGAGGACATCTTCGAGCCGGGCAGTGCCTGGACCAGACCGTATGCACCGGAGGAGGCGTTCTGCGCCTGGTAGTTCCAGCTGGACTCGTGGTCCACGATGTTGCTGAAGCACTGGAACTGGTCGGCAGGGATCATCTGCCGGGCGATCGCCTGGACCTCGGCGACGGAGTAGGAGCTCTTCGCGGAGAAGGTGGAGGCCTCGCGCACCGAATCACGGCTGGCTCGCGCCGCCTTGGCCTCGCGCTCCTGCTCGGCCTTCTCCTCGGCGGCTTCCTTCTTCGCCTCGGCGACCTTGGCGGCCGAGATACGGGCCGCTTCCTCCGCGGACTTCTTCGCGGCAGCGTCTGCCGCAGCGGCCTGTGCGTCGGCCTGCTGCGTCAGGGACGAGACCTGCACCTGGGCCTGCTGACCCATGGGGATGTCTGCGAGGAGCGTCGTGTCGGCTGCGGTCGCCTCGAGGTTGTCGTTCGAGGGCTGAGTGCTGCCCGACGCAACGCCCACGACGGCGCCAACGGTGGTGACCGCAGTAGCTGACGCCACTGCGAACCCCCGGACCGAGATCCGGCTCACACGGTTTCCTTCCAGCAACTCCCGCATGGGTGACCTCGCGGGCGCAATCGTGCCCCTGACGCTGGCCTCCCCACTGCTTGGGTCACGGGAGGCGCGGGCCCGGTGGGCAACTCCTTTGACGGGAGTGCCGCATGTTGCTCGCGGGCGGCATACGACGGCAAGTGTTGAGTTGTGTGGTGCTGTGCACCTGTGGAGGTGCGGGTGTGCCGTATGCGGGGCCTGACGGAAGCAAGACTCTGCCGGAAGCAGACGCCGCAAGGCAATTCTTCGTTGCGTGTGAAAGCTCACACCTCGTTTGCGCCAGGTGTTTTACGGAAACGGGCGGACAGCACGGCGCCGCCCGGTTAGGCTCTTGCGCTCCGCCGGGCGGCGCCAACTGCCTCATTCCGTATTAGATCTGACCTTCCTCCAGCATTTCGGTCACGAGTGCGGCGATCTGCGAGCGCTCGGAGCGGGTGAGGGTGACGTGCGCGAAGAGCGGATGACCCTTCAGCTTCTCGACCACGGCGACGACTCCGTCGTACCGTCCGACGCGCAGATTGTCCCGTTGTGCCACGTCATGAGTCAGGACGACCCGCGAATTGGCCCCGATACGGGACAGAACGGTCAACAGGACATTCCGTTCCAGGGACTGGGCCTCGTCGACGATGACGAACGCGTCATGCAGCGAGCGGCCTCGGATATGAGTGAGCGGCAGGACCTCGAGCATGCCGCGTCCGAGCACCTCCTCGATCACTTCACGGCCCGCCACGGCCGAGAGCGTGTCGAAGACCGCCTGGGCCCAGGGGCTCATCTTCTCGGCCTCGGTGCCCGGCAGATAGCCGAGCTCCTGCCCGCCGACCGCGTACAGCGGCCGGAAGACCATCACCTTCTGGTGCTGCCGGCGCTCCAGGACCGCCTCGAGGCCCGCGCAGAGCGCGAGCGCCGACTTGCCGGTGCCGGCCCGGCCGCCCAGCGAGACGATGCCGACGTCCTGGTCGAGGAGCAGATCCAGGGCGATGCGCTGCTCCGCGCTGCGGCCGTGGATGCCGAAGGCCTCCCGGTCGCCCCGTACCAGCCTCACATTGCCCTCGGCCGAGATCCGGCCCAGCGCCTTGCCGCGCTCGGACTGCAGAACGAGACCGGTATGGACGGGCAGTTCCGCCGCTTCGGGGATGTACAGCGTCTCCTCTCCGTACAGCAGATCCACCTGTTCGGCGGAAAGGGGCAGTTCGGCCATTCCGGTCCAGCCGGAGTCGGTGATGGCCAGCTCTGCCCGGTACTCCTCCGCCAGCAAACCGACGGACGAGGCCTTGATACGGAGAGGCAGGTCCTTGGACACGACCGTGACGTCGTACCCCTCGGCCTGCAGATTGCGCGCTACCGCCAGAATCCGTGAGTCGTTGTCCCCCAATCGGAAGCCGGCCGGAAGGACGCCGGGATCGGAGTGATTGAGCTCGACGCGGAGCGTGCCGCCGAGGTCGCCCATCGGGATGGGAGCGTCGAGGCGGCCGTACCGGATACGGAAATCATCCAGAAGGCGCAGCGCCTGCCGGGCGAAGTAACCGAGCTCCGGATGGTGCCTCTTTGCTTCCAGCTCCGTGATCACCACGATCGGGAGCACGACTTCGTGCTCCTCGAAGCGGGTCAGGGCGTTCGGATCGGCCAGCAGGACGCTGGTGTCGAGAACGTAGGTGCGCCTGTCGGGCATGCGGCGCTTTGTGCTGTTCACCACGGAAGGACGTACCCCCTCGGATGAGGTCGGCAGTGCGACGGCGTCGCGGGCCATGGGGTCTCCCCGCCGAAGGCAGGGGACGGGCCGGGCTCTGGCCACGATGCACGGGCCGAGCTCCGGCCCTCCGCGGTGTCCGCACAAGGAGTGCGGTCCTTCGTGTGCAAAGGACCTCCCGGGCGAGCGGTTTCGGCCGCTCACTGAGATACGACGTTCGTGGATCGGACGTCGACCTGGAAGGGGTATTCCCTCGAACATGCGCAGCCATGCCACGGCATATGACGACGCGTGGATGAACAGCGGGTGATCAGTGCTACGGGGGGCCCTAGGGGGCCTCAGCTGCCGTAGCGGCGGTGGCGCGCGGCATAGTCGCGCAGCGCACGCAGGAAGTCGACCTTGCGGAAGGCCGGCCAGAAGACTTCACAGAAGTAGTACTCCGAATGGGCGCTCTGCCAGAGCATGAATCCGGACAGCCGCTGCTCGCCGCTGGTACGGATGACCAAGTCGGGATCGGGCTGGCCGCGTGTGTAGAGGTGCTCGGAGATGTGCTCGACATCGACGATCTCGGCGAGCTCCTCGAAGCTCGTGCCCTTGTCCGCGTGCTCCAGAAGGAGGGAGCGGACGGCGTCGGCGATCTCCTGTCGGCCGCCGTAGCCCACGGCGACGTTCACGAGTATTCCGTCGACGCCGACCGTGGCCTGCTCCGCTTCCTTCAGTACGGACTGGGTGCGGGCGGGCAGCAGGTCGAGCGTGCCGACGTGGTGCACACGCCAGCGGCCGTCCGCCGCGAGGTCGCGGACCGCGTTCTCGATGATGCCGAGGAGCGGGATGAGCTCGTTCTCGGGGCGGTCCAGGTTGTCCGTGGACAGCAGCCAGAGGGTGACGACCTCGACATCGGTCTCGGCACACCAGCCCAGCAGCTCCTGGATCTTGCTGGCGCCTGCCTTGTGGCCCTGCTCGGCCGTGCCGCCCGACGCCTTGGCCCAGCGTCGGTTGCCGTCGAGGATGACACCGATGTGCTTGGGCACCTGGGCGTGGTCGAGGCGGCCTTCCACCCGGCGTGCGTAGAGCCCGTACACCAGGTCGCGCAGGTTCACTTTTCCAACCCCTCCATGCGGCAGTCCCCGAGGCCGCCACACTACTGCGGACGGGCCACAGCGGCCCAACCCGGTCTGTCACAAGTCCGTGATAGGGAGGGTTGCGTGACTGATACCTCTTCCTACCGAGCTGCCGCCGACCGCTACGAGTCGATGGAGTACCGGCGTACCGGCCGTTCCGGGCTGAAGCTTCCCGCGCTCTCCCTCGGCCTCTGGCACAACTTCGGCGACGACCGCGCCCTCGACTCACAGCGCGCGATCCTGCGGCGCGCCTTCGACCTGGGTGTGACGCACTTCGACCTGGCGAACAACTACGGGCCGCCGCCCGGGTCGGCCGAGCTCAACTTCGGCAAGATCTTTGCACAGGATTTCGCACGATACCGCGACGAAATGGTTATTTCGACCAAGGCGGGCTATCTGATGCACCCGGGGCCCTACGGCGAGTGGGGTTCACGGAAGTACCTGCTGTCCTCGCTCGACGCGTCCCTGAACCGGATGGGGCTGGACCACGTCGACATCTTCTACTCCCACCGCTTCGACCCGCACACCCCGCTTGAGGAGACGATGGGCGCGCTGGCCTCCGCGGTGCAGCAGGGCAAGGCCCTGTACGTGGGTGTGTCGTCGTACAAAGCGGAGCAGACCGCGGAGGCGGCCCAGCTGCTGAAGGAGATGGGCGTACCGGCCCTCATCCACCAGCCCTCGTACTCGATGATCAACCGCTGGATCGAGGACGACGGACTGCTCGACACGCTGGAGAGCGCCGGCATGGGCTGCATCTCCTTCGTTCCGCTCGCCCAGGGACTGCTCACCGACAAATACCTCAAGGGCATCCCGGAGGGCTCGCGAGCCACGCAGGGCAAGTCCCTGGACCCGAATCTGCTCTCCGACGAGGTCGTGCGGCGGCTGAAGGGGCTGAACGACATCGCTGTCAGGCGCGGTCAGTCCCTGGCGCAGCTGGCGATCGCCTGGGTGCTGCGGGACGAGCGGATGACCTCCGCGCTGATCGGCGCCTCCAGCGTGAAGCAACTGGAGGAGAACGTCGCGGCGCTGGCCGGACCGGCCCTGAGCGCCGACGAGTTGAAGGAGATCGACACCTTCGCCGTGGACACCGAGGGCACCAACATCTGGGCCGGGCGGAGCTGAGCCACCCCCCGGAGAAACAACCGGAGAAACAACCGGCGGAACATCCGGGGACATAAAACGGGCCGGTCCGTGGGGGGGATACGGACCGGCCCGAGGGGGGGTTTCCACCATAACCCTTCGTAGCGGTGTGGAGTGCCACGCCATGCCGTAACTACGCTCCGAATGCGGCGTACGGCTGGGAAGCTGTCCCACGGGCCGGGAAAATGGCTGGTTCCCGGCCAAGGCGAATGTTCTGGGGCCGTCCCTCCCACGAGGGACCCCCGGTCACAGGCGTGACATTGACGGTGCGTCGGCCCAACGGCCCGACAGACTGCGGCCACCCTCTGCTAATTGGCGAGAATCCGCCCATGAAGGTGTCTCCACTCTCGCCGAGCGGCGGCGGGGCGGCGTCGCGCGCGTGGCCCATCCCGTACGTCACCGCGGGGGCTGACCACCGCCTCAGGAAAACGGCTTCATGCGGACAGGTACTGTCCTATATGGACCCTAGAGTCATCCGTATGACGACGCGACGCGTGACATGGACCCAGGCCAACGCCCGCCGGCTCGCACGGCAGGGACTGACCGCCCCGGCCAAGACCTCCCCCGCCGGGATAGCCGCCGCGATGCTCGGAGCGCACGCGCAGGTGTTGTCCGCCGCCGAACTGTCCGTCGCGCTGCGGCTGGACGGCGGTGCGACGCGTGCCGACGTGCGCGAGGCGCTGTGGACGGACGGCAGCCTGGTGAAGACTTACGGACCACGCGGCACCGTCCATCTGCTGGCGGCGACCGACCTGCCGCTGTGGACCGGCGCACTGTCCGCCATCCCGGCCGGCGCGAGCCCGATGCCCATCGCTGTACGGATGACGGCGGAGCAGACCGAGCAGGTCGTCGCGGCCGTCGGTGACGCTCTCATCGGCGCGGAGCTGACGATCGACGAGCTGACCGAGGCGGTCGTCGAGCGCACCGGACCCTGGGCCGCCGACCCGGTGATGGAAGCCTTCCAGGGCAAGTGGCCGCGCTGGCGGCAGGCGATGCACACGGCCGCGCACCGCGGTGCGCTCCGATTCGCGCCCGACCGAGGCCGCAAGGCCACCTACACCAGCCCCGGCGTCACCCCGATGGACGGCCCGGCCGCGACGGCGGAACTCATGCACCGCTATCTGCGCGCCTACGGGCCCGCCACCCCGGCGCACTTCGCCAAGTGGCTCGCCGCGCCCAGGGGCTGGGCCACAGAGCAGTTCGCCGCCTCGGCGGGTGAGGGGCGAATCGAGGAGGTGGCGTTCGAGGGCGGCCGGGCCTGGGTCGCGGCGGGCGACACCGAGTTCCCCGAAGAGCCGCCGCGGGGTGTACGACTGCTGCCGTATTTCGACGCGTACGCCATCGCCTCGCAACCGCGCGAGCTGCTCTTCCCCGGCCCCGCGTACGGGCGCGCGCTGGCGGGCAGCCAGGCGGGGAACTTCCCGGTGGTGCTCGTCGACGGGATTGTGGCCGGGGTATGGCACCAGCGGCGGTCCGGGCGGAGGATCGCGGTCACGGTGGAGCCGATCGGCGACGCGCTGGGCGCCGCCCGGCGCCGCGAGCTGGCCCAGCAGGTGGAGCACCTCGGTGAAATGCTGCAAGGTCGGGCCGAGTTGACGGTGGGTACGGTCACGGTCGGGCCGCACGCCTGAGTCGTAGCAGGGTGACGCCGTCGCGCTGGGCGATGCGCTCATAGCCGTACTTGCGCTGCGCGGCGTCGAGTTCGGCCCTCTGCTGCTCGATCGGGTAGGGCCAGTGGCCCGAAGGGTAGGGCCAGGCCTCCGGCGCCCTGCTGTCATGGATGATCCACTCGGCGGTGGGACGCGGCAGCCGCGTCTTGTCGTACTCGTACAGCTTCGCGTCGACCGGGAACGTCGGGAAGAGAACGACCTCGCAGCGTGAAGTGAGCTGCGGGACAAGGCGGTTGGAGGCTGCGACGCTCGCCCCGTCCGGGATCTTTGCGAGCAGCGAGCGCGCCGCCTCGATATGGGGCGTCGAGCGCCATGTGGCCCGCTGGGCCAGTTGGGCGAGCGGGAACGACGGCAGCATGACGACCGTCACAGCGAGCACGGTGACGAGCGAGGCGCGGACATGGCGGGCGGAGAGCGGATGGTGCGCGCCGCGCCACTGCCGCAGCGCGTCGATGAGGCCGGCGAGGACGATGGGCATCAGGACGGCGCTGTAGTGGAAGGACGTGCCCCAGTGGAAGCCGATCTGCGACAGCATTCGCCAGGTCAGTGTGGGCACGGCGAGGATCGCGAGTGGTGAGCGCAGCGCGAGCAGCGCGGACGGGGCGAAGACCAGGATCACTGTCATGGCCTTGATGTCCGGGCGCAGTGCGTCGAGCGGGGCGAAGGCGATGGTGGAGAGCAGCGAGCTGTGCGCGCCTTCGGTGAGATTGGCACCGTGCGCGTATTCACCCCCCGGATTGAAGGCGGGCAGCAGCAGCTTGATCTCGACGGCCGAGGCGAGCAGACCGGCCACGGCGGTGGCGATGCCGAGACGGCGGGGGCCCTTCCAGGCGACGTAACAGCCGAGAGCGGCGAGCGTGAGGCCCAGGTCTTCCTTGATCAGGACGAGCGGAGCCGCCCAGGCGACGGCGGGACCCCAGCGGCGGCGGCCCAGTGCCTCCAGGGCGAAGGCGAGCAGCGGTACGGCGAGGACGACCTCGTGGAAGTCGAAGGCGGCGGCCGAGGCGATGCCCCAGCTCAGCCCGTAGCCGACGGCGACGACATGTGCCGTGCGACGCCCGAGCTCCCGCAGAGCCCAGCGGGCCAGGGGGACGACGGCGAGGGCGAGCAGCGCCGACTGGGCCAGGAGCAGACAGAGGGGCGACGGCCAGAGCCGGTAGAGAGGGGCGAGGACAGCGAGCGCGGGATGGAAGTGGTCGCCGAGCAGATTGAAGTGGTCGCCACGCAAGGGGACGATCGGCGGCCGCAGTTGGGAGTACGCGCGTACGGCCTGTTCGAAGATGCCGAGGTCGTAGCCGGTCGTGCGGAGCAGCATATGACGGCGTACGGCGACGGTGGCGTAGAGCAGAAAGAGCGCCGCCGCCCAGCTCCAGGGGAGAAGGGCGGCGGGGAAGCGGGCAGTGGGGCGCGATCGGGTTTCCGGAGAGGGAGTGGGGATGAGGGACCACAGCACGCCGCGCCGAGTTGCCACATTGTCAGAGAATGTCCGCATACGCCCCGATGCTAGACGGGGCATCCGACGCTGGACGGCTTGACGGCCTCGATGAGAAAGCGCGTCGTCGTGGGACCCTCATGCAGTCGTCGTGGGGCCCCTCATGTACACGCTGTCATGTCGCCGTGTGCCCGGTGGTGCTGTCGACGTGGTCGGGGATCTCGCCGTCGCGCCCGAGGCTTGCGCCCGGCTGTCTAACCCGCCGCGAGGCCGCCGAGCAGCAGCCCGGTGAGCGCGCCCACGATCATGAACGGACCGAACGGGATCGCGGTCTTGCGGCCCGCGCGACGGAGCACCATCAGCCCGACCCCGTACAGCGAACCCAGCAGAAAGCCGGCGAAGGCTCCGGCGAAGAGGACCGTCCAGCCGTACCAGCCGAGGGCTACACCGAGCGAGAGGGCGAGTTTGACGTCGCCGAAGCCCATGCCGTTCGGGTGGATCAGAAAGAGCACGAAGTAGGCGGCGCCGAGGACGAGTCCGCCGAACAGGGCGGTGGGCCAGGAACCGGCGGCGCCGGGAAGCAGCGCGGCGAACCCGAGGAGCACGGCGGCCGCGGCGGCGAGCGGGAGGGTCAGCCGGTCGGGCAAGCGGTGGACGTTGCGGTCGACAAGAGCGAGAAGTACCGCGAAGGGCGCGAGCAGCAGCCAGGCGGCCAGCTCGGGGCGGGGGCCGGTGGCGGCTGCGAGGGCGGCGCAGGAGAGTGCGGTGACAAGAGGAACGAGCAGGTGGCGTTGTTCCGTGACTGCCGCGGCGGCGCAGGGCGCGCACCGCGCACCACCGAGCCAGCCCTGCGCGGGCCCGGCGAAGGAGTGCCCGGCGGGGCAGGTGTCGCGCCATGCCTCGTCCGGCTCGACGGAGAGCCGGTACGCGGCGCGCGGGACGAGCAGCCCTGAGGCGGCGCCCCAGAGGGCGGCGACGGTGATCAGCGTGGCGTACACGGCAGTGAGCGTAAGGGGCTCGGCCCGCCCGGTCATGGGCCCTGGGGCCCACTCCTGGTGATCCGGGGCGCATCGCCGTACGCCGGGCGCTACGGTCTACGACCATGGGCCGAAGGCGTCAATGGCGGGATGGCAATGGGTCGTTGAGGATCGCCGAACTGGACGGGACGGTGGCGGAGCCGGGGCCGGGGCTTCCTGTGGTTTCGGTGGATCCTCTGGTCCCGGTGGAGATCGCGGCTTCGTACGGGACACGACGGCGCGGACTGCTGGGGCGGAACGGTATCGAGGGCGCGATCCTGCTGACCCCGTGCAACAGCGTCCACACCTTCCGGATGCGCTTCGCCATCGATGTGGCGTATCTGGACAAGAAGTTGAGGGTCCTGGACGTCCACACGATGAAGCCGGGCAGGCTCGGCAAGCCGCGGCTCAGAGCGCGCCATGTGCTGGAATCGCAGGCGGGGGCGATGGCGGACTGGGGCGTACGTCCGGGCGTACAGCTGACGATCGCGCTCTGAATCCGGGCCGCCTCGCGGCTTCGGCTGCCGTGGCGGCTGTGCGGTCGCTTCGGCCGCTTCGGCCGCTTCGGCCGCTATTTGAGCTTGGCGATCTGAGCGGCGAGAAGCGTCGGCGGAATCGTCGGGGTCTGCGGCCCCTCGAGGTTCGCGGTGTAGAAGGTGGCCAACGTGCCGCCGGAGCGTACGACCTCAAAGACCAGCGGTACGGAGTCGCCCTCGAAGTCGCCCGTGACCTGGTAGGCGAAGGCATCGTCCCCGACCTTGGCGACAGGCAGCTTCTTTACGCTCTTGTACGCCGACGGCCCTTCGCCGCCGCTCGACGTGAAACCCCTCTCACACGCCTCGACGGCGGTCCGCAGCCGACTGAGCACCGTCATCGCGCCCTGCGCCCCATGGGCGGTGAGGAACTCGGAGACGGCGGGCCGGCCATCCCCGGCGCCGGTGAGCTGCCGGTACACGGAGGCTTGGGCGACGGGTTCCGGCTTGCCGTTGATGACGGCCGTGATCGGAATGCACTCGGCCTTGTCGGCCGTCTCGCCCTGGAGCGGCGGAGGCTCCATCGGCCCGACGTTGAAGCCGGACACATCACCCTTGGCGAGGATCACCTTCTCCAAGTCGGTTGTGGAGAGATCTTTTCCGGGAGTGTCGGGAGCTTCAGGAGAGGGGGTCACGGGGGCAGTGGTCTGCCGGGGCGGCGTGGACGTCGGCTTCGACGCGGCGGCGGCGTTGTCTCCACCGGTGCCGTCCGCTCCGCTCTTTCCGCCGCAGGCGGCCGTAAGCCCCACCACCAGAGCGAGGACCGCTGCCGCCACTGCCGTGCGCTGCCTCATCCGTGTCCCGTCCCGCCCGTGTGAATGGTGCCGTTGCCGCACGCTAACAGCGGTGCTCGCGCCCTCGCATGGGCCCAGGGGCCCAATCCGGCTGCCCCTACGGCCGCCGCTCCGGAGACGCTTTCAGGGCGGGCCAGCGTTCGCGCATGCGCCGCCGCACATCGGCGCTGAGCCGGCCGAGCCCGTCCAGGGATTCGCTCCCTTCGGCCATCCGCGCCACGACCCCGAGCCGGTGCAGCAACCGCTCCCGCGCGCTCACTGTCCCCCACTCCCAGTCCTCGTCCAGAACCCGGGCCAGGTGGTCGACACTCCCCCGGTGCGCGCGCTGGACCAGCGCGTCGCCCCGGATCAGCCACCCCGCGCAGGCGTCGACGAGCTCACCCTCGACATCCGCGCCGGTCGCCGACCGCCAAGCGGTGCGGTACGCCGCCTCGGCCTCGGCCAGCAGCGGTCCGGGAGCGGCGGTCACACACCAGCAGGTCGGGAAGCCGATGCGGAGATACGCGAGTTCCATGAGCCCGTTGCCGAGGCAGGCCTGCTCGAAGTCGATGAAACGAATGCCGTCGGGGGTGTGCAGATCGTTGCCGGGGCACGGATCCCCGTGCAGCAGTGCTCGCGGTCCGTTCAGCTTGCCCAGTCTTGGCAGCAGTTGGAGGAGTTCGTCCTCGACGCCGCCTGGCACTCCGGCCCCGAGTGCCTCTGCGAAGCCGAGAAACGAGCCGACGTCACCCGCGTCGGGCCCGGCCCAGGCCGGCAGCCCCGCGCCGCCCGCGCCCTCACCCTCGCTCCCGCTCACCGCCGCCGCGTGCAGCCGGGCGAGCCCGCCCGCGTACTCCACCTCCCATCCCTGGCGCGGTCGCCGGTGCTCCACGTACTCCAGCACCACGACCCGCGCATCGGCATCCACCCCGAGCACCCGCGGCACAACGGCCGGCCGCACCCGGGCGGCAAGCCGTAGCGCGGCCACCTCCCGCCCGTACCGCTCCCCGGCCTCCTCGCCGTCCAGCAAGTGCTTCACGACGGCGGGCGTACCGTCACCCAGCTCAACCTGCCAGACGGCGGAACGCGGACTGCTCTCGAGCAGCCGGGCACCGCGCAGCGCACCCAACTCGGCCCGCAGCCGGCCCCCGAAGGGCACACTGCCGACGCTGAACAGATCACCCGTCACGCCTCACGCCTCACTCCTCTGCCGCAGCCACCAGCTCTTCCCTCGTCGAGGTCTCGTCGACGGCAACATCGAAGCTGTAGCCGTCGTCGCAGAAGACAACCTCGATCTCCTTCGGAACGAGCTTGCGGTACCAGAGAGCGAAGTCTGCGACGAGATCGATGTTCCCGTCGAGGTAGATACACCGGCCGTCGACGTGGGTGTAACCCTCCACCTCTTCGTCACCGCGCTGCACCTCCCATTCGACATCACGGACTTCGGCGCCCTCGTCGAGTTCCCTGCGCCGCACGGCGGCCGCAGGCCACTCGGTCGTCAGAGACGACACGAGGGCGTCCTGACCCACACTCCACTTCTCGCTGTCGAACACCACCAGGTACGCCATCCCGTCCACTCCTCCACGCTTAAACGAGCTCACGGCTTCACTAGGCCACGGCTTCACGAGCTCACGGCTTCACGACAACCTGGCCAGGGATTCCGTACTGGCGCAGCTTGTCCTGGAAATACTGCACGGCGCGAGGATCATTCGTGACGATACGCAGCTTGTTCACCGGTGTGCCCTTGTCCTTGAGGACGGCGGCGTACCTCCGGAACTCGTCGTTGATCTCCGCGTCCACCTTCTCCCGGATGAAGTCGGGCGCCTTGGAATCCTTGATGAACGGGCTCCTGTCGGGCTTGTCGACGAACTTGGCGTCGATCAGTTCCCCGGTGTTGGAGTCGAAGCCGTCCGCCCAGACCTTCTCGCCGCCGCCCTCGGCCTGGTACTCGGTGTCGCCGGCGTGACGGCGCTGGTACGCGCGCTGCCTGGGGTTGCCGTAGTTGGCCGGACGCGTCTTCAGCTTGAGCTTGTACTTCGTCAGGCAGTCGTTGTTGTGGACGAGCGCCGAGCTGTCGCCCACCGCCACGTAGTACGTGTGGATACCGCTGACGGTGAGATCGTGCGTGGTCTGCCGCTTGACGAAGCTCTGGACGGCGCCGACCTGGACCGCGGTACCGGCCGAGGTGCGAAGGAACGCTCCGGGGCGGATGTCGTCCGCGTCGACCCAGCGATGGAGATCCACCACCCAGAACGGGTGGGTGTCGGTCGCGGTGATCACGGCGGGACCGGACTGCGTACGCGCGATGAGACGGGTGAAGGCCTTGTCCTCGCGGGTGGTGATGGTGTCCGTGACCTGCCGGGCGGTGGTCGCTCCACTCGCCGGATCGGTCGCCATGACACGGTCGCCGACACGTACCGTCTCGATGGGAATGCGTCGGCCGCCGGCGAGCAGGACCGGTGTGCCGGGCAGGAAACTGTGGCTGACCGGACACGCGGTCGGTTTGTCGCCGTCCTTGGGTTTCTTCTTGTCGGCGTCGAGCCTCTTCCTCGCGTCGGCGAGCTTCTTCTCCGCATCCGCGACCCGTTTGCGGTTCTTGATGAGCCCCTTCAGCCCGTCGTACAGCTCTCCGCCGTGCTTCTTGAGCTTCCTGACGAGCTCGACGGCCTTCTTCCATTTCCATGGCGCGCCGTACTTCGCCGCGAGTTTCCCGACCGCACCACCGATGACACTGAGGAGCACATTGATGAGCGTCTCGGTGCAGGCGCCCATGTCACCCTTGGTGATGCAGTCGAGGGCGTCGGTGATGCCGAGTTCCTCGGCGAGGATCTTCGCGAGTTCTTTCGCGGCCTCGATCGCCTTGTCCTGGTCGGACTTCTCCGCGGTCTGGGCGTCCTGGAGCTCTTTGAGCGCCTTGTCGTAGTCGACTTGGGTCTGCGTCGTGTGACCGTCGTCGCCGCCGTTGTCGGACGCGGGATCGCCGGAGTCGCCCGGATCGTCCCGCCCGCCGTGATCGCCCTGGTCGTCCTGCGCCTGGGGCGCGCCACCTCCGCCACAGTTCTCGCCGCCGGTGATCTTGCACACCTGGGTGCTGAGCCCTTCGGCGATGGTGGGGCCGATACCTGTTGCCAGCAGTGCCCCGACGATCGCCACGACGACGGCGACCAGACCCACGTACTCGATCGCCGACTGGCCGGACTGCGTCTTCCGCAGCCCCAGCAGCCGCGCGTCGGTGCGCGGGCCCCTCCTACGCACCCAACGATTGACTCGGCGAACAACCCCCACAAGCGACATGGCTCCGACGCTAGGCAGCATGCCCCTCCAAGGCATGGGCCCGCGGGCCCAAACCCGGGCTCAAGTCTCTTTGGGACCACGGTCGTTAGCCTTGGCGCGGTCAGCGCTCCCACGGCAGGGGCGACGACCCTCAGGACGCCCGCTGGGCCGACCTCACCGGCTTTGCGCACCGCTCCGCATTCCTCCGGCCCACTCGGCCGCGACCCGGCCCACAGCGCACTGGGGGCCGGCTGTACCACGTATGACCGGAGGGATCTCAGCTGCTTCCACCCGTTGGGAAAGAGACCTCGACCCTGCGGTTCTTCGTACGGCCCTCCTCCGTGGCGTTGTCGGCGATCGGGTAGTCCTCGCTGTAGCCGCGGACCTCGTAGGTGATCCCGGCGTCGGCCAGCTGCTGCGCGAGCACACCGTGAACGGCGCCGGCGCGCTTCTTGGAAAGGACCTGGCCGTGTTCGTAGGTGCCGAGGTTGTCCGTGAATCCGAAGACCCGGATCCTCTTGGCGTTGTGCTTCTTGATCTCCGCGACGATTGCGGCGATCCGGCCGTTCGCCTGGGGAGAGAGGTTCGCGCTGTCCTTGCTGAAGAGAACTTCGGCCTGCAGGGCGAACTTCAGGTTCGAGTTGGTCTCCTCGCGGCGCTCCTCACCGCCCTCGGACTCGACGATCGAAACGATGTCCAGCACCCGCGAATCGGCGAGGGTCGCGCCGTCGCGCATCTTCAGGCCGGGATTGTCGCTGTCGATCTTCGGCGGTGTGTACGTCGATTCGCTGCCCGGCGGGATGCTCGGATCGTCGTCGGCCGACGCGCCGTTCGCCGTGGCGAGCTGGCAGCCGACGAGCAGGACCGCCGCGGCGAGTGAGGTCGCTGCTGGACGCACATGGGCCTTGAGCCTGTGAGGCGCCGTGGCCCGCATCAGGAGATCTCAATCGTGGCGGAGGGCATCAGCGGAAGCTGCATATCCACCTTGTTCGTGGCGTTCGGAGGCGCCGGGAACTGGGCGAAGAAGTCGACGCTGCGCCCTGCATCAACGCCACTGAGCCCTGTCGTGGTCAGCGGGAATCCATCGGTGTCGCGCAGCACGTAGTAGCGCTTCTTCCCCACCTTGTCCACCAAGGTCATCCCGGCGAAGGACGGGCCGGTCCGCTTGACCTGGCTCTCTTCGCCGTTCCACTGGAGCGGAGGGAACTGACGCTTGCTGCTGGTGTTCTTGACCACGCCCGAGACCGTCAGGAAGCCCCCGTCGTCGCGGGCGGCGCTGTGGATGACGATCTGGAATCCGTTGCTGCCGTTGATGGTCGCCAGGGTCTTGGTGGTGTCCGGCACGGTATTGCCATCACTGGGCTTGGTCTCCTCCTTGCCCGGTGGGGCGGAGGTGGACTTCCCGCCTTCCGTCCCGTCCGACCCCTTTTCGTCGCCGCCGCAGGCGGTCAGCGAGACGGTCAGCGCCACCGCCGCAAGGGCAGCTGCCGCTGCCCTGCGGGTCATCGCTCCATGCCGAATACTCATCACTGGTGTTCCTTTGCGTTCGCTCGCGGTCAGTCCTCGGCCAGCCGGACAGAGAAGAGATGGGACAGGACCGGAAGCTGATCCGGATTCTCGGGATCGATGTCCCAGTCGTCGCCGTCGCAGACGAGCCGTCCCGGGGAGGATGTTTTGCCCTTGTCCGGCTCGTCTTCGTGGCCGTCGCCGTTACCCGGTTTCCCCTCGTCCTCCCGGGGTTTGAAGGTGCACAGGGGTTCGACGACGGCGGTGGCCACGGCCCATGCGTAGTCGCCCTCGGTGCCGGGCAGGATCGTGTCACCGACCGGCTTCTGCGAGACGACTCGGACGGTGAAGCCCCAGCGGCCGCCCTTCTCCCAGTCGCAGTTCTTCAGCTCCGTTCCGTTCCCGAGAGCTAGGCGCCCGGCCGTTCCGCAGCCGTCGTAAGTCCCGATCCTGTCGCCGTTGAAGAGGTCACGCAGAAGATCGAGGTCGAGAAGATTTCCCTGCAGGAAGCCCCGGAAGTGGTCACGGGATTCCTGGGCCGCGGCGAGCGCGGCCGCGTCGGCGCCGGACTGGGCGCCATTGCGCGTGGCTCCTGCCTGTCCTACCGCAAAGAACGCGAGCGCGAGAAAGAGCAGGCCCGCCACCATCGTGATGTAGATGGGAGCGGCCTGCCCTGCCTCACGAAACCTGCTATTGCCTGCTGTGGTTACTGGCCACCGCCGCCCCCACCGCCACCGCCGTTGCCCAGAATCTCGCCGACCTTGTTCTTGAGACCCGTCGCGATGTCGTTGGCCACACCGGAACCCACGATGGCCGCGATGATCAGGGCGACCAGAACGATCACGCCCACGTACTCGACGGCGCCCTGCCCCTTGTCCCTGCGGTCCTTCATCGCAACCGTGATCGCCGCCATCCAACCGGCGACGTAAACACGGGCGTTGACCATGGTCTTCAGCGTCACGTTCGACATGGTTTTCCCCTCCGGTGCCGGCCGCCCGATAACCGGCCGGCTCGTACGAGTCCTTTGTGCCGCCCGCCCTACCGGCTTCCTCCTGGCCGGTCGGGCCGGCGACGTCAGAAACGTACGCCGGGTCCACATCTTTCGACATGGGCCTCAGGGCCCAACTCCGGGCCCAATCCGGGGATTGGGCCCCTCCGGTCCGCACGGCGCGGACACCCCGGGCAACAGAACGCTCAGCCATGCCGTAACGACCCCCCTTGCGCCATGCCGTGCCAGATGGCGATGGCCTCGCCCCTGCTACCCGCATTCAACTTGGCAAAGATGCGGTTGATGTGGTTCTTGACCGTCTTCTGACTGATGAAGCAGGAGTCGGCGATCTGCTGGTTGGTCATGCCGGACGCAATCAGCTCCATCACCTCGACCTCCCGCTGGCTCAACTCGGTGATCACTCCTCGCAGCCCTCCGACTACATCGGAGCCTGAAGAAGAATGTGCCACATTCGCTTGCGTAAGCGAAGACTGTTGAGCAAATTCCTGCTGGCTCGGACCGGCCTGAAAGCCCTGTCCCGACTGACTCGTCGGATGATGCCGGGCATCCTGCCCCGGTGTCGCGTATGCGGTCGCAGACGATTCCCGAGGGACGAGCGGATACCCGGACCCGCTGAAAGCCGCACCCAGCCCCTCGGGCAGCGGCTGTCCCTCCCGTCCTTCCGCCGCGTCCCCACGGACACTGGCCAGCAGTGCGCTGGAGGCGGAGTGCGTGAAGTGCGCCCGGCCCTGCTTGATGTCCTTCACCGCGGCGACCAGTTGGTCGGCGGTGAACTCGCCGTGTACGAGGTAGCCGCCCGCGCCCAGCCGCAGCGCTTCATGCACGATCGCGCTCTCCCTGCTGTACGTCATCATCAGCACAGGAGCCAGGCGCACCAGGTGCGGCAGGGCCGAGAGGCCGTCGACGCCCGGCATCCGGACGTCCAGCAGTACTACGTCAGGGCGGTGTTGGACGGCCGCCTCGTAGGCCTGGCGTCCGTCGGCGGCTTCCGCGACGACTTCGAGGTCGTCACGCCCCTGCAGCAGCACGGTCAGGCCTGCGCGTACGACGGGGTTGTCGTCGGCGACGACAACCCTCAGGGGCGGGGCGGTCGGCAGCGCGGCCGGGTCCGGGAGGGCGGGGAATTCGCCGGTTGTCACGGGCGGCGCGGAAGCGAGCGGGTTGCCCGTGGTGTGGTCGGAGCTGAGCGGGGTGGCGTGCGAGGACGTGTGCTGCGAGACATGGGACTGCTGGGTCCAGTTCTGCCCCGAGCTGCGGGAGATGTCGTCCGGCATGACTGCAGCCTCCTCTCGATGGATGGGGACGGTGGGTTGTCGAGTTTGAGTGGTGAGCGGTGAGCCGTCAGTTGAGCAGTGGAGCACGGTGCTGCCTCGGCTGGGCGGGGATCCCCGGCGCGAGGTTCAGGGCGACGACCGGCAGTTCCAGCCGCACTTCGGTGCCTCTCGCCGCACGCCCCTTGCCGATCCGGATGCGTGCGCCGATGGAGGCTGCCCGCTCGACCATGCCCACCAGACCGAAGTGGCCGGCCTGCCTGAGTCCGTCGAGCGAGGTGCCGGGGGGAAGTCCCCGCCCGTCGTCGTACACGCTGATCCGCAGTACGTCCCCGACAACACCGGCCGACACGTCCAGGTAGCTGGGCCGGGCATGGCGGTGGGCGTTCTCCATCGCCTCGGCGGCGATCGTGAGCGCCTGGCGGGCAACGGCGTGGGGCACGGGCGGCGCCGTTCCGTCCCCGAGCCTGCGAAAAGTGGTCCGCACGCCGTGGCGGCGGGCGAAGTCCTCGGTGCGGGCGCCCAGTTCGGCGAGTACGTCGACGCCGCCGTCCAGACCGGACTCCCGCCGCAGGTCCGAGAGGAGTTCCCGCGACTCCGCGGCGGCGCGGCGCGCCGAGCGGGCCACCAGCTCGGCCTGGTGCTTGACGGTGAGCGGGTCCATCCGGTCGGCGGTGCTGGCGAGTCCGTCCGCTGCCAGGGCCAGACCGTGCAGCGTCTTGGCCACCGAGTCGTGCATCTCGCGGGCGAGCCTGGCCCGTTCCTCCTCGACGGCTCCGCTCACCGCCAGCCGGGCGCGTGCCTCGGTAAGGGCCTGACTGGCCGCCCCGAATCCCAGCATCAGGTTGCGCAGCGTGCTGCCGATTGCTCCGGCCAGGATGCACAGCCCGGGCAGGAGGAGGGCGTTGAATCCCGCCCTGACCTCAAGGTTGACCGCGTAGGCGCCGCCGATGATGAGCGACTGGAGCACAGCGAAGACCGCGGCGCCCCGCCAGCCGTAGATCAGTCCCGCGAGCAGCGGAGTGCACATGGTGACGTAGGCGAGAGTCGAATCCGGCGAGGCCGTGACCAGCAACAGAGCGCCGAAAGCCATGTCGGCGCCCAGCAGCCAGGGATGGCGCAGCAGGACGGGCCCGAAGCGCTCCCAGTCGCGCAGGAGGACGTACGAGGTCATGAAGGTGACCAGGACCGCCGCCCCCACCAGCCAGCTGGCGGGCCCCTGTCTGGTGCCGGCCAGCGCGAAGGGCGCGGCCAGGGCGATCATCGCAAGCCGGAATCCGAAGACCTGACGGCACAGCGCCTGAAGGGCGTTGACCTGGATGGGCAGCGACGGCATTCGGGCCGGTCCGGCGCCCGCCACGTCGTGTGTCAGCTCGCCGGCGTTGCCGCCGCTGAGGGCTGCTGTTCTCGTGGCCATGGGGGTCACCTCCCGTTCGGTGTCTGCGGCGTCGTCGGCGTCCGGCGGAATGCTGCGGCGGTGGCGGTCATCCGCCCAGTACGGCTCCGAAATCCACTCCGGAGCCGTAGTAGAAGCTCATGACGATCAGAATCATGGTTGCGGGGAGCATCACCATGGTGACCACGAGCGTCGATTTCGGCACCGCCTTGGCGGCATTGCGCCGCGCGTTCTGGGCATCGGTGCGCCGCATGTCCGTGGCGATCTGAATCAGGGTGTCGACGATGGGCGCGCCGAGTTCCTCGCCCTGCTGGAGGGCTGTGACGAACATCGACACCTGTTCGGAGTCGTTGCGCTTGCGCAGCTGGTCAAAGGCCTCACGCCGGCTGACACCCATGTCCATCTGCCGCAGCGTGATGCGCAGTTCGTCGGACCAGGGTCCCTCGTACTTCTCGGAGACGCGCTCCAGAGCCTGGCGGAAGCCGAGACCCGCGGAGACGACGACGGCGAGGACGTCGAGGAAGTCGGGGAGGGTGCGCTCGATGTCCGACCGGCGCTTGCGGACGGCCGACCTGATGATGACGTCGGTCCACAGCAGCCCGTACAGCAGGGCGAGGATGCCGATCACCGGCTGCCCCCGCAGGAGCATCGCGAATGCCGCCATCACCCCCAGGGAACCGTAGACCGCCCGGCGCGCGGCATAGCGGTCGACGGTCATTCCGCCGGGGTTGCCGGCCATGTCGAGGCGTCGCCGCAGTGTGTCGACGCGTTTGGGTCCCATCATCCGGAGCACGGAAGGGGCGTACCGCATACCGAGCCGATCGATTCCGGAGCCCATCGCGCTGGTGCGGGTGGAGCCGACCTCCAGGGCGACCGCGAGATCGCGGGGAAGCTTGGCGTCGGCACGGTACAGGCGGATGCCGTGGAAGATGCCGTACACGGCGAGCCCGAGAAGCGCAGCGAGCAGAAGTCCCATGGTGTCTCTCCTCCCCCTCAGACCTGGATCCGGGACATACGGCGAATCAGGAACGCGCCGAGGGCGTACAGACCGAAGGCGATGAGGGTGGCGAACTGACCCAGCACCGAGCCGGTCATCTTGTCGAGCGCTCCCGGCGTCATCGCGTTGATCATCAGCAGGAAGCCGAGACCAAGCAGCGGCACGGCCAGGGCGGTGACCTTGATCTGGGAGAGCATCGTGCTGACCTCCCTACGGGTCTCCTTGCGCTCCTCCAGCGTCTCGGTCAGGTTCCGCAGGGAGGTGACGACGTGTCCACCCGCCCGGTTGGAGAGGATGAGCGTGGTGACCAGGACGATGAGCTCGCGGGACGGCAGCCGGTCGGCGAGCTCGCCGAGGGCGTCGTCCAGGCTGTGGCCGACGGCCAGCTGGTCGGCGACCTTGCTCAGCTCCTGACCGGCCGGATCGTCGAGTTCCTCGGCCGCCATGGCGAGAGCCGTGCGCATCGCGAGGCCCGCCTGGGTGGCGTTGGCGAGGACCCGGGTGAACTCGGGGAGCTGATTGATGAAGGCCTCGGTACGTTTGACGCGCTGCCAGTTGAGAAACGCGTTGGCGCCCCAGAGGCTCGCGAAGGCGGCCAGCACTCCGAAGAAGGGCGCGAAGATCGCGCCGACGATGAAGTACACGGCGAGCAGGGCCGCGACGACATAGACGAAGTACTCGCCGCTCGTCAGGTCGAGGCCGGTCGCCGTGATCCTGCGCTCGATTCGTTTGCCGAGCTTCGTTCTCCGCAGTCGCCGGTCCAGGCCGCTGAAGCGGCGACGCCTGCCGCCTTCGATCGCGATCTGGCCCGTCTGGGACATGCGCTCGACGAGTGCCTGTCGCTGTGCCCTGCCCGCGGTGTAGGTGTGCACGCCGACGACGGAGAGCACACAGGCGAAAAGTGTGACTCCGATCGTCAGAAGCGGGAGATTATCCATATCGGGCGAGACCTTCTCGGTGGGCGGCGGACGGTACGGGGCTGGTGCCGGATCTGGTCAGACTGCCGTTCTGCGCAGAGCGAGCTGGGTCTCCGACTGGGCGATGCCGAAGGCCGGGGGCAGGGGCTCGCTCTTCATATAGAGGCGTTCGGCGACGCGGCGGGGCACGGGGTAGTACGCGAACTCTCCGTGGATCAGTCCGTCGGCGGACATGGGCCGGGAATTGAAGCGGCAGACCGAGACGATCCGGTACTCCTCCCGACCGTAGGAGTCGACGACGGCGATCTCGGTGATCCGTCGGGAGCCGTCGGCGTGCCGGGTCAGCTGGACGATGACGTCGACGGCGCTGTTGATCTGGTCCTTGATCGCCGCGAACGGGATCTCGACCTCCGACATGGAGGCCAGGGTCTGCAGTCGCATCAGCGCGTCCTCGGCGCTGTTGGCATGCACTGTGGCGAGTGAGCCGTCGTGACCTGTCGACATCGCCTGGAGCATGTCGAGCGTCTCGCCGCCACGGACCTCGCCGACGATGATGCGGTCGGGCCGCATACGCAGGGAGTTGCGCACAAGATCGCGGATGGTGACCCGGCCCTTGCCCTCGACGTTGGGCGGGCGGCTCTCCAGGGTGATGACATGGGACTGCTGGAGCTGAAGCTCGGCGGAGTCCTCGATGGTGACGATGCGCTCGCCCTCCGGAATGAGCCCGGAGAGGGAGTTGAGCAGGGTGGTCTTGCCCGTGCCGGTGGCCCCGGAGACGATCACATTGAACTTGGCGCGGACAAGGCCGGCCAGCAGCAGCGTCATCTGCTCGTCCAGCGAGCCGACGGCGATCAGCTCCTGCAGGGTGAAGGCGCGGGGGAAGCGCCGGATGGTGAGGATGGGGCCGCTCAGAGAGAGCGGTGGGATGATGACATTGACACGCTCACCCGAGGGGAGACGGGCGTCGACCATCGGGTTCGCCTCGTCCACGCGTCGGTTGACGGTGGAGACGATGCGCTCGATGGTCTGCATGAGCTGCTCGTTGGACGAGAATCGCAGAGGGAGCATCTCCAGGCGTCCCCCGCGCTCGACGAAGACCTGTTCAGGGCCGTTGACCATGATTTCGCTGATGGAGGCGTCTTCGAGCAGTGGCTCCAGGATGCCGAGACCGAGTGCCTCGTCGACGACCCTGCGGATCAACTGCGAACGCTCGACGGTGGAGAGGACGGGGCCCTCGCGGCTGATGATGTGGCCCAGCACTCGTTCGAGACGTGCGCGGCGCTCGGCGGCCGCCAGTGCCGACATCTCGGCGAGGTCGATCTCCTCGAGAAGCTTGGCGCGGTAGATCCCGACGAGGCGGTTCTCCTCGCTGTGGCCATTGACCGGCTCGGGACTGCTGATGCGCGCCCGCAGGCTCATGTCCTCAACTCCCAGGTGCTGCTGGTGCGGTGCTGTCGGGTGCTCGGTGTCGGTGCTCGGTGTCGGTGCTCGGTGCGTTCCTGGCGGTACGGGGGCGGATGACGGGTCAGTCGCAGCGCATCGTGGTGGATCTCGTCGCGTCGCCGAAGTCGAAGACGGGAAGCAGAGCCGGGACCTTGACCCTGACCGTCACCTTGACCTCGTCGAAACTGCCGCCGGGTGCTTCGGAGATGACCGCCTCGTCCGCGAGCCAGTCGCTCATCGCCGCTTTGCCGGATTCCACATAGCGGTCGGCCCCGCCTTCCTGCGAGGCCACCCGTGCGGCGGCCCGCGACGCCGTACCCGCCTGCTGAGCTGTGTAGGCCACCAGTCCGAGCTGGATGGCCGCGAGTGCCACGAAGAGCAGCAGGGCGAGCACACCCGCGTACTCGACGGCCGCCTGGCCCCGGTCGTCGCGCGCCGGGCGCGTCATCGCACAGCCTCGTTCACCGCGGAGGCGCTGCCGTCGACGGTGAAGGGGAGGTTCACGCTGCCCGGGAAGAGCACCGGCACCCGGAGCGAGACCTTGGCCGTGAAGAGGTCGCCGCCGGAGGGTTGACAATCGAACCCGGCCGCTCCGCGCCATGCCTCCGGAAGGTGCTCACGGCCCGCTCGTCGGCAAGCCGCGCTCTGGTCGGCTCGCGCGACGGCCCCGGCCCGTGCGGCCTCGTCCGCCGCGTTACCCGCGAGCGAGAAGGTGTATCCCACGAGTGCGGCCTGCCACAGCAGGACCATCGTGGCCAGGACGATCGGAACCATGCCGGTGAACTCGATGGCGGCCTGGCCCCGGTCGTCGCGCAGCCGTACGGATATGCGGCTGGGTGTCCCTGGAGATCTCATGGCTCAACGCGTCCCCTCAGTCCTGTCGCCTCGGCCGTGCCCGCAGGACACCGATCGAGCCCCGGTCCCCGCGTAACCTGCCCTGCTTGTCCGCCCCTTCCGGCACTCGTACGAGTCCCAGCTCTCCCGCCAGGCCCCACAGCGCCTGCTTCACAGTGGACTTGGATTCCAGGTCCTGCATCCGGCCGGCGTCGACCACCGGCTGAAGTTCCTTGAAGTTGGCGGGCACGACCACCCGCGAGACCCGGGTGCTGGTGATCTTCTCGATCAGCGGCGGCTGGATCTCTGTACCGCGGGTGTAGCGGTTGACCACCGTGACCGTCTCCTCCGCCTTGCGGATCTGGAGCCGGTCCCACATACGGACCATGCGTTTGGCCGCCCGTACGGCGACCACGTCCGGCGTGGTCACCAGCAGCGTGATGTCGGCCATTTCGATGGCGGCGGCATTGGCGCCGTTCATCTGTGTGCCGCAGTCGATGACAACGACCTCGTGGCGGTTGCGCAGGGCGCTGACGATCTGGCGGACCGCCCGGTCACTGACCTCCTCGCCGCGCTCGCCCTCACTCGGCGCGAGCAGCAGCCCGATCCCCGTCTGGTGGGCGAAGAGCGCGTCCTGGAGCACACGGGGTGAGATGTCCTGGATGCCGGCCAGGTCGACGATCGACCGGCGGAACTGCACATCCAGATATGAGGCGACGTCCCCGGCCTGGAGGTCCAGGTCGGCGAGTGCGACAGTCCTTCCCGACGCCTGGGCCGCCAGGGCCAGTTGGACTGCCGTCAGGGTGGTGCCGACGCCGCCCTTGGCCCCGCTGACGGTGACGACCGTTCCGCCGGGGCCGGTGAAGACATCGCCGCTGTGTCCCAGGTGTCGCCGGACGCCGACGGACCAGCCGGCCGCGGCCTGGACCCGCTGCACCAGTTCCTCGTACGAGAGCGGCAGCCCGACCAGTCCTCGCGCGCCCGAGTCCATGGCCGCCGAGTAGAGACCGGGACTCGCGTCGGCGGTCACCAGAACGACCCCGACCGCCGGAAAGCGCAGGGCCACCTCCCGGATCAGTTCAAGAGCGGGAACCGGCCCGATCCGCTCATGCACCAGGACGACCTCGGGCAGTTCGTCGAGCGACTCGGCCGCCAACCGGGCCAGCATGTCGAGCAGCGAGGTCGAGTCGCTCACCGGCGAGGCCGGCTCCGCGTCCGGGAGCTGGCTGAGCAGAGTGGTGATGGACCGGGCGGCATCGGCTTCACCGACGGCCGGGAGGATGCGTGTCGTCATACAGCCCTCACCTGTTCTTGTCTTCGTCGAGGGTGTAGGTGCTGTCGCCCGGGCGCAACGTGGCGGGGCTGCCCTTGGCGAGAAGGGCGAGCCGCACATGCTCGGCGAAGGACTCGGCATAGGCGACGCGCTGCGCGTCGGTGGTGTTGAGGGCGAAGGTGATCGGCACGGCTTCCCTGGGACCGCTCCTCCTGTTGTCGTCCTTGGGCTCCAGCGGGGTGAGCCGGCCGACGTCGATGACCTTGGCGTTGGGGACGATGATGCGGGACTGGTCCGCGTCACCCTCCTTCTTGCCGGCGAAGGTCGCGAAGATATTGACCAGGTCTCCCGGGGTGATCTTGCCCGCCACGCCGGTCGCCGCATCGATCATGATGGCGATCTCCTGCTCACCAGCAGCGAGTACCGGCCGCTTGACGATCATGTCGTCCTGGAGCAGCGACCCCTTCTTGAGCCGAGTGACGGCGATCTTGCCTTCGATTACGGAGATATCGGTCACCGCACTGTCCGAGAGCCAGCGCCTGGGCATGGTGATCTTTTCGAACTGTCCCGCCTGCAACACCGTATAGGGAGACACGTCGCTCTTGAGTCGGTATGCGGCGACCTCGGGACCGACCTTCGAATTCACATCGCTGATCACGGAAAGCACGCCGGCGAACGCACCGAAAGCGCACAGAACCGAGAGGAGCAGAAGTATGACGCCGCGGCGTTGGCGTGAATTCATGGTCAGGACAACCTCGTTCGCAGATGGGGACTGACGGAGCGGACAGAGCGAGCGGAGTGATCGGGTGCACGCTTGCGACAGGCCGTCACCGTCGGTACGGACTGCCGGGGAGGCAGTTCACGATCCCTGGTACGTAGGTGTTCCATGTTTCAGGACACCAGGATCCTGGGATTGGTTCTCCGCCGCGGCGAGGGTGGCCGAGCAGAAACCGCAGCGGTCACCTATGAGTTCAATTCCGCACCAGGTGCACCCCTCTCGCCGTACGGAGGAAACCAGCTGATAGAGCACTGAGATATCAGGCAGGAAAGCAGCGAACTCGATCAGCTTGCCCGTGCCCCACCAGCCCGGTGAGTCGGACGGAAGCGCGGTCTCCTGCAGACTCTGCGCCTGCCACTCGGGAGCCAGCGTCGAGGTGACCCACTCGGACTGCAACTGGCCCTTGGCCACGACGAGCTGGGTGACGAAGTCGGGGCCGGCGAGCCGGCCGGAGCCGATCTTGATCAGCTGCGGAGTGGGGTTGGCGAGTACGCCGAACTGGGAACCCGGAACCCAGGACTTGGCATGCGACTTCAGACTCACGGGCACCCGGTCGAGTTTGGTCACCGAGCTGAGCAGGGCGCCCGCGTAGATGTAGTGGGAGAGCAGGCGGGCGGCGGAGGCGACGACACCCGCACTGAAGTCGCAGATGGATAACTGGCGCAGCTGGCGTACGAGCACCGCTATGCCGAGCGGCGGCAGATCGACTTTGAGAAGCGCGATCCGATTGCTCTCCAGAACCGACCGGACGGTGTGCAGCCGGCGTTCGTGCGCGACCGGAATCGACGCGGGATAGAGCGCGATCACATAGCCGTGCTGCTCCAGCAGGACGGACATGTCGGCGAGCGCGGCACCCAGGGGCTGGGCATCCGGCGCCGGCAACAGAGCCGCTGTGGGGGTCTGGTGGTCGGTGGGCGGCAGCACCAGATCGGCGCTGGTGACAGCTATTGCGGTCGGCACGCTGGTTCCCCGTTCAGCTCCGGCCGCCGGAAACCCGACGCCCGCAGATCCCTACTGCTCCGTGCTCCTGCAGCAGCACTTTAACCACGACTTAGGAGGCAGAGAACACCTTTCAGAACCCAGAGCCCCAACCCGCACACGCTCCGCACAGGCGATATCGGACGAACAGGTCAGGAGTTAACTCTCGTTACACCAGGGTGAATTCGGCGGTGCTCCGGTCCACTTTGGGCCCCGCCCTGGGTCCACGGACCCACGCCAGGCACAACCGGTCGTTCGTACGCTCCACTTCCGTATCCGCGAACGAAAGGCACGCGGCCGCACGGCCACCGAGGGGGACGTCGAGATGGGACGGGACCTGAGAAGGGCTCCGGTACGAGACCGGGGCGCCACCGCCACGGAGTATGTGGGCCTGGTGCTCGTCGTCGCGGTGATCACCGGCGCGCTCGGCGTGACCGGCGTCGGCACCCGGATGGCGGAGAAACTCCTGTGCCTGGTCAGCTTCGCCGGGCCGTGCGGCGCAGGGGGGAGGCCCGAAGCCGAACCCAAGACCGACGCCGACTACGAGCCCCCTCTCTGCCAGATCTCCTCCATCACCGACAAAGCCGGCGCCAAAGCCAAGATCCTCTTCATCGAGTGGGGCGAGGAGTACGGCTTCCAGCAGCAGACCTTCAAGGCCGGCACCGACGTCAACGGCGACGGCGCCGTCGACGACCGCGATCAGTTGGTGATGACGACCTTCACGGACGCAGCGTCCGTCGCCGCCAGGAAGGACTGGAAGCCCGGCGCCAAGGTCGCGAAGTTCGGCGCCGACAAGGTCGAGCTCGGCGCCGGGATCAAGGTCACCAACGGCGACACCTGGGTATTCGACAGTGAGACGGACGCCGCCGCCTTCCGTGCGGACCTCGAGTCGCTCAAGACGTACGAGCTCACCAATCGGCACGCCAACTCCCAGGGCGGCGGGCTCGGTACCGGCATCCTCTACTTCTTCGGCAAGGGTCCCCTCGCCGAGGAGGAGAAGCTGCGCAAGCGCATCGAGGAGAAGCTGGGCAACCGTCACATCAGTTACGGCAAGGTCGCGCTCGACGCCAGTGCCGCCGGTGGGCTGAGGCTTTCGGCCGGGGACGAGAAGAGGCTCGGCGCGACCCTGGGCGGGTCCTTCAGGTTCACACCCGAGGCGACCTGGACCGACAACGAGTTCAACGGGACCAAGTCGTATACGTACAGCGCGTCGATCGAGTACGGCTCCAAGGCCGGGTACGAGGCCGGGCCGCTCAGTGGTGAGTCGTCCGCGTCCACCACGCAGACCGGCACCGTCACCGTCACCCACGACAAGAAGACCGGCAAGCTGCTGCGTATCGACATGACCCGCACCGCCGAGGAGGGCGGGACCAAGGACGGGGCCAAGGCCGGCGGCGACAACGGCAGGTCGGGCACGGACAAGCGGGGTGGCGGCGGAGGGGTCAAGGGCAGCGATCAGAGCACCGGGATCGAGGTCGTGACCAACTCCGTGACGTTCACCCCGGGGGCCGAGGGCGATGCCGGACGGGCCATCGCACAGGACTGGCTGGACGGGAGCGGGCAGTACGGCGCCCCCTTCACCCTGATGTTCAGCTCGCGTGCCCCGACGCAACGGCCCGGTTCCGACGACAGATTCGGGCAGCTGCTCTTCGACGAGGGCCTCTCCGGCAAGACGACGTACACAGGGCGGACGGATGCGGCCGAGTACGGCTTCGAGCTGAATCTCGGGCTCAGCCTCGGCTTCTCGGTCTCCATCGAGGAGAAGGAGGAGACCCTCAATGCCGCGGAGTTCCTGGGCGCACCCCGGGGGAACGGACGTCACTATGTGCCGTACAGCTACTGCGCCGACTGACCAACCCCGGGGGAGCACCCGCGATGCGTAGCCGGAGGAAGACCGCCGCCGCGTGGCTGTGCGCCGCAGCCCTGCTGGCCGCCGGATGCGGTACGGAGAAGGCGGGCCGGGCCCCCGAGGGCTGGGGCACGCTGCGGACAACGGCCCTCACTGTCGCCCATCCGCCCGCCTTCACGCCGCAGGGCGGCGCGGAACGCGGCAAGCACAACGCGGCCGCCGCCACCCTCACCGCGGGCGGCAGGGCGGTCGGTGTGATCACCGTGCAGTTGGACTTCACCGAAGCCGATACGGCGGAGGAGGCCGCGATCGGCGCGGAGGCGGGCATCGCGCTCGGCTCGAAGCTTCATGGGCAGCGGGACGTCAAGGTCACGGGCCCGGACGGCAGGGAGGCGGAAGCCCGGCGCGTCGACTTCGAGTTCAGCCTGCGGGCGACACGGATCAAGGGCGTGATCGTCGCCGGGCTGGACGCGGCGAAGAAGGCGTACGCCGTGCGGATCGACGCGGCCGATGGGCGGCTCGCGGACGAGGATCTGAAGAAGATCATCGGCTCGATCACGGTCATGGCGCGATGACACGGTACGGCTACCAGAGGGTTCGGCCGCAGCGGCGTGGTGCGGCGATTCTGGCGCTCGTACGGGCCTGGGCGGCCGGAGCGGCCGTCCTGGTCCTCACCGAGTACGTCCAGGCAACTCTCGTTTACGACTATGTGGCGACGGGCCCGCGCCTGGACACCTTCGGCGGCCGGCTGCTGCTGATCCATCTGCCGAACGCGCTCTGCGTCGCGCCGGCGGTATGGGCGGCGGCGCGGATCCACCGCGAGCCGTACCGGGCCTCGACGCCCCGCCATCTGACGGCGTCCTTCGCCGTGCCGGTCGTGGCGCAGCTGCTCAATATGGCCGTGCAGTGGGAGGAGTTGGCGGCGGAGGGGCTTCTGCTGTCCAACGCGGTGCTGGTGGTGGGGTGCGTGGCGGGATACGCCGGGGACCGGTTGCAGGACGAGGCCTGAGCGCCGCCGTCCTGCTCACACCGCCGGATGCGTGGTGCGCGTCCGTATACGAATCATCGCCAGAGGTCTTGACAACCCTATTGGTCTGGACCAACTTGTACGCCCAACGGTGGCCACCGTTCCGTAACCCCCTCCACACCCCCAACTCCCCCACCGGAGGCAGCAAGTGGACCGCACCACACGCTCACGGAGATGGCTCGGTGCCGCCCTGGCGCTCGCCGTCGGAACCGGACTCACCCTCGTGGGCATCTCGGGGACCGCGCAGGCCGCCGACATCAATGTCGCCAAGAACGCCGGCTTCGAGTCCGGTCTCACCAACTGGACCTGCTCGGGCGGCAGTGGCGTCACCGCCTCCTCCCCCGTGCACGGCGGCGCCTCCGCGCTCAAGGCCACGCCCGCGGGGCAGGACAACGCCAAGTGCACGCAGACCGTCACGGTGAAGCCCAACTCGACGTACACCCTCAGCGCCTGGGTCCAGGGCGGCTACACCTACCTCGGCGCGAGCGGCACCGGCACGACGGACGTCTCCACCTGGACACCGGACTCCGCCGGCTGGAAGCAGCTGTCCACCACCTTCACCACCGGCGGCAGCACGACCTCCGTGACGGTCTACACGCACGGCTGGTACGGGCAGGCCGCCTACTACGCCGACGACCTCTCCGTCTTCGGCCCCGACGGGGGCGGTGGCGGCGACCCCTCGCCGACCGTGCCCGCCGCCCCGGGCGGCCTCGCGGTCGGATCCGTGACCTCGTCCTCCGTGGCCCTGTCCTGGAACGCCGTGTCCAACGCGACGGGCTACAACCTCTACCAGAACGGCGCCAAGGTGCAGTCGGTCACCGGCGCTTCGGCGACCGCGACCGGGCTGAGCGCATCCACCTCGTACCAGTTCCAGGTGACCGCGACCAACGCGGCCGGTGAGTCCGCGAAGTCCGCGGCGGTGACCGGTACCACCTCGGCGACCGGCGGTGGCGGGGGCGGCGGATCGGTGCCCAGGCACGCGGTGACCGGCTACTGGCAGAACTTCAACAACGGGGCCACCGTCCAGAAGATCAGCGATGTACCGGCCAACTACGACATCATCGCGGTCTCCTTCGCCGACGCGACCGGTACGCCCGGCGGCGTCACCTTCAATCTCGACTCCGCCGGGCTCGGCGGCTACACCGTCGACCAGTTCAAGGCGGACATCAAGGCCAAGCAGGCGGCCGGCAAGTCCGTGATCATCTCGATCGGCGGCCAGAACGGCACCGTCACGATCAACGACTCGGCCTCCGCGACGAACTTCGCCAACTCCGTCTACTCGATGATGCAGACGTACGGCTTCGACGGCGTCGACATCGACCTGGAGAAC
This sequence comes from Streptomyces sp. NPDC002926, assembly GCF_053591755.1. Classification (NCBI taxonomy): domain Bacteria; kingdom Bacillati; phylum Actinomycetota; class Actinomycetes; order Kitasatosporales; family Streptomycetaceae; genus Streptomyces; species Streptomyces sp. NPDC002926. Next base: position 428,617 of record NZ_JBSFUK010000004.1, read on the forward strand.
GGCCTCAACTCGACGTACATGTCACAGGCACTGCGTTCGCTCTCGTCGAAGGCCGGCTCCAAGCTCGTCATCACGATGGCGCCGCAGACCATCGACATGCAGTCGACGTCTAACGAGTACTTCAAGACGGCGCTCAACATCAAGGACATCCTGACCGTCGTCAATATGCAGTACTACAACAGCGGTTCGATGCTCGGTTGCGACGGCAAGGTGTACGCGCAGGGCTCGGTGGACTTCCTCACCGCCCTCGCCTGCATCCAGCTGGAGGGCGGCCTCACCCCGGCCCAGGTCGGGCTCGGCCTGCCCGCGTCGACCAGTGGTGCAGGCAGCGGCTATGTCTCCCCGACGATCGTGAACAACGCGTTGGACTGCCTCGCCAGGGGTACGAACTGCGGCTCCTTCAAGCCCTCCAAGACGTACCCCTCGCTGCGCGGCGCGATGACCTGGTCCACGAACTGGGACGCCAAGTCGGGCAACGCCTGGTCCAACGCGGTGGGCCCGCATGTGCACGCCCTCCCGTAACCGCCGGTCCTGACTCCCTCGGACAGCAGCGCCGCCGCTCCCCCGGCGGCGCTGCTGCGCGTTGCTCTACGTTGCGCCGGTGAACGCGATGGGGGACCACCTCGGGCCTTGCCACCAGCGCTGAAGTGTGACCTGGATCACCAGGGCGGCGTACGGGTGATCACGCAAAGGGGTCCGACGTTTCGGCTCTTCCTCGCGGTAGCGTGCCGATGGCTGAAGCGCGCTCTTGACCGGGTCATGCCATCCCCTCAAGATGTGCGCACACACCCGCACCACGTGCGTCGCAACTGAGTAACCCCCCACACTCCATACCCAGGAGACAGCATGCGACTTCGCCCACGCGGCGGCGGCAACGGATTGCCGAGCGGCAGGAAGACCGCCACCCTCGCTGCCCTGCTCGCGCTCGCAGTAGCCGCACCGTTCACCGCCAACGCCTCGCCCCCGAGAGCCGACACCCCCGACGCGACAGCCTCGGCCGCCGCCGAGGAGGAGCAGATCCTCCAGTACGAGATCCGGGGCCATGCCACCGCCGCCGCCCGCAGCGCCATCGCCGCCACCGGCGTCTCGGTCGACGAGGCCGACGAGCACTCCCTCGTCGTCAGCGCCACCGCCACCGAGGCGAAGCGGCTGCGCGCACTCGGATACAAGATCGCCGCTCTGCCCGCTCCCCCGGCCAGAACCAGGAGCGGCGTGGCGCGCAAGCCCTTCGACTTCCCGTCGGCCGACTCGCGCTATCACAACTACGCCGAGGCGACCGCCGAGATCGATCAGCGGATCGCCAAGTACCCGAACATCATGAGCAAGCGCGTCATCGGCAAGAGCTACCAGGGCCGGGACATCATCGCCGTCAAGGTCAGCGACAACGTCGCGACGGACGAGAACGAGCCCGAAGTGCTCTTCACCCACCACCAGCACGCGCGCGAGCACCTCACCGTCGAGATGGCGCTGTATCTGCTGCGCGAGCTCGGCGAGGACTACGGAACCGACTCCCGCATCACCAACGCCGTGAACGGCCGCGAGATCTGGATCATTCCCGACGTCAACCCGGACGGCGGCGAGTACGACATCGCCACCGGCTCCTACCGCAGCTGGCGCAAGAACCGGCAGCCCAACTCCGGTTCCACATCGATCGGTACGGACACCAACCGCAACTGGAACTACAAGTGGGGCTGCTGCGGCGGCTCTTCCGGTTCCGCCGGATCCGAGACCTACCGCGGCGCGCGGGCCGAGTCCGCGCCCGAGGTCAAGGTGGTCGCCGACTTCGCCCGCAGCCGGATCGTCGGCGGCAAGCAGCAGATCAGGACGGGCATCGACTTCCACACGTACAGCGAGCTGGTGCTCTGGCCGTTCGGCTACACCAACTCCGACACCGCTCCGGGGATGACCCAGGACGACCGGGACGCCTTCGCCACGGTGGGCAAGAAGATGGCCGCGAGCAACGGCTACACCCCGGAGCAGTCCAGCGACCTCTACATCACGGACGGTTCGATCGACGACTGGCTGTGGGGCAACCAGAGGATCTTCTCGTACACCTTCGAGATGTACCCGACGGGCTTCGGCGGTGGCGGCTTCTACCCGCCCGACGAGGTGATCGAGCGCGAGACGAGCCGCAACCGGGACGCGGTGCTCCAGCTGCTGGAGAACTCGGACTGCATGTACCGCTCGATCGGCAAGGAACAGCAGTACTGCACGAGCTGACGATCCGGTCTGAGGACCGGCGCGTCAGGGGTGCCCCGGGAGTCTGTCCGCCCCGGGGCACCCCTTCACATCCGCTGGCTAGACGGCCAGACTCAGCGCCGCCGCCACCGCGAAGCCCGCGACCGACAGCACCGACTCCAGCACCGTCCACGACTTGAGCGTGTCGCGCTCGGTGATGCCGAAGTACTTCGAGACGATCCAGAAGCCGCCGTCATTGACATGCGAGGCGAAGATCGAACCGGCCGAGATCGCCATGATGACCAGCGCCAGGAAGGCCTGCGAGTGGTGGCCGTTCTCGACCAACGGCAGCACGATGCCCGCCGTGGTGACGATCGCGACCGTCGCCGAGCCCTGCGCCACGCGCAGCACCAGCGAGATCAGATAGGCGAGGACGACGACCGGCAGCCCGATGCCGTTGAAGGTGTCGGAGAGCGCCTGCGCGACACCACTCGCCTTCAGTACGGCTCCGAAGACGCCGCCCGCGCCGACGACGAGCAGGATGTTGCCGACCGGCTTGAGCGACGAAGTCGACACGGACTCCAGGGACTTGCGGGACCAGCCGCGCCGGAAACCCAGCAGGTAGTACGCCAGGAGCAGCGCGATCGTCAGGGCGACGAAGGGGTTGCCGAAGAACTCGACGACCGAGCGCAGCGTTGAGGGGTCCAGCGCTATGGAGGAGAACGTGGCGGCGAGGATCAGGACCAGCGGCGTACCGATGATGGCCAGGACCGTGCCGAGACCGACCGGGCGCTCCCGCGGCGTGCGGCCCGCGGCGGTCTGCTCTGCGAGCACCGCGGCCTTGGATTCCTCCGCGGCCTCCAGCATGTCCTGCGGGACCCCGACGAACAGGCGCTTTCCGATCCAGGCGGCGTAGCCCCAGGCGGCGAGGACCGCGGGGAGGCCGACGACGATGCCCATCAGGATGACCCAGCCCAGCGAGACATGGAGCAGGCCCGCGGCGGCGACCGGGCCGGGGTGCGGCGGCAGGAAGGCGTGGGTCATCGACAGACCGGCCAGCAGCGGCATCGCGTACAACAGGATGGACCTGCCGGAGCGCTTCGCGGCGGCGTACACGATCGGCGCGAGGACGAAGATGCCGACGTCGAAGAAGACCGGGATACCGAAGATCAGGCCGGTGAGGCCCATGGCGAGCGGGGCGCGCCGCTCGCCGAAGAGGTTCAGCAGGCGCGAGCTCAACACCTCGGCGCCGCCCGACACTTCGAGAATCGCGCCGAGCATGGTGCCCAGACCGATGATGATCGCTACGTGTCCGAGGATGCCGCCCATGCCGGATTCGATGACCGACACGGCGGCCGACTTCTGGACGGTGCCGAAGAGTTCGGTGACGGAAAGGCCGGCGGCCAGGCCGACGGTTATCGAGACGGCGAGCAGTGCGACGAACGGCTGCAGCCTGACCTTGATGATCAGGAAGAGAAGGAGTGCGATACCGAGGGCGGCGACGGTCAGCAGACCGGCGGTGCCGTCGATGAGCAGGAGCAGACCGCCCGTGTGGGGTGGGGTCTCTGGTGGCGCGTCAGCGGCGAGCAGCATGGCGGGGACCTCGTTGTTCGGGGATTTTGGGCGTGGGGGATCACGGCACGGCACTCGGGGGGAGAGCGCCGCGCCGTGAAGAGCGGAGTAGTGCGAGATCAGCCGAAGGTCAGCCGAGGACTGCCAGGGCGTCGATCTCGATGAGCAGGCCCTTGGGCAGGCCGACGTACACGGTCGTACGGGCGGAGGCGGGCTCCTTGAGGCCCTGCTCCTCGAAGTACGCGTTGTAGATCTCGTTCATCTCGGCGAAGTGGGCCACGTCCGTGAGGTAGACGCGGGTCATCATCACGTCGTCCCAGCTCGCGCCGCCCTCTTCGAGCACAGCCTTGACGTTGGCCAGCGTCTGGAGAGTCTGCTCGCGCAGCGTGGGGCCCGCGGGCGTCGGAGGCCGGCCCTCGACGGCGGGCAGGAAGCCGACCTGGCCCGCGACCTGGAGGATGTTGCCCTTGCGGACGCCGTGGGAGAACCTCGCGGGCGGTGCGGTGTGGGTGCTCGGGGTGATCGCGGTCTTGTCCGTCATGGGCATGCCTTCTTCTGAGGGGTGTGCGACCGGCAGGGTCGGAGGGTGCCTTTCCACCGGCGGCTAGGGGCTGACGCTGCCTGAGTACTCCCTGCTGATGGCGTCGGCGGTGCGGCGCACCAGTGGGAGGAGGGTGAGGAGTTCCTCGGCGGTGACGACGACATTCGGCGCGGAGACCGACATGGCGGCGACGACCCGGCCGTCCGCACCGCGGATCGGGGCACCGATGCAATTGATGGACTCCTCGTGGCCGCCGAGGTCGGTGGCCCAGCCCTGTTCGCGCACCGCGGCGAGCTCCTTGAGGAACGCGACGTGGTTCGGGATCGAACGGGAGGTGTACATGGGGTAGTCGAGCTTCTCGGCGAGTGCACGCCGCTCGGCCTCGGGGAGGTCGGCGAGCAGCAGCTTGGCGACGGCCGCGACAGTGATGGCGACGGGCTTGCCGATCCGGGAGTACATCCGGACCGGATAGCGGCTCTCCACCTTGTCGATGTAGAGAACCTCGCTCTCCTCGTACACCGCGAGGTGGATGGTGTGCCCGATCTGCTCGTTGAGCGCGACGAGGTGGGGGTGGGCGATCTCGCGTACGTCGAGGTTCTCGACGGCTTGCTGCGCGAGCGCGAACAGGCGGGCGCCGAGGCGGTAGCGCTGGTCCTGCTGGCGGTAGACGAGTCCGTGTTCATGGAGCGTACGGAGCAGCCGCAGCGCCGTGGACTTGTGTACGCCGAGGCGTTCCGCGACCTGTCCGAGGTCGGCGGGTCCCTCGGCGAGCAACGGAAGGATGCTCAGCGCGCGGTCGACTGTCTGGCTCATACGGTACGTACCTCCACCTGGTCCTGCGGGTCCTGCGCGGGGCCCGCGGTCCACCCGGGGCCGAGTCGCAGTGTGCCCCAGGCGCGGGCGCCGAGTGCGGCGAGCCGGTCGGCGTGTGCGCGCTCGGGCGGCGCGGCGAGGTCTGTGGCGACGGTGAGGGTGGCGGCCGCCATGAGATGCCCGTGCCGCAGCCGGGCCCGGGCGGACAGGCCGCGCAGGGTGGCGGAGAGAAACCCGGCGGCGAAGGCGTCTCCGGCGCCGACGGGTGCGACGACGTCGACACTGAGGGCGGGCACGAAGGTCACCGTGTCGCGGGTGGGTCCACTGCGGACGTACGCCGTCGCCCCCTGCGCGCCCTGCTTCACGACCAGCGCCTCCGGCTCCGGCAGCGCCGCACGGATCGCCGGCGCACCGCGCAGGCCCCACGCCGCCTCCGCCTCGTCCTCGCCGACGAACACGATGTCCGCGCCCCGCGCCAGTTGCAGGAGCACCCGCGGGTCCTCGGCTTCGCGCCACAGGTTCACGCGGTAGTTCACGTCGAACGAGACGAGCGGGCGGCCCGGCCTACGTGTCGTCAGCTCGCGTATCAGGGCGAGGCAGTTGGCCGAGAGCGCCGCCGTGATCCCGGACAGATGCAGGATCCGTCCGGACCACAGGTCGTCGTACGGCATCGTCGCCGGGGACATGGCGGACGCCGCCGAACCGGCCCGGTAGTACAGGACCTCGGCGTGGTCCCGCTCCTCGCGCCGTGAACCCGGCAGCGAACCCGGCAGCGAACCCGGCCGTGGAACCGGCTGCGAGCCTGACTGCGAACCCGTCGCGCGCTCGCCCGCCGTGCGGAAGTAGATCCCCGTCGGGCGGTGCGCATCCCGCTGCACCGCCGAGGTGTCGACGCCGTACGACGCGATCGCCGCGACCAGATGCTCACCGAAGCCGTCCGCGCCGACCCGCCCGACCCACTTCGCGCTGTGTCCGGACGCCGCCAGAGCGCACGCCACGTTGGACTCGGCCCCCCCGATGCCGCGCACGAACGACGGCACAGCGGCGAGGCGCCCCGGCCGCGTCGGCAGGAACGTGACCATGGACTCGCCAAGACAGACGGCGTCGACGGATCCGGGCACGGTCGCGGTCACAGTCGCTCAGGCTCCTCGCTGGTCGGCCGCCGGACACCATTGACCCGGCGTGGCTCGGATGTTAGACAGCGATAAGCGAAGTACGCAATGGGTGTTGCAGGGAATGCAACGCGCAGAATGTACGCACTGCACGGCAATCTCCCGAGGAGGCCCCATGGCTGCCCGCGCCACCGATGCTGCCGAGACCGACGACACCGCGGCCGGACGACTCGAGCGGCTCGCCGACGAGCCGGTCGACCACCGCTTCAAGTCCCTCCCCCCGGACGCCGAGACCGCGGGCCTGACCGTCGGCGCCCTGGCGGCCGAGCGCCGCAACCTCTTCACCGGCGGCTTCACCACCCCCGTACTCGCCCTGTCCGCCGAGTCCGTCGAGCACAACCTCGCCCTCCTCGAGACCTACTCCGAGCGCCACGGCCTCGTCTTCGCCCCGCACGGCAAGACCTCCATGTCACCGCAGCTCTTCGCCCGCCAGCTGGAGTACGGCGCCTGGGGTATCACCGCCGCCGTCCCGCACCAGGTCCGCGTCTACCGCGCCTATGGGATCCGGCGCATCTTCCTCGCCAACGAGGTGGTCGACGCGGCCGCCCTGCGCTGGCTCGCGCAGGAGCTGGACACCGACCCCGGCTTCCGCTTCATCTGTTACGTCGACTCCGTACGCGGAGTCGAGCTGATGGACGCGGCCCTCGGCGAGGTGGGCGCGTCCCGCCCGCTCGACGTCGTCGTCGAACTCGGCGCCGGCGAAGGTGCCCGGACCGGAGCCCGTACGGAAGCCGACTGCGCGGCCGTCGCCGACGCGGTGGCCGCCGCCCCGACCCTCCGCCTCGTCGGCGTCGCCGGTTACGAGGGCGAGGTCCCGCAGGCCGACGGCGACCGCGTCCACGCCTGGCTGCGCCGCCTCACCGCCCTGGCCGCCGACTTCGACAAAGCCGGCCGCTTCGCCGCCACCGACGAGATCGTCGTCAGCGCGGGCGGCAGCGCCTGGTTCGACGCGGTCGCGGAGGTCTTCGCCGACATCCCCGAACTCTCCCTTCCCGTACTGAAGTTGCTGCGTTCCGGCGCGTATGTCTCGCACGACGACGGCCACTACCGCCACCTCACCCCCTTCAACCGCATCCCGCAGGAGGGCGCCCTCCAGCCGGCCTTCCGCCTCTGGGCCCAGGTCGTCTCCCGCCCCTCCCCCGACCAGGCGTTCGTCAACGCGGGCAAGCGCGACGCGGCATACGACCTCGATCTCCCCGAGGCCCAGGTCGTCCGCGACGGCCGCACCGGTGAGATCCGCCCGGCGCACGGCATCACGATCAGCGGGCTGTCCGACCAGCACGGCTGGGTCCGGACGACCGCGGAGGCCGAGCTCGAGGTCGGCGACTGGGTCGGCATGGGCCTGTCCCACCCGTGCACGAGCTTCGACAAGTGGCAGCTGATCCCGCTGGTCGAGGCCGACGGCACGGTCACCGACTACATCCGCACCTTCTTCTGAGAGGGCGGGCCATGGACCTCGTCATCCGCGACGTACGCGTCATCGACGGCTCCGGCGGACCCTCGTACCGCGCCGATGTCGGCCTGGACGGCGGCCGTATCGCCGCCGTGCGCCGTGAGGGCGATCCCGCCCTGCCCGGGAACCGCACTCTGGACGCGCACGGCCTCGCCCTGTCCCCCGGCTTCATCGACATGCACGCGCACAGCGATCTCGCGCTGCTCCGCGACCCCGCGCACGAGGCCAAGGCCGCACAGGGCGTCACCCTCGAAGTGCTCGGCCAGGACGGCCTGTCGTACGCGCCGGTGGACGACCCGACCCTCGCCGAGGTCCGCAGGGCGATCACCGGCTGGAACGGCGGTGCGCCCGGGGACACAACCATCGACTTCGACTGGCGTACCGTCGGCGAATACCTCGACCGGCTCGACCGGCAGGGCATCGCCGTCAACGCCGCGTACCTCGTCCCGCAGGGCACGGTCCGGATGTACGCGATGGGCTGGGACGACCGTCCCGCGACCCCCGCCGAGCTCGCCCGGATGAAGCAGCTCGTGGCCGAAGGTCTCGAACAGGGCGCGGTCGGTATGTCCTCGGGCCTCACCTACACCCCGGGCATGTACGCGGGCGACGCCGAACTCACCGAGCTCTGCCGGGTGGTGGCGCACTACGGCGGCTACTACTGCCCGCACCACCGCTCGTACGGAGCCGGGGCTCTCCAGGCGTACGAGGAGATGGTCTCCCTCACCCGCGACGCCGGCTGCGCCCTTCATCTCGCCCACGCCACCATGAACTTCGGCGTGAACAAGGGCAGGGCTCCCGATCTGCTCGCGCTGCTCGACGACGCGCTGGCCGCCGGCGCGGACATCAGCCTCGACACGTACCCGTACACCCCCGGCTGCACCACGCTCGCCGCGATGCTCCCGAGCTGGGCCGGCGAGGGCGGCCCGGACGCGGTCCTGGCGCGCCTGCGTGACGACTCCACCGCCGAGAAGATCCGCCACCATATGGAGGAGATCGGCGCGGACGGCTGCCACGGCGTACCCATCGAGTGGGACACCATCGAGATCTCGGGCGTGAGCGACCCGGGGCTCGCGAGCTGCGTCGGCAGGACGATCGCGCAGTCGGCGGCCCGGCGCGGCGAGGCCCCGTGGGTCACCGCCCGCCGGCTGCTCATCGACGACCGGCTCGGCTCGACGATCCTCCAGCACGTCGGCCACGAGGAGAACGTCCGGCAGATCATGCGCCACCGGGTGCACACGGGCGGCAGCGACGGCATCCTCCAGGGCGACAAGCCGCACCCGCGCGCGTACGGCACGTTCCCGCACTATCTCGGCCGCTACGCGAGAGAGCTGGGCGTCCTCGGCCTGGAGGAGACGGTGGCCCACCTCACCTCCCGCCCGGCGGCCCGCCTGCGCCTGCCGGACCGCGGCCTGGTCCGCGAGGGATACCGCGCGGACCTGGTCCTCTTCGACCCGGACACGGTCGCGGCGGGCTCGACCTTCGAGTCCCCGCGTACGCTGCCGACCGGTATCCCGTATGTGCTGATCGACGGCAGGTTCGTGATCGAGGACGGCCGGCGTACGGACGTGCTGGCCGGCCGCTCGGTCCGCCGAACGGACCGCCGCCCCGGCTAGTGCACGCCCCGCGTCCTGAACTGGATGCTGATGCGGGGCCCCACCGAACGCGCCGTCTTCGGCACCGCATGCTCCCAGGTCCGCTGGCAGGAGCCGCCCATCACGATGAGGTCGCCGTGCCCGAGCGGCCTGCGCACCGGGAGCCGGCCGCCGCCCCTGGGCCGCAGCACCAGATCGCGCGGGGCACCGACGGAGACGATCGCGACCATGGTGTCCTCCCGGGATGCCCGCCCTGCCGTGTCACCGTGCCAGGCCACGCTGTCCCGGCCGTCGCGGTAGTAGCAGAGTCCGGCCGTGACGAAGGGCTCGCCGAGCTCATCGGCGTAGTGGGCGGAGAGGGCGGCGCGAGCCTCGTCCAGGACCGGGTGCGGCAGTGCGTCGTCCTCCCGGTAGTGGGCGAGCAGCCGCGGCACCGTCACCACCTGCTCGTACATCTGGCGCCGCTCGGCCCGCCACGGCACACCGGACGCCAGCTCCTCGAACAGCGCGTCCGCCCCGCCGAGCCATCCCGGCAGGACGTCGATCCACGCCCCGTCCCCGAGCACGGTCCGCCGTATGTCCTTCAGCGGACCGAGACGGATCTCGTCGGTCTGGTCGAAGAGCGAACCCTGGAGGTGTGCTGCCATACCTCCAGGGTACCTCGATATTCGAACATACGAACGGATGGCCAGGCGCGGGAGCCTCCCGCCCCCGGGACCCCGGCCCGAGGTCCGGGCGTGACCCCGGGCCGGGTCACGGCACCGTGGGCGTTACGGCTTCGGCAGCGCGCAGCCCGGCCGCCCCAGATCGATCTTGTTGTCGAGGCCGACACACGGCACGATCCCGTAGGTCTCCTGCCCGTAGTTGATGCCTTCGCGCACCGTCACGTTCCCGTTCTCGTCCACCTCGCACGGGTTGTTGTCGGTGCAGCGCTGACCGTCCTCATTGCCGGTGTTGTTCACCGCGACGACCTTGCCGGTGGCGTTGTCGACGACGGGCGAGCCGGACGTACCGCCGATGGTCTTGCAGCTGGAGGTGTAGCGGACCGAGTCCTTCCAGGTCCACTCACCTTCCTTGAGGCGGTACGCGAAGCCGTCGATGCTGCAGCTGTAGATCCGCTTCCAGTACCCGGATACGACCTTGATGGCGGTGCCCTGCACCGGGTGCGCGGCGTTGATCTCGAGCGCCTTGATGCCGTAGCTGCTCTGGATCTGGGCGTAGGTGCGGGTGAGTTGGTACAGCGAGATGTCGGTGTCCGTCATCGTCGCGTATGCGATCTTGCTGGCGCGCAGCGTGGCGACTCTGCTGCCCGCGGAGTTGAGAAGGCCGAAAGTACGGCTCGACGGCTGATCGACAATGACCTCGCCGGCGGCCGGGAAGCCGCTCTCGATGCAATGCCCGTTGGAGAGTACGAGGGCGGGGTCGTCGGGCTCCGATGCGGGCATCCGCACCACCGATCCGGAACAGTTGCTGAGCGCCACCGTCCCGGCGAAGTCGACTGCTTTGACGTCGGCTTGGGGTGCGGTGGAGTTGGCGGCCGGTGCCGCGTCGGCGGTGGTGACCGCGATCGCGGGTGCCGCGCCCGTCCCGAGGAGTGCCAGGGCGAGGAGCGCGCCGACGAGAGGCTTGTTCATGTGGGGGTCCCCTCTTGCGACTTCAGTGACCGAAGGGTCTTCGGTTTGTCATGCGCATTGTTGGCGCATTCGTGTCGGTCGACAAGGTACGGAATCCGGTCAGGCGAGCGCGGGACCCGCGGGCTCCGCAACCGTTCTGACAGGCAGTCACGCCCGCGATCGGCACCGACGGCAGCGGAGCGGACGCCACGTGTCGCCTCGACCCTCCTCGCGGACTGTTTTCCGTATCATCACGATCACCACCGCACCTCGAGCAAAACACCCCACTTTGCACCCTGTTGTCGGCACGAACCTCACCGACACGCGCGCCAGGGTCGAAAAACCGTTCCTGCTGTCCCCCCGTTCCGCACCCTCGCAGTGACTTCGCCCGCGGGCGCGCGTTTGCCGCTTATGGCAAGGACTACCGCGCCTGCTCGATGGCAGCGCGTCCAGACGCTCTCAGCCCCGGATCCGACGAGTCCGCCCGCCGGCACCAGCCCGATCTACGAAGAGCTCGAGCGGGAGTGGGCAGCGGCCGGCCGCACCCTGCCGGGCCGGCCCGACATCGAGTGGACCCGCCTCGCTCACTATCCGCCCCGGCCGACGGGCGAAACCGACGCCCGCCCCGGGCCACCGACGCAGCGCAGGGGCTGGCTCCACGACCCGCATCCGGCCTGACAACGCCAACGATCACGGGCGCACAGCCCGGGCGACGCTGCCGGGCCGCGCTAGGCCGCCCGCCAGTCGTTCAGGCGCCCACGCCACCCGCGCGCGCCGCGGAGCCGTGTCTTCACGGCCCCCGCCCCGCTCTCGCGCCTCTCCGCCTGCGCGGCGCGCAGCCGGAGAACGGGCTCCAGACCGGACCCGGCCAGCAGCAGCCGCTGGTTGATGACGGCCCGCGGACGCCAGTGGCTCTTGTACGCCTCGTCCCCCCGCAGCAGGCTCAGAACCCGCCGGCCCGTGCGCGCGGCGAGCTCCGCGTCGTGCCGCAGCAGCATTGTCGCCACATCGACCTTCTTCTCCCGCAGCCCCGGGTGCGCGCCGTGCAGATAGCCGCCCGTCAGATACCCCGACTGCAGCGCCACATTGGCCGCGACCACCTCGCCGTCCAGCCGGAACTCGGTCAGCGAGGCCTCGCCGTCCCGCACCATTCGCTGCGTCGCCCGCGCCAGATGCTCCGCAAAGCGCGGCTTGAGGTGTTCCACGGTCACCCCCCGTCCCCGCCACTGGAGTTCGTGCAGCCGCAGCAGATGGTCGACGGCCGCGGGCACCTCGTGCTCGGGCACCGCGTAGTTCTCGATCTTCAGCGCGTCGATCTCGCGCAGCTCGGCCTGAAGGCGCAGCGCCCGGCCGGCCGGCAGCCGCTTGACGAGCTCCTCGACCGGAGCGGCGGGGAGTTCCAGACAGACCGAGTCCGTGAGCCGTCGGCGCGCACCCGTCCACGCCTCGTACAGCCGCTCGGCCGCCGCCCCGGGCCGTACCTCGCGCAGCTCGATCACCGCGTGCCGGGCGGCGCGGTACAGCCCCCGCTCCAGCGCCGTGACCGCGATCTCCGTGTGCTCGTCGTCCACGAGGATGTCGCCGAAGTCGGAGATCGGGCCTCCCATCGGCACGAGCAGCGGCAGCGGACGGTGTACGAGCATCAGGGGCGCGGCCGCGATCAGACGTCCGCCACGGCGTACGAGGACGACACGGAGCCGGTCGCCACTGCCGTACGAGAGCCACCAGGAGAGGAGCCAGGCGTGGCTCTGGAAGGGCGTGGCCGTGGCGCACCGGCGCTGCAGCGCCTCCCACTCCGGCCGGAGTCCGGCGAAGTCGCGGGGATCGCGGCACAGCCTTACGGAGAGGACCGTTCGCTCCCCGGCCATCACACCAGCTCCCGCTCGCCGACGGGTACGGGCACGGCCGGCGGTGTCCCCCGGGAGAAGCCGGGGGCCGCACCGGGCTGAACGTCCGCGTCGGACACGGCGACGACATGGCTGACGGCCGCGTACTGAGGTGCCGCGAACACGCCGCAGACGACTGCGCAGACCGTGCCGAGGAGTACGCAGGCAGGCAGCGCCCACCAGTTGGGCGGTGGGGTGATCCTCGCGAGGAGTGCGCCGATTCGTCGCGACAACGATCCGGGGACAGCGGGCTCCTGCTGGGGCGAGTCGGTCATCGGCTTGCTCTCTCGGTCGAGGGGGTGGTGTCCGGGGCAGACCTGGCCGACGGGGAGAGGGCGCGCCGACGGGTGCGCGGCGCCGGCCCGACCGCTGCGTGCCGCGCGAACGCAATTCCACGCCCGGGCAGTTGGGGCACGAACACCCCAACGAAGCGCCGGCGCGCTCCTCGTGGTCATCGCTGGGTGCGCCTCCTCGTCGTGTGTCGAGCCGGGCCCAGCAGTTCCTGACGCGGAGGCAGGTGGTGCAGCAGTTCCCGGTAGAGGCGGGAGACCGCCGCGGCGGTCTCCCGCACGTCGTGTGTCGCCCGTGCGTGGGTCCGGGCCTGGCGGCCGAGGGACTGCCGTAGTTCCGGCCCGGTGAGCAGCGTGGTGAGCGCCGCCGCGAGGGCGGGCGGGTTTTGGGGCGGCACGAGTCCGAAAGCTTCGTGGCCTGGCGGCAAACTCTCCCTGGCCCCGCTGACGTCTGACAGCACGACCGGCAGGCCGGAGGCCATCGCCTCCAGCGGGGCGAGCGCCATGCCCTCCCAGCGAGAGGGGAGCACGGCCACGTCCGCCGCCCGGAACCATGGCCTGGTGTCCCGGCACTCCCCGGCGAACACCACGCCCGGCGGGGCGAGCCGGGTCAGCGCCTCGCGGTCGGGCCCGTCCCCGACCAGCACCAGATGGGCATCGGTCACGGCCGCGCTCACCTGCGGCCAGGCTCGCAGCAGAATGTCCTGGCCCTTCTGCCGGCAGAGCCGGCCGACGCAGACCACCAGGGGCGCGGCGGCCGGGATGTGGTCCAGCTGCGGTAGAGCGGCCCGCGCGGACGCGCCGCTCACCGTGTCCTCGGGGCTGAAGTGGCTCAGGTCGATGCCGTTGCGGATGACGGCCCAGCGGGCGGCGATTCCGGCCTGCTCCCCGGCACTTCGCTCGGCCTCGCTGACGCACAGGGTCCGGGTGGCCCAACGGGTCCCGTACCGCTCCCACTTCAGCGCCAGTCCGGCGGCGCGCCCTTCCAGTGCGTCGAAGGACCAGGCATGCGGCTGGAAGACGGTCGGCACACGTCCGCGTACGGCGAGCCGCGCGGCGAGCCCGGCCCTGGCGCTGTGCGCGTGCACGAGATGGGGGCTGCTGCGGCGGATGAGCCTGGCTGCGGCCAGGACTTCGCCGGCCAGCGGGAGGCCCGGGGCCCCTACGGCGGACCAGGTGTGCACCCGGGCGCCGGCCGCCGCGGCGTCCGACGCGAGCGTCCCGCCGGGAGGGCAGGCCAGGACAGTGAGAAGGCCTTCGGCGACCTGCGCCCTGAGGAGGTCGGTGACGAGGCGTGCGACTCCCCCGTCCACCGGCTGGACCAGGTGAAAAACTGTCAGTTGGTTCTTCTCACTCCGACTTCTCTGCGGCACGGGCGGCTCTCTTCGTACGCGGACTTCAGACCTGGATCGGGCGAGCGGCGGCGCCGTGAAAATCAGCAGCGAGAATCTGCCGGCACAAAGAGAACGCGTTGCGGTTCCCGCCCCGTACGCGTGCCGAGTCGCTTGAACAGCCGGCGCTTCGCGGGGCGAAGCCCGGCGACTTCGCCATGACTGGCTCTCCATGTTCGTTAAACGCAACAAAGCAGGAGTGCACTTTGTCAGAAGGTCAGTGGGAAATCACGTCGGACTCGCCGGTACCGAAATGCTGGATCCAGAGGTTTCTCCTTCGGTCAGACGTCGTGACCGATGCCGACCGCGGCGAGAAACGCGGCCGCGGAAAGGATCCGAAGAGAGGAAGCGTTCAAAGGCTGCCGCGATCATTCTCGGCTCCGTGATGACGACGGGAGCGGCCGGAACGGGCCACCCGCGGCAGCGCGTTCGGGAGGGTGCGACCGTCGGCGGTCGCCGTTTTTAGGCTGTGTGCCCGGCCCGGAACAGCAACCAGGGTGGGGGGGCCCGGGGGGGGGGGGGGGGGGGGCGGGGGGGTGGGGGGGGGGGGGGGGGGGGGGGGTGGGGGGGATTTTTTAAAATTTGGGGGTTATTTGGGTGGTGGGGGGGTGAATTAAAAAT